>URHS01000004.1 GCA_900547685.1 uncultured Blautia sp. | reverse complement strand
AAAAATAAATAATACTACGATGTGTGAATTTAATATATAAAATATCATATAATAGTATGTATAAAAGCAAAGGAGTGACTGACATGAAACAAAAAATCAAAGATCCCGGAAGCGCAATAACTCATTTTATTGGATGTATAATGGCAATTTTGGCTGGATTGCCATTGCTTTGGAAAGCCGCAAGAGAACCGGATTATATACACATAATTGCTATGAGTATTTTTATATTGAGTATGATTTTATTGTATGCAGCAAGTACCATTTACCATACCGTAGACTCAACAGAAAAGGTAAACAGAAGACTTCGTAAGCTGGATCATATTATGATTTTTATTTTAATCGCAGGCAGCTATACACCGGTCTGTTTAATTGTTCTCAAAGGAAAAACAGGATTACTGTTGTGTGCGGCTGTATGGATTACTGCAATTATTGGAATTATTGTAAAAGCTTGTTGGATTACATGTCCCAAGTGGTTTTCTTCTGTCATATATATTGGAATGGGTTGGCTGTGTGTGTTTGCTTTTGTACCTATTTTACATTCCCTTTCGCCAGCGGGGTTTGGCTGGCTTTTGGCCGGAGGAATTATTTATACAGTCGGAGGAATCATTTATGCGTTGAAACTTCCTATTTTTAATTCTCATCATAAAAATTTTGGTTCACATGAAATTTTTCATCTTTTCGTAATGGGAGGAAGTATTTGTCATTTTATTGTTATGTATTTCTTTGTAATGCCTATGCCGGCATAAGATGTGCAGAAAGATAAGAAAATGTGGATAAAGCAGATAAAACGAAATCCTTTTGTGGATGAAGTCTTATCTGCTTTTTATTATTTTTTAAATAAGTCCAAAATGTTCCATGGCTTTGTAAATACCATTTTCTTCGACAGAAGAAGTAACGTAAGAGCAAATTTCTTTAATAGGTTGTGGAGCATTTCCCATAGCGATGCTGTTTGGAACAGCTTCCAGCATAGATCTGTCGTTTTCACTGTCACCGAAAACGTAACAATCTTCTTTGGACTTGTCCAAATATTCACAGAGAAAATCAATTCCGCTTGCTTTTGAGAAACCTTTTTGAATGATTTCATACATATAATTAGAACGGTCAATGCATTGGAAGTGTTGAGACAAGTAAGACTTTAATTCTTCATTTTCCGGTGTGGGTGGAAGTATTGCAAGAAGCTTATCGTAAGTAAGAACTTCACTTTGCAAGATATCTTCAATATTTTCGCCTTTGATGTGAAAAAGTTGTTCAGCCGCATCAATCCACTGTTCTGCATTAGGTAAAGTATGGTCAAAGTAGATTGCATGGGAGGCTTCGTAAAGAACAGAAATTTTCTGTTCCCGCAATTTGTAAACGAGATTTTTGCAGAACTCATTTGTGAGTTTACGAGAAAATAATTCTTTGTCATGAAGGAAAATATTTATTCCACAGCCGCACACATAACCGTCAAAGTTCAAATCAGTTATTTTTTTAGGAAGACTGGCTTTGGTTCTTCCCGTATTGATAAAAAGAAGATGTCCGTTTTCACGGGCTTTTTTCAGTGCAAGCTTTGTACTTTCAGGCATGATGCCGGGACCTTCTGTTATCAATGTGCCGTCTATATCAAAAAATAAAAGTTTTGATGTCATAGAGAAAATATCCTTTCTGTTAATAGAGTTAAATTACTGTATTCTATGAGGTATTTTAGGATAGAATGGAAATATTGTAAAGTATCTGTGCATAATATTTTCTTCATATACAGATACTATTTCCAGAAATGGAAATTTTAACAGATGGAGGAATTTTTTAATGAAAGCAACAGGAATTGTAAGAAGGATTGATGATTTAGGCAGAGTAGTAATTCCAAAGGAAATTAGAAGAACTTTAAGGATAAGAGAAAGTGATCCAATGGAAATCTTTACAGATAGAGAAGGGCAGATTATTTTAAAAAAATATTCTCCTATCGGCGAATTAAATACTTTTGCAAAGGAGTATACAGAAGCATTGGCACAGGCAGCAGGCTGTATTGCCTGTATTGCAGACAGAGATCAGATTATTGCTGCAGCGGGAAACGGATGGCGAGAATATGAGCAGAAAATTATTAACAGGGAATTGGAAGAATTGATTTCAAATAGAAAAAACATCTGTGTTACAGAAAAAAAAGAATTTATCAGAATTATTGAAGGAGATAAGATGGAATATGCCTCTCAGGCAGTATGGACAATCACCTGTGCAGGAGATGCTGTTGGCGCAGTGATTATTTTGGAAAAAGAGGGTGGACGTAAGTTCACAGATACAGAACCCAAGCTGGCACAGACGGCAGCCGGATTTTTGGGGAGACAAATGGAGCAATAGTAATATAAAAATTTCAGCCATAAGACAGTATAGGAATGTGAATGACTGCTTATGGCTGATTTTCTTTTTTTATTCAATAGAAGCCTGTCCGACTTTTTTTAACAGGTCTGATTTTATCTGATAAAGTTCATCAGACAAATCTACATAAACTTCCTGTGGGTTGGCAAAACGTCTTGTTTCATCCCATAAAGTGTTTAATTCTTTACGGCAGATTTCCTGAATTTCCATTACAGAAGGAGAGGTATAAACACATTCTCCTTTTAAGAAAACAGGTACAAGGAGTTCTCTTAAGATATAAGAACCTCCCGAAATTTTTGTCTTTTTCCATGTGGCAATAGGATCAAAGATAATCATATCTTCCTCAGGATTAAATACTTCGTGTTCCATACAGATTAAATCGGCACGTATTTTACCGGTGTGTTTATCGTAAATTCGCTGAATTGTTTTATTTCCGGGATTTGTGATTTTTTCGATGTTTTCAGAAAGTTTAATCTTAGGTATAAAATCGGCATCGTCTTTATTTTTAATAGCAGCTAATTTGTAAACACCACCAAAAGCCGGGTTATCATTGCAGGTAATCAGGTTTGTTCCGACTCCCCAGGAATTAATTTTTGCACCTTGGGCTTTTAAACTTTCAATTAAATATTCATCAAGATCACTGGAAGCGGAAATGATTGCATCTTCAAAACCGGCATCAGCTAACATTTTATAGGCTTTTTTGGACAGATATGCCAAATCTCCGCTGTCAATACGAATTCCATAACCTTTCAAATCAATACCGGATTCTCGCATTTCCTTAAAGACACGGATGGCATTAGGAACGCCGGAATTTAAAACATCATAGGTATCGACTAAGAGAATACAGGCGTTGGGATAAAGTTGGGCGTAAGTTTTAAAAGCTGTATATTCATCAGGAAAACTCATAATCCAGCTGTGAGCATGAGTTCCTTTTACGGGAACCTGGAACATTTGACCTGTAAGGACATTGGAAGTTCCCACACATCCACCAATGACAGCTGCTCTTGCACCATAAAGTCCTGCGTCAGGTCCCTGAGCACGGCGAAGCCCAAATTCCATAATTCCATCGCCTTTTGCAGCGTAAACAACACGAGAAGCCTTTGTGGCAATGAGACTTTGGTGGTTCAGCAGATTTAAAACAGCAGTTTCAATTAACTGAGCTTCCATAACAGGTGCAATTACTTTTAAGAGAGGTTCTCTTGGGAAAACTACAGTTCCTTCAGGAACAGCATAAATATCACCTGTGAAATGGAAGCCTCTTAAATATTCCAGAAAGTCTGTGTCAAAAATTTTTAGACTTTTTAAATAATCAATGTCATCCGGAGAAAAATGGAGATCACGTACATATTCAATAATCTGTTCCAGTCCTGCTGCAATAGCATAACCGCCACCACAGGGATTTTTCCTGTAAAAGGCATCGAAAACAACAATTTGGTCTGTAGGGTTTTTAAAATATCCCTGCATCATAGTCAGTTCATATAAATCAGTCAATAATGTCAGATTTAAAGCTCTCATATCATAGTGCTCCTTTGCATTTAGTGCAATCAGTTTCGATTGCATTTCGTGCAATTATTATACCACCTTTGTAAAAAAATTAAAAGGTTTGTGTTGACTTCATTCCGTGGTATTCCTCTAAAGTAAGACCGGTAAGAGAAAGGTAGAGGGAGAGAGTTTTTCCGACAAAGCGGATATGCCATGGTTCAAATGGATATCCGGTAATGTGTTCTTTGCGTTTGGGATATCGTAGAATAAAGCCATGAATAGGAGCGTGTGTTTTTAACCATTTTCCTTCTTTTGTATCACAAAAACTTTCTTCTAATTCAAAATTCAAAGAAGAACAGGAGACATCAAGTGCAAGACCGCTTTGGTGTTCGCTGGTTCCCGGAGCTGCCACAGCCGTACTATTTCTTTTTATTGCATTTTCGTACAGTTGTTTTTGGCTTAAATAGGAACGATATCCGGAAACACCTACAAGAGAAAGATGATCGAAAGAAGCCTGCTCAAACAAGGATTTTGCTGCTTTGGCAGCGTCTATATGCAGCATTTTACGCTCCTCATTGACAGAAGGCGCAAAGGGAATATGTGCAGTTACAAGACGGTCCGGTATATAATCAAATGCTAATGGGACAGAAGGATTAATAAGTTGTGTGTAGGAAAACATAGAATAAGTACCTGCCTTTTTGTAGTAAGTATAAGATATGAAAATAAATATAGGAATAGAACTAAGATTCCAAAATGCTCTTTAGTATGATAAGACAAAAGAGAAAAAATAAGTAAAATGCATAAAAAACAAGGGAAAAAAAGTGTTGAATCGGAAAAAATAATTTTGAGCATATTACTACGTTGAAGTGCGAAAAGTCAAAAGGGAGAAGTGTTATTAGGCATATTGATGAATGAAACAGAAGGTGCTATCATAGGCATTGTAAAAAATAAATATATTTTAATTGAAAAGGAAAAGAGGCAATCACTATGGAAGCAAAAGCAAACGTAGTAAATAACAAAAAAAGTTTTAAGGAAAAATTTCATGATTATATGATGGGAATGTCAAAAATTGTACCATTTGGCTTGAATGATAAGGAAGATAAATATTATCACAGCATTTTTAACTATGATAAATAAGAGATGAGAATAGAAGAAGACAGGACTGAAAAGTCGCTGTCTTTTTTTTGGTTTTATTTCTTGCTTTTAGTATACTCGTTTTTGAAAATGAAATCTACTCGGAAAAATACACAAAAATCCATAGAATACAGTCTATGCTTTTTTGGGAACAATGTCAATGGATTTTCAAATCTCTCCATGCTAAAATATCTGCAATGGTAAGCTATTCAATATCGTATACCGCATCATTTAAGCTTATTCCATTATCTATATTATTATAGTTATTAGGAGGTACAGTATGAACGATACGAAGATTGACGCAATGCTTGGAACATTGCAAACCATTACAAAAGATATAACTGATATGAAAAAAGAAATGACTGACATGAAAAGGGACATGACCGGCATGAAAAAGGACATGACCGACATGAAAAAGGACATGACTGACATGAAAAGGGACATGACCGACATGAAAGAGGACATGACCGACATGAAAAAGGACATGACCGGCATGAAAAAGGACATGACCGACATGAAAGAGGATATCCTAGGATTAAAAGAAGAAACAAAGGATATAAGGCTTCATATTGAAAATGTAACAGATAAAAATATATCTTTACTGGCGGAAAATTATTGCAATCTGGTTCAGAAGCTAGATGAAAATAACAAAGTGACAGATAGTCAATTAGCATATCAGATTAAAGTAAATTATTTAATTTCTGACATGGAAAAGCTGAAGCATGAAGTGGCAGAAATGAAAAAACGCATTTCATAGTGCGTTACAGATACACCTCCCGGTGAGTGGTTTGGTTCGCTGACCTGGGAGGATTTTTAAATTTTATTTACTATGGGGGGAATATCTTGAAGAAGATAAAGCAATATAAGTTGAAAGGTATTTATTATCGCAGTTTTATAGTTTTAATTGTAATTCCGATTCTTATTGTATTCATTGCTGCGATTTTTATTATTCGTCAAATGATGGAAGATTCTGCTATACGAAATATTGAGCGTGTGCAGAAAAATATGTGCATGAATTTGGAAAATGAAATTCAAGATGCCTCATTGAGGTTATCTCATTTTTTATATGTAAATGATGGCACAATTACGAAGGTGGCAGCAAAAACGGATACTTATGATATAGAGAAAAAGAGGGTATTGTCACAGGAGTTAGACAGATACTTTAATTTTGCTATGTGTCCTATAGAAGATATTGCTGCAGCAACTTTTTTTATGAAGAGTGGAAATTATACCAACTTAAAAGAGGATTTTTCCATTTCCATGGCTGAAATTAAGGGAGAGGATTGGTATGCTCAGGCATTGGAAAACAAGAACAAGGTAGCTGTAGGAAGTTTTAATAAAAAGATTACGCTATCAAAATATGGACAAAATCCTTTCTATATTGCAGTGGTTATTGCTCCTGATATCCGAGTAGATCATTCCGGGCGCATTGAGACCGCTATGCTAATCGTTGTGTCTGATTTAGAAAAAATTATAAAATCAGATATGAAAGATGACGCAATTGGAAATACTATATTGTTAAATGAGAAAAATCAGGTTTTATATGATCCGGCAGGAAAAGCAGCTCTTATTAAAGACAGGAAAATTGATGAAGGACAATATAAGTTCAAAGAAGATGAGACAGGAAAATCTTATGTAGCAGTAGCCAGGTCAGTAACGGGCACAAAGTGGCGTGTTGTGAACGTGGTTCGGGAAAGGAAAATAACAGGAGCTTTTTTGCGTACAGCAAGTATTATGTTAATGATATTATCCAAGGTTTAAAAGTAGTACAGACAGGAAATTTAGACGTGCATATTGCACCAAAGGGACAATCAGAAATTCGTGTCATGATACATTCCTTTAACCAAATGGTAAGGCAGCTGAAGATATTGATTAAAGAGAATGAGCAGCAGCAGTTAAAGAAGCAAGAGGCAGAAATGAAAGCTTTACAGTCGCAGATAAATCCACATTTTCTGGTAAACTCTTTAAGCTCTATTCGATTTATGGCACAGGTTTCCAGATTTGAGGGAATTCGGAAAATGGCAGAGGCTTTGATAAAAATATTATCTTGTTCTTTTCGGAGCAACCAGAGTACCTATACAATTAAAGAAGAACTGGAGATGCTGGATAGTTTTATTTTCCTTATGAGTATTCGGTATTCCGATGGTTTTCAATTTGAAAAGGATGTGGATGAAAGATGCCTGAACTATCAGATTCCGAGATTGATTCTGCAGCCTTTAGTAGAAAATTCTATTGTTCATGCCTTTACAGAGAAAGAGGACATAGGGGTAATTAAAGTATCTGTATACGAAGAACAGGAATGGATTTACTTAACAGTAGAGGATAATGGAAAAGGAATTTCAGAATCACAAAAAGAACGGATTTTCAGTCAGGAAGAAAAGGAAGATAATTATAGTATTGGTATCAGGAATGTTTATACCAGATTACAGTTAAATTATGGGAAGGACAGTACGTTTTCTATAGAGAGTAGAGAAGGTTTTTATACAAAGATAAAAATTGCATTGAGGAAGAAAGCGGTGGAAAAGTAAAATGAAAAAACTATTAATTGTAGATGATGATGCTTTAATCAGAGCAACTTTACACACAATTGTGGATTGGAATGAATTGGGGTATGAAATTGCAGGAGATGCACAAAATGGAGAGCAAGCGCTTCAAATATTAAAGAGAGAACAGATAGAATTGGTGTTTACAGACATGAAAATGCCTGTTATGGATGGAATCAGTCTGATGGAGCATATTAATCAAATGGATAAAAAGCCGCAGATGGTAGCATTAAGTGGATATGATGATTTCAGTCTGGTGCGGAGCGCTTTTAAACTGGGGGCATTTGATTATGTACTGAAAGAAGATATCAGTGCAAAAGGAATTACAGAATTAATAAAAAAGATTAACCCTGTTATCAAAGAAGATGATGAACCTTTATATAGTGGGAAAAAGGAAGAAGAAGCTCTTTTAAAGGAAATGATATTAGGACGTGCAGTTCCTTCAAAAAAAGGGGGATTTTTTCAAGGGAATTATGCTCTGGCAGCTTTTGAAATTGATGAATTTAAAGAGAATACAGTACGATTTCAAAGTTCATTTGAAGAATATCTTGTAAGACCTATGATAAATATTGCGCAGACTTAATACGAATGAGCTTTACAAACTGGGATGGATATTCAAGCTCCAGTGACTTTATAGGTTTTGACAACTATATATCCATGTTTCAGAATAAGGATTTATGGACATCTCTTAGGAATAACGGTGTTTACTTTGCGGCGCATTTATTGTTTATTCCTATAGAGTTGATGGTAGCAGTGATGCTGACATCAAAAATGAGAGCAGCAAAGGCATATAAAACAATTGTATTCCTGCCATATATCATCAATGGAGTAGCAATTGCCTATGCATTTTCTTATTTCTTTTCTCCTGTAAACGGAGCGTTTAACTCTATATTAGAATTTGCTCATTTAGAAGGATTTATCAGGAACTGGCTTTCTGATGAAAAGATTGTAAACTTTGTTCTGGCATTTGTATCTTTGTGGCGTTTCAGTGGCTATCATACTGTTTTATTCATGGCTGCACTGCAGTCAGTGCCAAATGAAATTATGGAAGCTGCGGCAATGGACGGGGCAAATTCCTGGCATATTTTCCGTTATATTCAGGTGCCATCCATTCAGCTGATGGTGGACTTCGTGTTGTTTGATAACATTCGAGGTGCACTTCAGGTATTTGATATTCCGTTTGTTATGACAGCAGGAGGTCCGGGATACGCATCATCAACCTTTACGTTACATACGATAAAGACGGCATTTACCTTTAATAACTTTGGCCTTGCTTCCACCATGGCTGTGGCAATCATGGTACTCATTGTGGTGATTTATCTTATACAGAATAAAATTCTCCATATCGGAAGAAAGGCGGAAAAGGTGAAATGAGAAAAGGCAAGACAAAAAGAATCGGAATTGAAATTTTAAAACAGGCAGTGGGTATTACCATGGTATTTATTGTGCTTGCGCCTATCTTGCTGACACTTTTTGCGTCACTGAAAACCAAGGCAGATATGGTAAACACATCACCATTGCTGCTTCCTGAGTTTTCCAGAATTACCTTTGATAACTTTAAAGAAGTATTTGCCAATAAATATCTTTTATTGGGATTTAAAAATACAGGAATTATTCTGGTAATCAGTTTGATTTTCAATGTCATGTTTGGAACAATGACAGCATTCATTTTAGAACGATTTGAGTTCAGAATGAAAAAGGTAATTGTGGCACTGTTCTTTCTTGGAATGTTAATTCCTACATTTGTAACAGAAATTGCCCGTTTTAAAATTATTACAGGATTAAATTTATATAATACTCTTGGAGCACCGATTATTATATATGTTGCATCTGATTTGATGCAGTTATATATTTACAGACAATTTATCTCTACTTTGCCTGTATTTTTAGATGAGAGTGCGCTCCTTGACGGATGCAGCTATTTCCAGCTGTTTAGAAAGATTATTTTCCCGCTTTTAGCTCCGGCAACTGCGACAGTGGTGATTATAAAATCAATTTCCATTATCAATGATATGTATATTCCATATTTATATATGCCTAAGAACAAATTGCGGACATTAACTACTTTCTTAATGGATTATGCCAACGCACAGGAAGGTTCCTGGCAGACGCTGGCTGCAGGAATTATTGTAATTATGATACCAACAGTATTGATTTACATATTCTTCCAGAAATACATACTGGCAGGTGTAGCTGCCGGTGCGGTAAAAGGCTAAATGAAAGGTGTAAAGTCATTAGATATTCTAATGGTTTTACACCTTTTTTACGTGTATTTCTCAAAAGTATGATAGTTCATCTTTTAGATTTCCTTTATACTAGCGTTCAGATTGCTGAAAAAGGAAGGAGAAACATGATGTCAGAAATCACATTGAAAAATGTTTCAAAAATATATGAAAACCAACAGTATGCAGTCAGAAATGTAAATCTGGAAATACAGGATAAAGAATTTGTGATTTTAGTAGGGCCATCCGGCTGTGGAAAATCTACAACCCTTCGTATGATAGCAGGACTTGAGGATATTTCAGACGGAGAGCTTTACATAGATGGGGAATTCAGTAATTATTGTGAACCAAAGGACAGAGAAATGTCCATGGTGTTTCAGAATTATGCTCTTTATCCGAATATGACAGTTTATGGAAATTTGGCTTATGCACTGAAAATCAGAAAAGTTCCGAAAGAAGAGATTAAAAAAAGAGTTCATGAAGTGGCAAAAATTTTGGAGATTGAACATTTGTTGGATAGAAAACCCAGTGCACTTTCAGGGGGACAGAAACAGAGAGTGGCAATGGGAAGTGCAATTATTCGAAAACCAAAAGTATTTTTAATGGATGAGCCATTGTCTAATCTGGATGCAAAGCTTCGTACGCAGATGCGTATTGAACTGGCAAAGCTTCACAGAGAAATGGAAACAACGATTATTTATGTGACACACGATCAGACAGAGGCAATGACGTTGGGAACAAAGATTGTGGTAATGAAAGATGGATTTGTGCAGCAGGTTGCACCGCCGGCAGAAATTTATAATAATCCGGCAAATCTGTTTGTAGCCGGTTTTATCGGAGCACCGTCTATGAACTTTTTTGAGGCATGGGTAGCAGTTGAGGAAGGACGTACGCTTCTCTATCTGGGAGGGAATGAGCTGGGAAAGAAGGTTTACCTGGATGGAAAAAAAGGAGAAATTCTCCAGAGAGAAAAAAATGGCGAAAAAGTAATTCTGGGAATTCGTCCGGAGGATATTTACGAATACGAAGAAGCGAAAAGACGAGGATTTGAGAAAAACAGTGTAGGTCTGGAAGAGAAAGTGATTGCCAGAGAACTTTTAGGGGCAGAGGTTGTTTTGTACTTTCAGGCGCAGGGAAGAAATCAGGCAGTACGCTTAAATCCGGAGAATGAGACGAAAAGGGGAGAAAATATTAATCTCTATTTTGATACAGAAAAGCTTTATGCTTTTGACATGGATACACAGGAAAACTTGTTCTATAAGGAGGATTTCGTTCATGAATAAAAAGGAAAAAGGCAGTTTATCCCCTTATGGATATTTATTGCCGTGTATGCTGATTTTCGCAGTATTTTTATTTTATCCATTTTTTAAGACCATTTATTTGAGCTTTTATAAGACAGATAAGATGGGACATGCAAAACTTTTTGTAGGCATTGAGAACTACAAAGAATTATTGACATCACCATCTTTTCTAAACAGTTTAAAAGTAACTTTAATTTTTGTAGGAATTGTTGTTGTGGGCAGTATGCTTTTAGGGCTGATTACCGCAGTGCTGTGTAATAAGGCATTTCCCGGAATTCGCTTTTTCAGTACCGCTTATGCATTGCCAATGGCAATTGCGTCCAGCTCTGCAGCTTTAATCTTTAAGCTGATGCTCCATCCTTCCGTGGGAATTGTTAATAAGCTTTTAGGGCTTGATATTAACTGGCTGAGCAATCCGGAAACGGCGTTGTACTGTGTGGCAATTCTCACAGCATGGTTGAACAGCGGAATTAACTTTTTGTACTTTTCAGCGGGACTTGGAAATATTGACAACACCATTTACGAAAGAGCTTCTGTAGACGGAGCCGGCGGTGTACAGCAATTTTTCCATCTTACTTTGCCGGGATTGTCTCCCATTATGTTTTATACGTTAGTGGTAAACATTATTCAGGCATTTCAGTCCTTTGGTCAAATTAAAATCCTCACAGAAGGAGGACCAAACGAAACCACAAATGTTATCGTATATTCTATTTACAGAGATGCTTTTTTTAACTACCGTTTTGGAAGCGCAGCAGCACAGTCTGTAATTTTATTCTTTATTGTAATGCTCATTACACTGGTAATGTTCCGCATAGAAAAGAAAGGAGGAAAACCATGATAAATACAAAGGCTTTACGAAAAAGAAGAATTCATATAGGAATAAGAGTATTGATTAACATAGTGACAGCAATTATCGTGTTAATTCCTCTTTTATATGCAGTAAGCATTGCATTTATGCCCTCAGGGGAACTCTTTACCATGGATATGAATTTATTTCCGAAAAACCCGACCGTTGAAAACTTCAAACAGGCATTTACAAGTGTCCCCTTACTACGCTTTATTATCAATTCATTTGTTATGGCAGCCTGTATTACACTGGGGCAGATTATTACCTGCTCCCTGGCTGCCTTTGCCTTCTCCTTCTTAGAATTTAAAGGAAAAGGCGTGTTATTTATGGTTGTTATGGCTACGATGATGGTTCCGGGAGAAGCAACGATTATCTCCAACTATCTTACCGTAAGTCAGCTGGGTATGTTAGACACATATTCCGTATTGATTGTACCTTATCTGACATCGGCAATGGGAATTTTCCTGTTCCGGCAGTTTTATAGCACATTTCCAATTTCTCTGTACGAATCTGCGAAACTGGATGGGTGCAGCAACTTGAAGTTTATAGTAAGAATTTTGATACCTCTTACAAAATCAGCAATTGGAGCAATGGGTGTTTATACCTTTATCAATGCATGGAATATGTATATGTGGCCATTGCTGGTAACAGGTTCTGATGAAATGAGAACTGTACAGATTGGTATCAGTATGCTGGACAGTGTAGACTCTCAGTCAATTACACTGATGATTGCAGGTGTGGTAATGGTAATTATTCCTTCAATATCGATTTTTATTGTAGGACAGAAACAGCTTATTCGAGGAATGTTCGCAGGAGCAGTAAAAGGCTGACAAAGAAAGGGAAAAAGAATGAAGAAAAAAATAATTTCAGTGATTTTAGCGGGAACAATGATAATGGGAACTCTGGCGGGATGCGGAGGAAACAAAACTACAGAAACAGAAAATAAAACAGAAGGCAAAACAGAAGAAACCCAACAGACAGAGGTTACAGAAGAATTTTCCATGGCAGACGCTTCTGAAGTAGACGGCACAGAAATCTCCTTCTGGCATTCTATGGGCGGTGTCAATGGACAGGCGATTGACACGTTAGTTAAGAAATTTAACGATGAAAATGAATATGGAATTACTGTAAAAGCTCAGTATCAGGGAGAATATGATGACTCCTTAAACAAATTAAAAAGTGCACAGATTGGAAACATGGGAGCAGATTTAGTACAGGTATACGAAATCGGAAGTAGATTTATGATTGAGTCAGGCTGGATTACTCCAATGCAGCAGATGATTGATGCAGACAGTTATGATTTATCCCAGATTGAGCCAAATCTGGCAGCATATTATACTATTGATAATCAGTTGTATTCTATGCCTTTCAACTCTTCTACACCGATTATGTATTATAATAAGGAAATGTTTAATAAAGCAGGCATTACAGAAATTCCAGACAGCTTGGAAGGAATTGAAGCAGTGGGTGAAAAGCTTTTAAATGAAGGTGGAGCAGGACAGGTAATTTCTTTAGGAATTTATGGATGGTTTTTTGAACAGTTTATTGGAAAACAGGGACTGGAATATGCAAATAACGGAAACGGAAGAACAGAAGCTGCTACAGCAGTTGCCTTTGATTCAAATGGTGCAGCAGCAAATATTTTAACCGCATGGAAATCTCTTTATGATAAAGGCTATGCACCAAATGTAGGAAAAGGCGGAGACGCAGGTCTTGCAGATTTTTCAGCGGGAAAATCAGCTATTACATTAGGTTCTACAGCTTCTTTAAAACAGATTTTACAGGATGTAAACGGAAAATTTGAAGTAGGTACTGCATATTTCCCTAAAGTAAAATCCACAGATGAGGGTGGCGTTTCCATTGGTGGTGCATCTTTATGGGCATTAAACAACAATGATGCTAAAAAAACAAGAGCAACCTGGGAATTTGTAAAATTCCTGATTTCCCCAGAGTCACAGGCATACTGGAATGCACAGACAGGATACTTCCCAGTAACAACAGCAGCACAGGAAGAACCGGTATTTAAAGAAAACGTAGAAAAATATCCACAGTTCCAGACAGCAATTGATCAGTTACATGATTCTTCACCAAAATATGTAGGTGCATTGTTAAGCGTATTCCCTGAAGCAAGAGCAACGGTAGAGTCTGAAATTGAAAACCTTCTCAATGGAAATGCAGATGTAAAAACGGCAGTAAAAAATATGGCAGATGCTATTAATAAATCAATTGAAGAATATAATCTTGTAAATCAGTAACAGAGGTGAATGAGCATGACAGAAATATTTGCTCACAGAGGTGCCAGCGGTTATGCCCCGGAAAATACACGGGAGGCTTTCCGCCTGGCAATGGAGCAGGGAGCAGACGGCATTGAGCTGGACGTACATCTGACAAAAGACGGAGAAGTAGTAGTTATTCATGATGAAACTCTTGACAGAACCAGCGATGGACAGGGAAAAGTAAGAGATTATACATTAGAAGAATTGAAAAAATTTTCCTTTCACAATCATATAGAAAAATATAAGGGAGTTCAGATACCGACCTTAAAGGAAGTGCTGGATTTGGTTGAAAATTCCTCCATGAAGGTAAATATCGAATTAAAAACAGGTATTTACTGGTACGAAGGAATTGAAGAAAAAACCATGGAAATTGTGAAAAACAAAAAAATGGAAGACCGTGTTATTTATTCTTCTTTCAACCATTATAGTATTCAGAAAATATTAGAGCAGGATATTCATGCAGAAACGGCATATTTGTTCAGTGACGTAACGCTGAATATAGAGAAATATGCAAAAGAAACAGGTGTAAAAGGATTGCATCCGGCAGTTTATCACCTGAAAATGGCAGATTTTCTGGAAACTTATTTAAACAGCGGGTTAAAGGTGCGTGTGTGGACGGTGAATAAGAAAGAAGATATGAAAATGTTTATGGATGCAGGGGTCGATGCGGTGATTACGAATTATCCTAAGGTATGTGTGGAATTGCGAGAAGAATTCTGGAGTTCAGAGAGTAGCTGTTGATTTTTTGTTTTTAAAGTATTTTGCACATTTTCTAATTCGGTAACTTTATTTTGTAAAAGAGAGATTGTTTGCATATATTGTTTGAAGTCATAACAAAGGTCCGGAAAATATTTTTGAAATACTAAAAATGTGATTTGTTTATAAGTATTAGATGATAAGTCTATTTTACCACTGTGTTTATAAAGAATTCGATTTATGCTTACAGTTCTAATATCGTTGAGTTTTAGCACAGAGTCATGATTTATAAAAGAAAACTCACTTTTCTTCAGCAAATAAATATTACTTTTGGAATTAGGAAAGTCAATAGGATGATAAACATTAGTATGACGTTGAGAATTGTATGAGAAGATTGGAAGAACATAAAGTAATTTTTTGTTTATGCCAATTACCAGTCCACGGTGTTCGTAGGACATTTCAGGAATAAAGTTTTTTTTAAATTCAAATTGGTATATTTCTCCTTTTTTTACTTTATACAATTGAAAGTTTTTACTTCGATTATCAGCCCAGCGATAATCGGATTTAGAAAATCGGTGAAGTTCATCTAAACTAAAAGAAGAATTTATAATTGCAGAGTTTGTTTTCATTTGTGCTTTAAGATATTCATTCAATAATTACCAGCCTCCTTATTAAGATAAAAGGGTATGGAACTAACCATACCCTACTCTCGATATCCAGAGAGACCTTGTCGGTCAAATTATTTTTTGTTACCGGTCTTGCCGACCAAAAACATTATAAAATATCTTACCTACAGCATACATGAATTGAAAAGAAAGTCTATTGGGAAAATTATACAAAATTTTGTAGTGAAGTTGGTTGACGAACCCTTTAAAACTGTGCATAATAGATTTTGACTGACAAGACACTTGAAATGACAGTTTGGAAAGGGAAAAGGATATGAAAGAGTTTTTAAAAAGAAAAAATATTATTTTTTCAGCAAAGAGGTACGGAATTGATGCTTTAAGCGCTATGGCACAGGGATTATTTGCTTCTCTGCTGATTGGCACCATTATCAGTACATTGGGAGAGCAGCTGGGAATTGATATTCTGGTGACAGTAGGAACTTATGCAAAAGGCGCAACAGGTGCGGCAATGGCAATATCCATTGGTTATGCATTACAATGTCCTCCATTGGTGTTGTTTTCACTGGCAGCAGTAGGAATGGCAGCTAATGAGCTGGGTGGAGCAGGCGGTCCTCTGGCAGTATTGGTAGTTACAATTTTTGCAGCAGAGTGTGGGAAATTAGTATCAAAGGAAACGAAGATAGACATTATTGTTACACCATTTACTGCAATTAGTGTGGGCGTACTCTTATCCCTGTGGTGGGCGCCGGCAATCGGCTACGCCGCAAGCAGTGTGGGAAATGCAATTATGTGGGCGACAGAGCTTCAGCCATTCTTTATGGGAATTTTGGTATCTGTAATCGTAGGTGTTGCCTTGACGCTGCCTATCAGCAGCGCTGCAATCTGTGCGGCACTGTCTCTTACCGGACTTGCCGGAGGAGCCGCAGTGGCAGGCTGTTGTGCACAGATGGTTGGTTTTGCAGTGATGAGCTTTCGTGAAAACAAATGGGGCGGACTCTTTGCACAGGGAATCGGAACATCTATGCTTCAGATGGGAAACATTGTAAAAAATCCGAAAATCTGGCTGCCGCCTACTCTGGCATCCGCTATTACAGGTCCACTGGCAACTTGCCTGTTTCATATGGAGATGAACGGAGCAGCAGTTGCTTCCGGTATGGGAACCTGTGGCTTTGTAGGACAAATCGGTGTTTATACAGGATGGGTAAATGATATTGCAAGCGGTGTAAAAGCGGCAATTACACCGATGGACTGGATTGGACTGATGTTGATTTGCTTTGTACTTCCGGC
This sequence comes from uncultured Blautia sp., assembly GCA_900547685.1. Taxonomy (GTDB): domain Bacteria; phylum Bacillota; class Clostridia; order Lachnospirales; family Lachnospiraceae; genus Blautia. Next base: position 58,587 of record URHS01000004.1, on the reverse strand, counting down.
AGTTCTGACATGGCTGATTGCTATTCCTTTCAGAAAATATGGCTGGATTAAGGAAAATGACTTAAAATTAGACTTATAATGAGAAAAAGGGTGTTATGACAAAAAATTACGTTATAACATCCTTTTTTTATATTTGTAAAAAATAACTAAAAATAATAGAAATAGTAAATAAATTTCGGGTGGGAAAAATGAGGCTTTTGTTGAAATATAGAAAAAACAATGATATTATATTATTAATGTATTGTAAAAATGTATTGAATAATACAGAGCACCAAAGACAAAGAAAAATACGGAATATAAGAGACTTTGAAATTTGTCGGTGTCCGATTTATGGGAATATCGGCTTTGTAATTAGGCAGATTTTGAGGTTTAATCAATCCCCCCCTCCCTTAAAAAGTTCAATATACAGAGTAATATGCAAAATTTTAGGGGGGGGGGTAGTTGTATGTTTACCGGATAAGAGGAAGAAATGAGAAAAATAGATATTCATAATCACGTATTATCGGGGTTTGATGATGGAGCTTCTAATGAAGAAGAAAGTATGCGCATGCTGAAAAGCGCAGCAAAGCAGGGAGTTATAAGTATTATTGCAACTCCCCACTGTTCCGCAGAATATCCTAATAATAATAGAGGAGAAGAAATTCGGCGGGCATGTGAAAAATTAGAAAAACGTGTAAGAAATGAAATCAATCCTAAGTTTTCTATTTACCCCGGAGAAGAAATCCTTTATACACAGGATATATTAGAAAAACTGGAGAAACAGGAAGTTCTTACGATGGTAGATTCTTCTTATATATTAGTAGAGTTTATGCCATGGACTCCTTATTCAGAAATTTATAGAGCAGTGAGAAATCTAACGACAAAGGGATATGTTCCTATTGTAGCTCATATAGAGAGATATCCTGCGTTGCGAGAGAAAGGCAGAGTGGATGAATTAATTGAGACAGGCGCCAGAATGCAAATGAATTACAGACCTGTCGGGGGCAAGTGGTATGCGGAAACAACCAGATGGTGCAGAAAGATGCTGAAAGAAAATAAAATTCATTTTTTATCAACAGATATGCACAATATGAAAGCGCGAAAGCCTGACACAAAGGAGGCGGATGCGTGGATGGAAAAACATCTGGATAGAATATATATGCGGGCAGTTTGTTATAAAAACGCTCAAGAAATTATAGGAAAATCAGAATAGAGGAGAGAGAATACAAATATGGAAAATATGCGAGACGATGAAATGGAGATTGATTTAAGAGAGATATTTTATGCACTGAAGAAAAAAGCCCTCTTACTTATCGTAGTTGGATTGCTGTTTGGCTGTTTAAGCTGTGCATACACGAAATTTTTTGTGACACCTATGTATACGTCTACATCCAGTATGCTGGTATTGACGAAGGAAACAACTCTTTCTTCCCTGGCAGATTTACAGATGGGAAGTCAGTTGACAAAAGACTATACCGTACTGACAACCAGTCGTGACGTTTTAAATCAGGTAATCGAAAATCTTGGTTTAAACATGAATTACAGACAGTTAAGAGCAAGCATAAGCATGGATAATCCAACAGATACCCGTATCTTAAATATTTCTGTGACAAATTCAAATCCGGAATTGGCAAAGGAAATCGTAGATGAACTGGCATCTGTGGCATCCGCATATATCGGAGATAAGATGGAAGTAATTCCACCTAAAATTATTGAAAAAGCAGAATTGCCTACAGTGAAAACAAGCCCAAGCTTAGCAAAAAATACAATGTTGGGATTACTTTTAGGATTAATCTTAAGTGCAGGTATTGTAGTAGTTATTACAGTTATGAATGACAGTATTAAAACAGAAGATGATATTGAGAAGTATTTAGGTATTTCTACATTAGCTGTTGTACCGGATAGAAAAGATTATATCGGAAGTAAAAAGAAAAAACACAAAAAGAAAAGAAAGAACGGCAAGGGAGGCAGAGAATAATGGACATGAATGTTACAATGAAAGACCCTAAAAAGTCGGATTATTATTACGAAGAGTCTATTAAAACATTACGTACAAATATACAGTTTTCAAGTAAACAGGTAAAAACTATTTTGCTTACAAGCTGTTATCAGAATGAAGGAAAAAGTGACATTGCCTTTACTCTTTCTGTGGAAATGGGAAAAGCAGGAAAAAAAGTTTTGTTAATTGATGCAGATATCAGAAAATCTACATTTATTAGAAGATATGGAATTAAAGGCGAAGTAAAGGGATTATCACAATACTTAAGCGGTCAGATTGATGCAGGAAATATTATTTACAAGACAAATTATGAAAATGTGGATATGATTTTCTCAGGCCCTGTAGCGCCAAATCCATCAGAGCTTCTGGGAGAAAAGGATTTCAAACATCTGTTGGAAACAAAAAGAGAAGAATATGATTACATTTTTATCGATACACCGCCATCAGCAAGCTTAATTGATGCAACCGTTGTGGCACAAAACTGTGATGGAGGAATTTTGGTTATAGAGAGCGAAGCTGTCAGCTATAAGATGGCGCAAAAAGTAAAAGCCCAGATAGAAAGAAGCGGATGTCATATCTTAGGCGCAGTCCTGAACAAAGTAGACATCAAAAGTGGGAAATATTATAATGCCTATAAAGGCTACTATAAGAAATAACGAACAGGGAGTGAGATAGGCATTGAATTTTCATGAAAGAGAAAAGAAGTGGAACATTATTTTTCTGATTTTCGGTATTATTCTGATGGTTCTGCTGGTGGGAATGTTATATTGGAGTAGAGAAACAGAAGCAGCAGAAAGCAGACGGTTGCAGGAAATGGCAAAGAAAACAGAAGACTCTGACAAGACCAATGCAGGAACAAAGGTTGAGACAGAAAAGTCGGAAGAAGTAAAAGAAGAGCCAGAAAGTGTACCTGAAGAGGAAGAAAAAAATCCAGAAGGTATTGTGTGCTGGGGAGATGACTTGATTAATGGGGAAGCATCTGCAAAGTATTCTTACAAAGTAGTTTTGCAGAAACTTCTGGAGGAAAATGGATATAATCTTCCGGTACAGGATAAAACACTACAAGGAGCAGGTACCTTATCCATGATGACTATGGCCGGAGTACCGGCTGAAGAAGTACAGCAATTTGTAACAAAACATAAAGAAAAAGCAGCAGGAGCAAATCTTGCAGTGACAGAAACAGGAATCAGAGATCTGACAGAAGAACAGACAGAAAGAACAGACATTAATTGTATTCCTGTGATTTGTATGGGATATTATGGAGGTTGGAGCCATGATCCGGAAGAACTGGCACAGCAACAGCAGAAAATTCTGGATACATTTCCGAATAAAGAGAAGTTTATTATTGTTGGAACACGCCCTATGGATGGCAGCGTAGATGCGGCAACCTTAGATGCGGCTTTAAAAGCAAAATGGGGAAAGAATTATATTAGTGCAGCAGAGGTGACAACTTCCCCATCTTCTACTTATGAAGCTCAGGCAGAAATTGCTCAAGCTGTTTTAGATAAGTTAGAAGAACTGAAATATATACAAAAAGAAGGATAGACAGAAACAATGAGCAGAACCGGGAAAAGAAAGAAAATACAGACAAAAAAATATTTGCTGGGTATGATTATCCTGCTTGTTGTGGGAATTACAGCGGTTGTTGGTCTGGGTATGTGGAAGCAAAGAAATCTGAAGAAAAAGACAGAAAATACTGTGTATACGCATACAGACAAGAGAAAGACTTCAGGAACTGTGACTTACGAGGGAAAAGATTACGAATACAACGACCATTTAAGCAATTTCCTTTTTATGGGTATTGATAAAAGGGAACTTGTAGAAACCACAAAAGGACAGGCGGATGCAGGTCAGGCAGATGCAATTTTTCTTATTTCCTGGGATAGAGTTGAGCATAAAATGAGTATGGTTTCCATACCTAGAGATACCATGACAGAGATTGAGGTCTTTGACCAAAATGGTGATAGCCTGGGGAAAACAAAAGACCATATCAATCTTGCCTATGCTTATGGAGATGGAAAAAATGTGAGCTGTGACTTAATGAAACAGGCAGTGTCAAATCTGCTTTATGGATTACCAATTCAGGGATATTGTTCCATCAATATGGATGGAATTCCTATCCTTGTAGAATCAGTAGGAGGAATCACAGTTACAATTCCCAATGACAGTCTGGCAGAAAGAAATCCGGAATGGACAAAAGGAGCAAATGTAGACCTTACTGCCGAAAACGTAGAAGAATTTGTTCGCTATAGAAATACTGAAAAGAGCCAAAGCGCTATAGAGCGTTTAGAAAGACAGATTGCATTTCTGGAAGCTTATGGAAAAAAAGCAGAAGAACTTTATGGCGGGAATTCTTCACTGGTAATCCAGCTTTATGAAAAATTAAATGATTATATGGTGACAAACATTGGTACAGATCAATTTGTAAAAATTCTAAAGGATTTTTCAACAGATACAGACCGGGAAACATGGAGTATTCCGGGTGAAGGCGTAAGCGAAGCTGAGTTTGATGAGTATCATATAAATGATCAAGAGCTTTATAAAATGATCATCCAGCACTTTTATCGAGAGGTAGAATAGGAGCCATGTATGAAAAAAAGAAAAATAATCGCATTGATATGCTTAGGATTAGGTCTTACATGCGGTGCAATTGGAATTTATAAATATATAGAAGAAAAAAATGCAGGAAAAGAATATGAAAAGCTGCAGCAGGAAGTAGTCAAGGAAGAGCCGAAACCTGTGGAAGAACCAGAGCCTGAACCAGAAACAGAATCAACAGTGGAAATTCCCATTGATTTTGCAGCTTTGCAACAACAAAATCCCGATGTATATGCATGGATTCAAGTGCCGGGCACAGAAGTGGATTATCCAATCTTACAAAGCAGCAATGACAATACTTATTACTTAAATCATACTATTGATGGGGAAGAGAAGAAGGAAGGAGCAATTTTCACAGAAAATTACAACACAAAAACCTTTGAAGACCCCAATACAGTGATTTATGGACATGATATGAAAAACGGCTCTATGTTTCAGAGTATTCATAAGTATATGGATCGAAGCTTTTTTGATAACAATCGGGATATTGTAATTTATATGCCGGATCAAATTCTTCATTATAAAATCTTTGCAGCTTATCTTACTGATAACAGGCATTTGCTTATGAATTATAATTTTTGGAGTAAAGATGAATATCAACAATATTTGAACAGCATTTTCTCCATGAGAGATATGAATGCTTTTATAGATACTTCTACGGAAGTGACAACCGAGGATAAAATTATTACTTTATCCACCTGCTATGCAGGAATTTCAACTCAGAGATATCTGGTACAAGCTGTACTGGTATCTATAGAAAAATAAAGAAAGGAAAGAAAGGTGATACCCATGAAGAAAAGACTTTTTGGAACTCTTTTAGCAGCAGCTCTTGTAGTTACTCAGGTAGTCAGCGTATTTGCAGCGGGCAGTAAGACCACACAGGCAACTCCAGCAGGAGAATCCGTAGGTAAATATGAAATGACAGAAGGTACAGCAGAGAACTTTTCAGAAGTAAAAGAACAGGCAGTTCTGGATAAAATTTTAGCTGTAAATAATGGAACAGCTACACTGGAAAGTATTGCTGAGCAGGCAGAGGCAATTAAAGATGAGTTAACAGGAAAAGTTCTTGTAACAAAATTCTTTGATTTGGTACCTATTAACGGTGGTGTAAAAACCGAAGATGGTAAGTACAAAGTTACTTTTACAGTACCAAACCTGACAGAAGCTCTGCAGGATGTGAAGGTTCTTCACTATAGTACTCAGAGAGCTGTGTGGGAAGTAATTACACCAGATAATGTAAACTATTCCACAAAAGAGATTACCGCACAGTTTGAAGACTTGTCTCCAGTTGCCGTTATTGGTAAAAATACCGGAGCAGGAACAGCTACAGATTCTACAACAGGAACTTCACCAAAGACAGGTGTGGCTTCTGACTGGATTCTTTATGCAGGTGCATCTGTAGTGCTTTTAGGAGCAGCAGTTGTTGTTCTTGGAAGAAACAGAAAAAGAGCATAATGAATCTACCGGGAGCTGTCATAATAAAAATTTATGATAGCTCCTATGTAATATAATGGGTAATGATAAGAAATTCCTGTAATGTTACTATAGTTTGAAATCAGGGAAGGAAAGAAAAATAAGAACATGACAAAAAATATAAAAATGACTAAAAATATACGTTGGATGCTTATTTTCTATGATATGGGAGTATACGCAATTGCAGCATTTCTTTTATTAGCTTTTTATGCGGGGGATGATAAGCTTTCAGGAAAAGGAATCTTCGAACAGGCTGTTATCTCCATTATTTGTATTTTTGCAGCACGTATTATTGGGAATATTTACGGACAGGTTTGGAGATATGGAGGAATACAGTGCTATATCCGATTGCTGTTTACAGATTTTGCAGGATTTCTGGCATACTTATGTTTAGAGGGTATTCTGCCTATTCAGCATATTACATTCGGAAGACTTTTGTCCTTGGTAAGTTTGAACTTATTAGGAGCTTTAGCTATTCGTATGGTATATCGTTACGCGTATAAATGCGGAAATCACGATACTTTAAAAGGGAAAATTCTACTGGTTTTATTCCGGATTTTTTCAGGAATGGAAGTCGGTAATGATAAAGATATACAGAAAATTAAAATTGCTATTATTGGCGCTGGTCGTGTAGGTGTGGGACTGGCAGAAGAACTTTTAAATAATAGTGAAGCATCTTATACACCACGATGCTTTATTGATGTTAATAAAGAAAAAGTAGGAAGGGAAATTCAAGGTATTCCTGTATGGTCAGAGGATGAGGCAACACTTCGAAAATTAGATGAATTAGAGGTTCAGGAAATTGTTTTTGCCATTCCTTCTATGGATGCGCAAAAGAAGAAAGAACTTTATGAGTATTATACAGAAGCAGGTTATAAATTAAAAGTTTATGATTTCCCTACGGTATATGCTGTAGGTGGAAAGAGACATTTAAGAGAGTTTGATGCAGAAGAGCTTTTATTTAGAAAACCTCTGGCAGTTGCTGATGAGCGCACAAACGCTTATTACAAAAATAAGGTTGTTTTGATTACCGGTGGGGGTGGTTCTATTGGTTCTGAATTATGTCGTCAGTTAGCAAAAATGGCTCCAAAGCAGTTGATTATATTAGATATCTATGAAAACGGCGCTTATGATGTACAGCAGGAATTAAAAATTGCTTACGGCAATAATCTGAACCTTCAGGTAGAGATTGCATCCATTACTAACCGCAAAGCAATGGAAAGAGTGTTTGAGACATATCATCCTCAGATTGTCATTAATGCAGCGGCTCATAAACATGTACCACTTATGGAGCATAACTGTATTGAAGCCATTGAAAACAATATTTTCGGAACAAAGGTTGTGGTTGAGCTTTGTGAAGAATATGGGGCAGAACGCTTTATGATGGTTTCTACAGATAAGGCAGTAAACCCTACAAACGTTATGGGTGCTACAAAGAGAATGTGTGAGATGATTGCCCAGAGCGCAAGTACTCATGGTAAGGTAAAATACAGCATCACACGTTTTGGAAACGTGCTGGGCAGCGCCGGTTCTGTAATTCCGTTGTTTAAACGTCAGATTGCCAACGGCGGACCAGTTACTATTACAGATAAGAGAATTATCCGATACTTTATGACCATTCCGGAAGCTTCGCAGCTGGTTCTTCAAAGTGGAGCCATTGCTAATAACGGAGAGCTGTTTGTGTTGGATATGGGAAAACCGGTGAAGATTATGGATTTGGCGGAAAATATGATTCGTCTGTCCGGTGTGCATGGAGTGGAAATCGTGGAAACAGGATTAAGACCGGGAGAGAAACTGTATGAGGAATTGCTGGTAAAAACAGAGGAACTGGATAAGACAAGCAACAGTATGATTTTTATTGAGAGAGATAAGGCATTAAGCGCTGAAGAAATCGATGCAAGATTGGATGCGCTGAAGAAAGCTTGTGAAACAGGGGACGATTTGAAAGCGAAAGAGGCATTAAGAAGTGCTGTTCCGACATTTAAGAGACCGGAGGAAGTGAATGCAGGACTTACAGGAGATGGACATACTATAGCAAATGATGTTTGCAAAAATTAAATACTAAGCTAAGAGAAGTGAAGGAAAGAATGAAAAAAAGTAAGAATGAGAAAAAAGATGTTTTGTTTTTATGCCAGTTTTTTTATCCAGAATATAATTCATCGGCTACGTTGCCGTTTGATACTGCGAAGTATTTAGCGAATAATGGATTTACAGTAGATGCTCTTTGCGGTTACCCAAAGGAGTATAATGCATCGGGAGAGGTTCCTCTAAAAGAAAAAGTATCAGGAATAGGAATTGAACGTATTCGATATATGGAATTAGATAGAAGAAAAAAAATAAATCGTTTGATTAATTATTTTTCTTTCACATGGGCAGTGTTAAGAAGAATTTATAAGTTAAAGAATTATAAATCCATTATTGTCTACTCAAATCCGCCAGTGCTGCCAATAGTACCTATATTAGCTAAAAAGTTATTTGGAACAAAATTTCTTTTTGTGGCGTATGATATTTATCCAGAAGTAGCATATGCGTCAAGAACTTTGAAAGATGGAGATATCATTGATAGAGTAATGAAAGTTATTAATAAAAGTTTGTATAAAAACGTTTCTCAGGTAATTGCGTTGACAGATGAAATGAAAACATTTTTGCTAGAAAACAGAAAAAGTCTTACACCTGACAGAATTACAACGATTGCAAACTGGGCTCATGAAAAGAAGCAAACTCCTGACCGAAAGGCTTATGAAAGATTTGGTTATGAAAATGGACAGTTTGTTGTATCCTATTTTGGGAACATGGGAACATGTCAAGATATGGATACGTTAATCCATGCGGCAGAATTATTAAAAGATGATAATCGAGTGAGATTTTTGATTGTAGGTCATGGGAATAAAAAAGAAAAGGTGCAGAATGAGATTCTGAATAAAGGATTGAAGAATGTACAACAATTAGATTTCTTACACGGAAAAGATTTTGAGCAAGCAGTTGCTATTAGTTCTTGTTGTGTAGTAAGTCTTGAAAAAGGGTTAAAAGGAACATGTGCGCCAAGTAAATATTATAGTTATCTTCAAGGTGGTCATGCGGTACTAGGAGTAGTAGAAAAGGACTCTTATCTTGAGAAAGAAATTAATGAGGAGAAGATAGGGTTTGCTGTGGAAGTAGGAAATCAAGAGGGATTGAAGAACGCTATTCTGAACATGGTTGAAAATAGAGAAGAAACTATCAGAATGGGTGAAAAAGCATTGTGGTTGTATAATAATCAATATGATTATGAAATTGCAATGAAAAAATATTATGCAGTATTCAATAGTATCATAAGATAAAAGAATAAAAATAGAGTTTTATATGGTATAAAAATTTTTGAAAGGTATTAATATGGATATATTATGTTTAATGGGATTATTTCCAAAAGAATATGAAAAGACAATATTAAAAAATTCATTAGGTGGTGTGCAGAATGCTGCTAATAAATTTCAATGGGGTATAGTTGATGGCTTAGATAAAATAGAAGGTGTAAATTGTAAAATACTCAATTCACTATATGTAGGATCTTATCCTAAGCGATATAATACATTAAGAATACCTACTTTTGAATTCGCACATTCAGAAGGTGCAAAAGATTTAAATGTTGGTTTTACAAATTTGACTTTTTTTAAAACGATTAGTAGATATTATAGCATTAAAAAAGAAGTGAAAAAATGGGCGAGTAATGATAATGGAGATAAAAAAGCGATTATTGCATATGCTATGACATCACCGTTTGTAGAGATACTTGATTATATTAAAAAAAATTATCCTCAAATTGTATGTTGTCTTGTAGTTCCAGATTTACCGCAGTATATGAATGCATCATTAATGGATAATAAGTTTTATAAATTAGCAAAGAAATGTCAAATTAGACATTTTAAGAAAAGATTAAGAACAACAGATTGTTATGTGTTTTTAACGGAATATATGAAAGAATGGTTTGATTGGGATGTGAAATATACTGTTGTAGAAGGAATATCTTCGAAATTAAAAATGGATAATTTTGAAGGAAATCAAACTGACAAAAAGAAATCAATACTTTATGCAGGAATGATTGAGGAGAGATATGGTGTTGTAGATCTCGTAAAAGCATTTATGAAGATAGATGATGAGGATTGGTCGTTAGAATTATTTGGTAATGGAACCAGTGTAGATGAGGTGAAAAAATTAGCTGAACAGGATTCTAGAATACATTTACGTGGACTTGCTCCAAATGAAAAGGTTATTAGTGAACAGAAAAAAGTAGAGCTTTTAGTTAATCCAAGAAATGATACACAAAGTTTTACAAAATATAGTTTCCCGTCAAAGGTAATTGAATACATGGGGTCAGGTACTCCGATGATTGGGTATAAATTATCTGGGATGCCAGATGAGTATGTAGATTATTTTTATTGTGTTAATAAGGAAGAAAACGGCTTATACAATACTTTAAAAATGACCACAGAATTATCTTCAGAAGAAAGAAGAAAAATGGGAATGAAAGCTCAAGAATTTATAGTTAATAAAAAAACATCTGCTATACAATGTGGAAAAATTATAAAAATGTTAAGGACGTGTATAGATGAATAAGAAAAAAATTCTAATTGTGAATTATAATATGATAGTTGGAGGAAGTACGACCAGTTTGATTTCGTTTTTGAATAATATTGATAAAAGTAAGTATGATATTGATTTGTTATTATACAAAAATGAAGGACCGTTATTTGACATGATTCCCAAAGACATAAATATTTTAAAGCAAGCATTTAAGTATGAAGGAATTATTGGAAAACTTCTAAAAGGAGTTTTAGGGATAGTTTCGGGATATTTGTTGCGTGCAAAAAGAGAGAATGCGAAGTTGGGGGTATTAGGATATTCGGAACAAGTAATGGCAGATTTTCAAGCAATATATTTATCAAGAAAGCTTGATAAACAATACGATATTGCAATTGGTTTTATGGAAGGGTGGTCGGATAGATATGTGGCATATAGAATAAGTGCAAATAAAAAATATGGTTGGCTACATTCTACGTTCAATAAAATTGCACCTATTCCTAATTTAGAAAAAAATTGGATGGATATGGTTGATAAAGTGATTTGTGTTTCAGAAAATTGTCGTGAAGATTTTTGCAATATTATGAAAGATATGAAATCAAAGAGTTTAACAATTGAAAATATTGTTGATAGTGGTTTTATTCGAGCTCAGAGCCAGAATGGGGATGAAAGTGATGAAGTTTTAAATGAATTTAAAAATACGTGTTGTTTTAAAATTGTTTCTATATGTCGATTATCTATTGAAACAAAAGGTTTAGATAGAATTGTTAAAGTAGCGAAACAACTAGTTGATGAAGGATATGACTTTAGATGGTATATTGTTGGAGACGGTGCAGATGAACATCGACTAGTAGAAATGATTAACAGTAATGATTTAAATAATTATGTGAAATTGACTGGAAAACGAATCAATCCGTATCCATTTTTGGTTACAGCCGATGTTATGTGTATGCCTTCTAGGTGGGAGGGCAAACCAATGTCTGTAGTAGAGTCTATGATTTTAGGAACTCCATGTATTGTGACAGATTATCTTTCTGCAAGAGAACAAATAAAGGATAAAGAGGATGGAATTATTGTTAAAAATAACGATGAATCTATTTATTTTGAATTGAAAAAATGTATGGATAATAATGAATATGTTCAGAAAATGAGAGAGTGCTTGAAAAAAAATGAATATGGAAATGTGAAGTATATTAAATATATTGAACAAAAGCTTTTTGAAGATATATCAGAGGAAAATAGGTGATGTGCTTGAAAATTAAAAATAAAAAAACAAATATAGATGAATTATGTATGATTGGTATTCTAGGTTGTTGCGGACTAACAGGCTTATTACCTCAAAAAGTATTATCAATTATTGTTATAATTATTCTTGGATATATGAGTACAAGAAAAAGGTTATTTCAAGCATACCCTGTTATGATATTTTATTATGCTCAGTTAGGAATAATTTTTGGTGTATCTGTATATCGAATATATACAATGTTTTTTATACTAACGACTATAATTAAATTTAAAGATAAATTATTTTTGTCGAAAAGATTTTTAGCACCAGTATCTATTTTTATAATATATAATGTTTTAACAATGTCGAAGTATAGTTTTAAGATAGCTTTTTTTTCAATGTTAGACGTTATAGCAATTATACTGTTAATTAATTTCTATTTGAACAATGCCGAAAATTTGAAATCTTTTTTTCGTACTTATGTAATAGTTGCTTTATTATCGTTTGTAACAGGTATTATAACAAATAATACTAATACTACTGATTGGAGTTTCTCTGGACAGTTTGTACAAATAAGTAGATTTCAAGCAACATTTGAAGATGCAAATTATATGGGATTCTTTTTTTCGATAGCAATTGTTGCAATTTTAACTTTGGAATTGTTTGGGAAAAAACTTAGAACCTTGATACTAATAGTGTTAACAGGTATGATTATAACAACTCTTAGTATGACAGCTATTATAGCAAACATATTTATTTGGAGTATGTATTTAATATTAACAAAAAAAATAAATATTAAAACAGCTATAACCTGTTTTTTAGTGTTTATTGTATGTATTAGTTTATATAAATATGGATTGGATCATAGAGAAATACCTGTTATAGGGGATCTTTCATACAGAATTGAGGATAAGGTTAATGCCTTGCTAGTACATGATTATGCCACTGTAACAACTGATAGAACAAAATTATCTTCATTGCATTTGGAGTATTTTTTAAATCAAGGTATTCTAAAACAATTGCTCGGTGGGAATTTAGCAAATACATATGTGATTAAATTGGGGAATATCGTAGCTGCGGCGCATAACGATTATATTGATTTACTATTAAACATAGGAGTTATAGGAAGTTCTATTATGTTCCTTTCAGTTTTAAGAAGATTATGGGTTTCTATTAAGGAATATAAAAGAAATAATTCAAAAGAGTTTCTTTTTGTTTTTACATGTAAATGTGTCTGGTTGTATTATTTAGCTACACTAACAACATTTTTAGATTTTAGATTTATGTTTGCATTGTTTATATAAAGAAATTATTTGTTCAAAGTTGAAAGATTCAGTGAGTGAATTTCTATAAGAAACATCAACAAAAATTGCTATGAACATAGGTCAATCTGAAAAGGTAAATTTATTTTGATAGATTTTGAAAATCAATATTTAATAGTAAGCAAATTATAGGAGATTTATAAAGTGAAGAGTGAAGATATATTAATATATATATTAATACCAGCTTATAAAACTGAGAAATTTATTGATGATTGCATATCTTCTATTTTGGTACAAGATTATAACAACTGGAGAGCCATTATTGTAGATGATGGATCTCCAGATAATGTAGGATCTATTTGTGATTCGTATGCAAAGAAGAATAATAAAATACGAGTGATTCATCAAAAAAATTTAGGACTTTTGGCAGCGAGAAGAACTGCAATTTCAGCAGTATTAGAGGAAGATATTAACAATGAAAGTTATGTGATATTTTTAGATTCAGATGATAAATTAAAAGAAAATGCTTTAAGCACAATTTACTATTATCTAAAAAATTCACAATGTGATTTGTTAATATATGGATATGATATTGTTAACAATGGAAATATTGTATACAGTTCTACGGAAGAAGACAAAGTTGAAATTGATTTAAGGGATAAACATGAAATTTTTAGAACAGCAATAATAGATAAAACATATAATTCTTTATGGCGAAAAGCAGTTAAATCAGAATTATTATTAAATGATGATTTTAGCAAATGGTATGGGGTTCAAATTGGTGAAGATTTAATACAAAGTTTGCCATTATACGATAAAAGTAGTTATATAAAAGTTATTCCGAATTCACTATATCTGTATCTTGACAATTTTGAGAGCATGACGAAAGAAATAAATGTAGATAGGTATATTGATGATTTGAATACAAAACAATTTACGTTAGAATATGTGCATAAACGTAAAATTTGGAAAGAAGAAGATTATTAAGATTATGCATTTAAGTGTTTAGGTACGTTAGAAGGTTGGATTAAACAAATAGGTGAAAATTTAGAAAATAATCATGATAAAATAAAAATATTTGAAAGAATAAGTGCACACGTTTTTTATAATAAGTTTCTTGCAAAGTATATTAAATATGATATATATTTATGGTTATTTGACAAAAAATATTATGGCTGTTTACTGTATTTGTTTAAAATGCGAACTTTAGTAAAAAAATTAATAAAATAATGTATATGATTATTTTATCTAATATATTAATGCAAGTTTGTTATATGTAAAAAAAGAGTTTGATGGAACTTGCAGGAGGAGGATTCTTGAGAACAAAAAATGTAATTTTAAATGTGTTTTTTTCATTTGGAAAGCAGATAGTATTAGCAATATCAGGACTAATATTACCAAGGTTGCTGATGGGAAAATTTGGATCTGAAGTAAATGGTTTAATTGGATCTTTAACGCAATTTCTGTCATATATCATGCTGATGGAAGCGGGAATAGGTGGTGTTATTTCAGCATCGTTATATAAGCCGTTATATGAAAAAGATATGGTTAAGGTAAGTGGTATTATAGAAGCAGCAAAACAGTTCTATAAAAAAATAGGTTATATATCCATTCTTTATATCTTGGTTTTATGCATAATATATCCAAGATTAATTCATAGTTCTTTTAGCAATGCTTATATTGTTTCGATGATCTTAATTTTGGCAATGGGAATATTGTTTCAGTATTTTGTTTCATTACCTTATATGTCATTAGTTAAAGCAAGTCAAAAAATGTGGGTTATATCAAATGCTACTATATTATCAACGATATTAAATTTAATAATTGTAGTTATATTGATTAAATTAAATATGAGTATCCAGGTGGTAAAAGGATGCTCAAGTGTGATTAATCTAATTATTCCATTAAGTATAATATGGTATGTTAATAAGAACTATGACTTACGTAAAACAAAACCAGATAAGAATGCGTTAAAACAACGTTGGAATGGACTAGGACATCATTTAGCCTTTTTTATACATACGAATACAGATATTGCAGTTATTACATTATTCATGGATTTAGAATATGTTTCAGTTTATATGGTATATAAATCAGTACTAACAGCAGTTCAAAGTTTAGTTCTACCAATTTCGGAAAGTTGTTCAGCAGCTTTTGGTGATTTATTAGCTGAAGGTGATCAAAATAAAACGAGTTATAATTTTGATAGGTTTGAATTCATACAATCTTCAATTACAACAATACTTTATACAATAACGATAATATTAATAATACCGTTTGTAAAAATATATACATTGGGAATAAATGATGCTAATTATATCCAACCAACATTTTCAATAATAATTATTATAGCAGAAGTAGTATATTGTATTCGACTAATATATAGTACTGTATTATTAAGTGCTAATTTGTATAAGGAAACACAATTACATGCATGGTTAGAAGCAATTATTAATATAGTTTTATCGGTTTTGTTAGTAAATTCATATGGATTATCAGGTATTGCAGTTGGTACATTATGCGCTATGATAGTACGAGGTATTTTGGATTGTCGATATCTGTCAAAAAAATTAATCAAAAGATCTGTTTTTAAGAGCTTAAAAATTATTGTTATTAACTTGTTTGTGAGTTGCCTTTCAATATTTATTGTTAATAAAATTGCTTTTTCACCTGACAATTGGATTTCATTGATTTTTATGGCAATAATAATTTCTATTATTGTTGGTGGCGTTGCATTAATTCTATATATCGTTTTATGTAGAAAATATTTAAAAGATATAATCAAGATTATAAAAAAATAATATAGATAGAGGAAAAAAGGATGAAAAAAATTGGCATTATAACGTATCACAGCATTCCAAATCATGGGGGAATGCTTCAAATGTATGGTTTATGTGAAATAATGAAAGAGTTAGGAGAATCTCCGATTATTATTTTACATGAAAAAAGAAGTTGGAATAATTCGAATGTTCCGCAAACAGGTATTCTAGAAAAAATAAAAAGATATACTAAGATTGATAACTGGAGACTGAAGATTAATTCTTTAAAACAAAAGGGATTTGATATGAAAAAGATGGAAGAAATTTTAAAATTTCAGGAAAATCACTTTGAAACTTCAGAAGATATTGATGCGTGTGAGAAGCTATGTATAGGAAGCGATGAAGTTTTTAGTATTAAAACTGGATTTACTCCAGAATTTTTTGGGGAAAATATAGACAAACCTTTTTTTAGTTATGCTGGATCTTTTGGACAAACAGATATTGCGTTAATTGAGAAATATGGTCTTACCAATAGATTAAAGGAAGATTTTTTGCAGTTTGAACGAATTTCTGTTAGGGATGAAAATTCTGCGAATACAATAAAAGAATTAATTGGTGTTGATGTACCAATACATATAGACCCAGTGCTGTTATATGGATATAAAGAAATTGTAGATTCCACGCCTCACAATATTGAAGATACTTTGATACTCTATTCGTATAATGCAAGTATGTGTAGAGGAAAAGATATTTCAAGTATAAAAAAAGTTGCTAAAAAACGTAAAGTAGGAATTTTATCAGCAGGATTTTATCATTATTGGTGCAATCAATCTATTAATTATTCACCGCTCGAGATGATCGAAAAATTTTGTAAAAGCAAGTATGTTATTACGGATACATTTCATGGTGCTGTGATATCAATTATTACTCACACACAATTTGTAGTATTGGTGCGTGAAGATTTTAACTCAAATAAGATTTGTGGTTTACTTGATTTATTGGAATTAAGGGATAGACTTGCAAATAATGTCGATGATATTGATAAAATCATTGATAAACCTATAGATTTTGAAAAAGTAGAAAAAAAATTAGATGAATGTCGAGATGAAGCACGAAAATATTTGTCTTATTGTTTGAGCGAGGTTCAAAATGAATCAAATAGAACTATGTAAAGAAAACGAATGTACGGGATGCGGTGCATGTAAGGTTGGTTGTAAAGTAAATGCAATAGAAATGCTTGAAAATAATAAAGGATATGTATTACCAAAGATAAATTTAGATATTTGTGTGGGATGCAAAAAATGTATTTCAGTGTGTCCTGTGTTAAACCCCGTAAAGAAACGAAAAGTTATGCATTGTTATGCTGCATATTATGCTGATGAAAAACAATTGGATTCAGCTTCTGGTGGAGTCTCTGCAGCATTAGCAAACTCTTTTTTAAACGATGGAAAATATGTATGTGGAGCTATATATAAAGAAGGATCTTTTGAAGATGGCGATGCACTTGTACAACATGAGGTTATAAAAGAAAAAAAAGATTTAATATTGATTCAAGGATCTAAGTATGTACAAAGTACTACAGAAAATGCATATCAAGAAATTTTAAATTTACTATCTATTGGTAAAAAAGTATTATTTTTTGGTACTCCATGTCAAGTCGCAGGATTAATTAATATAATTAAGCCAGAAATGAAAAATAATTTATATACGGTAGATGTTGTATGCCATGGAGTATGTGGGAAAGGAGTATTTAGAGATTATATCAATATTTTAAGAAAACACAAAAATGTCATAAAATTTGATTTTAGAGATAAAACTCTTGGATGGGGATTGAATTGTAAAATTGTAAGCTTGAAAAAAAATGGAAAAATAACAGAAGAGATTTTGCCATGTTATTTATCTTCTTATTATCAGATTTTTTTAAAATCAAATATGTATCGTGAAAATTGTTATTCGTGTTCGTATGCAAACAGGGATAGAGTTTCAGATATAACTATAGGGGATTATTGGGGAATCGAAAATGAACATCCAGATATTTGCAACAGTTATGATATTAGAAAAGGGATATCCTGTATTTTAGTTAATACAGAAAAAGGAAGTGAATTACTTAGAGGTACAGAACAATTAGTATTATTTGATAGTGATATTAATAAAATTGCAAAACATAATCATCAGTTAGTAAAACCGAGTGAGCGTGGCATACTATATGAAAAATACATGGATTTGTATAAAAGTAAAGGATATGAAGCAGTAGATAAGTATTTTATAGATAATGAAATAAATAGATATCAAAAACTAAAATGGAAGTATTATTTGTTTAAGCAAAAGATAAAGAAGGTAATTATTAAACAAAGGAAAGGAGAGAAGAAATAAAATGTTTTAAAGATATATGATAAATAAAATACTGAAAATATAAGAAAAGAGGAAAATTATGAGTTTATTTAAAGGAAAAACATTATTAATCACAGGTGGTACTGGTTCATTTGGAAATGCAGTTTTAAATCGTTTTTTAAAGACAGATATTGGAGAGATTCGCATTTTTTCTCGTGATGAAAAAAAACAAGATGATATGCGTCATGAGTTTCAGGCAAAAATGCCAGAAGTGGCAGAAAAAATTAAATTTTACATTGGGGATGTAAGAGATCTTCAGTCATGTAAAAGTGCGATGCATGGTGTTGACTATATTTTTCATGCAGCAGCTTTAAAACAGGTTCCATCATGTGAATTTTTTCCAATGGAAGCAGTGAAAACGAATGTTATTGGTACAGATAATGTTTTGACAGCAGCGATTGAAGCGGGAGTAGAGGCAGTAATTTGCCTTTCTACAGATAAAGCAGCATATCCAATTAATGCTATGGGTAAAACAAAAGCTCTTGAAGAGTCTGTAGCGATTGCAAAAAGTCGTTATAGTGGAAAAACAAAGATTTGTTGTACACGTTACGGTAATGTTATGTGTTCACGTGGATCTGTTATTCCACTTTGGATTGATCAGATTAAAGCAGGGAATCCAATTACTGTTACAGAGCCATCCATGACACGTTTTATCATGTCATTAGATGAAGCTGTAGATTTAGTATTATTTGCTTTTGAAAATGGAGAAAATGGAGATCTTTTAATTATGAAAGCTCCTGCATGCACAATTCAGACACAAGCAGAAGCAGTATGTGAGTTATTTGGTGGAAAGAAAGAAGATATCAAAGTAATTGGAATTCGTCATGGTGAAAAGATGTACGAAACACTTCTTACAAATGAAGAATGTGCAAAAGCTATAGATATGGGAAATTTCTACCGTGTACCGGCAGATAATCGTGGCTTGAATTATGATAAGTACTTTAAAGATGGAGATGCAGAAAGAAATACTTTAACAGAATTTAATAGTAATAATACTAAGATGTTGACTCTTGAAGAGACGAAAAAAACAATTTCAAAATTGGCTTACATTCAGGAAAGACTGGCAGAGGAGTAAGAATATGGAACATAATTTTAAATGGAAAAATAACGGACGTACAAAGGTAATGATTGGATGTGGTACTCGTCCGGAAATTATTCGATTAGCAGCAGTAATCAAAAGATGTCGTGAATATTTTGATACATGTGTTGTTTATTATAATCAGAACTGGGACAAGAACCTCTCCACAGTATTCTGGGAAGATTTTGAATTAAAGAACAACGAAGGCGAGTTTGGACCGGATATTCTTGTACCTGTTGTAGGAGAAAATCTTGGTGTGACTTGCGGAAACATTCTTGGCAGAAGTTATGAACTTTTAAGTGAATTACAACCAGACGGATACCTTGTATTAGGTGATACAAACAGTTGTCTTTCAGCGATTTCTGCAAAACGATTACATATTCCGTTATTCCACATGGAAGCTGGAAATAGATGTAAAGATGAATGTCTTCCAGAGGAAACAAATAGAAGAATCGTAGACGTAATTTCAGATGTAAACTTATGCTATTCAGAATTTGCACGTAAATATCTTGCAGATACAGGACTTCCAAAAGAGAGAACCTATATGACAGGTTCTCCAATGGCAGAGGTACTTCGTGGAAATCTTGAGAAGATTCAAACATCTGATGTATTACAGCGTATGGGATTGGAAAAAGATAAATATATTTTATTATCTGCTCACCGTGAAGAAAACATTGATACAGAAAAGAACTTTACAAGTCTTTTTACAGCAATTAATGCGTTAGCAGAAAAGTATGATATGCCAATTCTTTACTCTTGTCATCCAAGAAGTAAACAGCGTTTAGAAAAGAGTGGATTCAAACTTGATTCAAGAGTACGAGTAAATGAACCACTTGGATTTAATGACTATAACTGCTTGCAGATGAATGCATTAGCAATTGTAAGTGATAGTGGAACACTTCCAGAAGAAAGTAGCTTCTATTTGTCTATTGGACATCCAATTGCAGCGGTATGTATTCGTACATCTACAGAACGTCCGGAAGCATTAGAAGCAGGAGATTTTATCCTTGCAGGTATTACAACAAAGGAACTCTTAAATGCCACAGATATGGCTATTGAAATGAAACAAAATGGTGTTCTTGGTAAACCATGTCCTGATTATGTGGATGAAACAGTTTCTATGAAAGTAGTTCGCATTATTCAGGGATATGTAAATGTAGTCAATAAGATGGTCTGGAGAAAAGAACAGTAAAAAATAAGTGGAGGAACTGAGATGAAAATTTTAGTTACTGGAGCAAAGGGGATGGTAGGAACAGCCCTTTGCAATAATTTGAAAAACATCAGAGATGGAAAGAATAAAACAAGACCAGGGATTACTGTAGATGAAATTTATGAATATGATATTAACAGTACAGAAGCAGAATTAGACGAATATTGTTCAAAAGCAGATTTTGTATTCAACCTTGCAGGGGTAAACCGTCCGGAAAATCCAGAAGACTTTATGAATGGTAATTTTGGGTTCGCTTCACAGCTTCTTGATACATTGAAGAAGTATAATAACAAAGCCGGAATTATGCTTTCTTCTTCTGTTCAGGCAACATTGGCAGGAAGATTTGGGAATTCTGAGTATGGAAGAAGTAAAAAAGCAGGAGAAGAACTCTTTTTCCAGTATGGAGAAGAAACAGGAGCATCTGTATATGTATACCGATTTGTAAACCTTATGGGGCATTCCAGACCTAAATATAATTCTGCAATTTCTACATTCTGCTGGGCAGTTGCTAATGATGAAGAGTTTACAGTAAACGATAGAAGCACAGAATTAGAAGTTCTTTATATTGATGACCTTGTAGAAGGTATGTTTGACTTATTGGAAGGAAAAGAGCAGCACTGTGAATTTGATGGTGTAGAAACAGTGTTGAAAGAAGAGGGAAGATATTGTTGTGTTCCTGTTACACACAAGGTTACACTAGGTGAAATTGTTGATTTGTTAGAACAGTTTAAAAATCAGCCAATGGATTTAATGATGCCAAAATGTCCGGATGGTTCCTTTGCAAAGAAGTTATTTAGCCTTTATTTAACATATCTTCCAACGGAGAAGTTTAAATATGCTATGAAGATGAATTGCGATAACCGTGGTTCATTTACAGAGTTAGTACATACGGCTGACTGTGGACAGATAAGCATTAATATTAGTAAACCTGGTATTACAAAAGGAGAACATTGGCATAACAGTAAGTGGGAACAGTTTATTGTTGTCCATGGTCATGGGTTGATTCAGGAAAGAAATATTAACACGGGAGAAATGGTGGAATTCGAAGTAAGTGGAGATAAAATTGAAGCAATCTACATGATTCCTGGATGGACACATAACATTATTAATCTTTCCGATACAGAAGACCTTGTTACGGTTATGACTTGCAATGAGATTTTTGATCCAAATCATCCAGATACATTTTTTGAGAAGGTGAAGGAATGAGATTGATTATTCTAGGTGCTGGAGGTCATGGCAAGGTAGTGGCGGATCTTGCAGAACAAACAGGAAAATATGATGCTGTTTATTTTTTAGATGATGTCTCTAATGACTCTCGTGTAATTGGAATATGTAATGATTTTGAAAAATTCAATAAACCGGATACAGAGATGTATCCGGCATTTGGTAATAACACAGCCAGAGTAGAGTGGGAAGATAAAATAGAAAAAGCTGGTGCTAAATTGGCAAAGATTATTCATCCATTGGCTTATGTAAGTCCTAGAGCCCAAATTGCGGATGGTTGCGTAATCATGCCATACGCAGTTGTGAATACAGGCACAGTGCTGAATAAGGCTTGCATTGTGAATGTGGGTGCACTTGTAGATCATGATTGCATCTTAGAAGAAGGATGTCATATTGCGCCTGGCGGCATTGTGAAGGGTGAAAATCATCTTCAAAAAGGAACAAAAGTAGATTCAGGTGAAGTGGTGCCGTTACAGTTTTATCGTTAGTTTAGATGATTTAAAAAGAAAGTATATAGATAAAGATTTTGAGTTACGTTTTATAGAGAATAATGAGGTGGATGAAGGATGAGCAAAAAGTGGAAAATTCCATTTTCTATTTTAAAATTTGTTAATATTATATTACTATTTTTGCCATTTGCAGTTTGCTGGTATGAATATTATGAGCCTAAAACATTAACTGCAAATTCAAAGCAAGTATCGGTATTATTGTTTTTTTTGTTAATAGTTGTTGGTTATGTAATTTGTTTTAAGTTGGATGCTTTTCGTGTCTCTGTTTTGCAGATTCGTGATATTTTTTTCAGTCAGGTTCTTGCAATTGGTTTTACAGATGTAATTGCATATATACTGATTTGGATGTTATCCATTCATATGCCTAGGCTTTTACCAGGGGTTTTGTGTTTTGTTTCTCAGTGTATTGTTGCTCTAATATGGAGCTTTGCAGTGCATCGATATTATTTCTGGACACATGATCCATTACCGTCCGTAGTGATTTATGATGTTCGTCATGGAATGGAAGATTTGATTCAAGAATATGGACTTCAAAAGAGATTTAAAATCATAGGAACCTATCCGGTGGAAGATGTCCTGGAGCATTTTGAATATTTAAAGGATGCAAAAGCAGCTTTTATTTGTGGTGTTCACAGCCATGATAGAAATATTATTTTAAAGCATTGTATTTATAATAAGATTAAAGTATTTCAGATTCCACGTGTCGGAGATGTAATGATGAGTGGGGCAGAAAAAATACATATGCTTCATCTGCCAATTTTAAAATCACAGTATCAGGATATGCCTATTGAGACGAGAGCTATAAAAAGATTGATAGATATTATAATTTCCGGTACAGCATTAGTTGTATTATCACCAATTATGCTCATAGTTACACTTCTTGTAAAATCAGATGGTGGCCCTGCATTTTATAAACAAAAGCGTTTGACACAGGGAAACAGAGTATTTGAAATTATTAAATTTCGTAGTATGAGAGTGGATGCAGAGAAATTAAGTGGTCCAGTATTGTCAGCGGGAGAAGATGATCCTCGTATTACGAAAGTGGGAAGATTTATCAGAGCATGTCGTCTTGATGAACTTCCACAGCTGATTAATATTTTAAAGGGTGATATGAGCATCGTAGGACCAAGACCAGAACGTCCAGAGATTGCAGCAGAAATTCAGAAAACGATGCCGGAGTTTCAGTTAAGAACCCAGGTGAAGGCAGGATTAACGGGTTATGCTCAGGTTTATGGTAAGTATAATACAACTTTTTATGATAAGCTTTTGATGGATTTAACGTATATTGCAAAACCAAGTATAGTAGAAGATTTGGCGATTATGCTGGCTACTGTGAAAATTCTTTTTAGTAAAGAAAGTACAGAAGGTGTTGGTAAAGAGCAGCCAATGATGATGTACGAAGAACATAGAAAAGATAGTAATCGGTAATTTTGTGCTGGTAGGTATTGCGGTATTCCGGTGCTGGATTATGTAGATAGATTAAGTAGGGGAACAATAGTGGCGGCTGCTTTTGTAGCCGCCTAAAATTATTATTAAGAGGTAAACGCAAAATAGCGAGTACTTGTTCAAAATCATCCGATGTGAGATAATAGCTAACTCTTTTCCTCTGTTTTCTGGTCATTTATCATTGCTACAATATTCATTGCAGGTAATACAATTGGTGCCATTCCCGGTTGGGTAGTTATACTGGAAATATAACTTCTTATATATGGAAACATAATAGCTATAGTGTTTTTTTCTAAGAGATCTTTGTTTTCCTGTTTTGTACTGAAGATTGATCTTCCTTTTACGTTTACATATATTGTTTCATTTACATCGGATACTGTTGTTGACAAAAAGACTTCATACTGTTCTTGGTCAAGTTTAGTCAACTGATGTTCGAATTGGACACCTAGCTCTAAGTCTTCTAGCGCAACACTTTTTTTTCTAAAAGTGCTTTCTATAATTTCAATTTTCTCCAAAACTAAAGAACTTTCATATTTAGATTTAACTTTCATACTTTTCTCCTAACATGCAACAGCAAGACTTTCTTGGAAATAATATGCTGAAGAAATTGTGTCTGCATCAAGTTTGGCACTTGAATAATCGAAATATGCCTGACATGGTGCGAAAACATGATTTACATCTTCCAGTGTAATAGCATGCATACTATTACCATTTTTAATCATAGGTTTATTTACGGTTTTACTTAATTCAACGTCGTATTTCTCACATAGGGAAAAAAATAAATCTTTGTTAAACATCATATCACCTCTTCTTTCTCATTATATACCAATTTTGTTGATTTAATGCAATTTTTTTGTGAAACACAAATTTGTCTTTCATTAAATTGTATTCCAATAATATTCATTATTTTCTTTTGTGTTTTTTTGTCTATAGAATTACGTTTTGTTGTGTATCCTGCAATATCTTTTCTAAAAGTCCCAATAATAACCGATATTCCCTTTGTTTGCTTATAATAGTCAAAACATACGGCTCGAAAATTTTTTTCTTCAAATATAGGCATTTTTTCTGGACATTCTTTTTGTATATCTTCAAGTAAGCGTAGGATTTCTGTCATGAATGCGTCCAATTGATGATTATCATCCAGATTTAGTACAACGTCATCTGTTGCCTCGATAAGTGATTCAAAAACAATACTGCCACAATTATTATTTTGGGAAGATATTGTTTTTGCCCACCATAGGGATTTTTCGTAATCATCAAAAAAGTATATGCCTTGTCCGAGCCAGTGATCATCTCGATATTTAGATTTATCAGGGTCAAAACCTTCAGTTTCGATACTATATTGGTACTTTGAGCAAGTACCATGATATCCTAACTCTTTCATTTTTTGCTCTTTCTTGATAATAATTTTTTATAATTCCTTTATTAATCAGGAGTTCAGCTTTTGTATGTAAAAATTTTATCATAGATGTATTAAAAATACAACGACCATTCTTATGCTACATTTAGATAATATATGATAATTAAGAATATTTTTATTTGTATCTTACCTCTACCATCTGGTACAATAAAACTGTGATAAATGAACAGACAGGAGTGGTCAAATGGCAGGAAGAGATGCCCAAAAGGCAGATGTAATCCTAAAAGACTTCTGGCGCCAGAATGAACGCTTCGCAGATTTGTTCAATGCAGTCATATTTCGTGGAAAGCAGGTAATTAAGCCGGAGGATTTGACAGAACGGGATACGGATATGTCAGGAATTATTCAATTCAAGGACTATCGGAAAACTTTGGAACGTACCCGTGATGTAGTGAAGAAAATGGCTTATGGAGTGGAATTTGCAGTTCTGGGAATTGAGTCTCAGCAGAAAATCCACTATGCAATGCCGCTGCGTACCATGTTATATGACAGTTTGGGCTATCTGAAGGAGTATCAGGAAATCACAAGAATCCGCAAAGCGGAGAGAGGAAAGATGACGGAGGACGAATTCCTTTCTAAAATGCGAAAAGAAGATCGTCTTCATCCAATCATTTCAATTGTACTATATTATTCTGAAAAAAGCTGGGATGGGCCTACGTGCCTGAAAGATATGATTGTAGAAATGCCAGAAGAAGTGGAGCAGATTTTTTCAGATTATAAGATGAATCTTGTTCAAATACGAGAGAGCGAGCAATATACGTTTCATAATGAAGAAGTGCGGGCAGTGTTTGAAATTTCCCGTGAAATCTTTAATGGAAACTTGGATAAAATCAATGAGAAATACAGAAACCGGGATTTAACACCAGAGCTGATAACAGTAATTGGAAAGATTACGGATTCAGCAGAGCTTGTAAGGCAGGGAAAAATTGAGGAGGTGGCAAATATGTGTACTGCTCTTGAGAAATGGGAGAAAGAAAACATAGAGCGAGGAACTAAACGTGGCATAGAGATTGGCACAAACAAGGGAATTGCCAAAATGGTGCTCACACTGCTGAACAAAGGCAAGACAGTGGAAGAGACAGCTGATTGGCTAGATCTGACAGAGGAGTACGTTCGTAAGGTACAAGAAGAATCCCAAGATGAAGTTAAATAATTTTTATAATCATGAAGGCTGCTGCAAGTTTATGTGGCAGCCTTTATGATAAGATAACCGCCTGGTTTAAAATTTTAATTTCAAAGCCTCTAATAGCTTTTCTGCGCTATCCAATTGTTCCTGCCGGATATGTTTGCGTATCAGTTTTTTTACATCAGGGGTTTTCTCTGTCATCCGAGATTTCCCTAACACAGCCCCTACGATTACACTGATAAAGCGCTTTGAGCATAGCTGGAAAAGCTGTTTTTTTCTTTTTGTGACAATGTACAATATTGCTGTACATCAATATTTTCTTTATGTATCGAACATTTAATTAAATTCATTAATATCGTTGTTATCTTATCCATTATTTCACCGTAAAATTATAAATATTTTATTGTTGTTTGAAGTGAGTGTTGTCTACGGATATTTTACTGTATCCAAATTCCTTTGTCTATATAGAAGTGGTAAAGTTTTTTCAATGCAGTTATATTTTGTGGAAATCGGAATATAATAGATGTAGAAATGGATTTTCATATTTTCGGAGACACTTTAGGAAATAGAGTGGTGGAGGTGCAAAAAGAGGATGATTTCATATATTATCACATTTTTAGTAGGAAATTTTTTAGGTGTAGCGCTTATGTGTTTGCT
This sequence comes from uncultured Blautia sp., assembly GCA_900547685.1. GTDB lineage: Bacteria > Bacillota > Clostridia > Lachnospirales > Lachnospiraceae > Blautia. Next base: position 31,674 of record URHS01000004.1, on the reverse strand, counting down.
TCAAATTAATAGGCAGTTTCATGGAGGTTCTCCAAGTATTAATAGAATGTTAGTAAAGCGTGTGAATGAGCTATGTAGAGAAAATGGAGTTACATACGAGGAATTATCATGGAAATCGGAGATACCCTTTGATACGATATTAGATATATTAGATGGTGTAGAAGGAAATCCCAGTATGTTTGCTATTGCTAAAATTTGCAAAGGACTGGATGTTTCATTAAGATATTTCTTTGATACAGAAGAATTTAGAAAAGTTATGCTGTGAAGAATATGTCCGCAAGGTAAAAGAAGAATCTTAAGAGGAAATAGATAGTCTGTTCTGTAGGATTGTGTTATAATCTTTTTATAGGATTCCTCTGTAGAAATGGAGAAAGGAATGAATCAGAGGTTTCGCAAGAACTTGTCAGGTTTCTGAAGTTTGTAACGGCTGATTTTGAAGAAAGTGAAGGGGATTTAAGACAGACCGGGAAATGGGAGAACGTTATATGATTTTCGAAGAAATGCTGAGAGATAGAATTGAGGGGATTGAGGAACTTGAAAAGCTGAAGGCTTTGCATAAGATGGCAGCCAGAGCTGATTCTATATGTAGCTTCGAGAAAGAAGCCGAAGGTATTTTAGTTTAAAAGTTTGAATTCGGTGATGGTTTCCCATCGTCAAAACATATCTGTTCCAGTGCCGTTTATGGCATTGGAGTCTATAAGGACTCTTAATAAGGGTGTCTTACTGATTCAGTAATTTATCAATGAAATATATCTAGCAGAGGAATCTTATATTCTATACAACATAGAATTTATGTCTGTAAAGTAGAATATAACAGTAATCGGAAAGATTATAGATTCGGAAGGACTTGTGAGATAAGGAATGTTTGAGGAGGTGACCAGTATGTGTACGGCTCTTGAAAAAGGGGCAGATCGAGCGTTGTCATTCCCTGCGAAATCAAGTATAATAGAAACAGTTTTGAGTGCTTATAATTTCTTGACAGATAAGGAGTTGAAGAGAGATTGATTTCAAGTATCGATATAAAGACGTTTCGTGGTATAAAAGATCTTAAATTGGAAGAGCTGGCACAAATAAATATTTTAACAGGTGATAATAATTGCGGAAAAACAAGTATTCTGGAAGTTATCCAAAGCTTTGAAAAACCGGATAGTTTTGCTTTGTAGCGTTCTTTGATTAGAAGAGAATCGGTATATTTGATGCGTTCTGGTATTTCTTATTACGAAGGATTTTGTGATTTGTTTAATATAAATATGGAAAATAAACACATAGAATATACGATTGTGAAAGACGGAGAAACAACAAATGTTTCAATGTATGCGAATGAAACAGAAGAGGAGTTGTTGGAAGAAAAATATGCAGAAATAGTAAATGGTTTTGCTCCTAAAAAAGAAGACATAGCAGAGGGATTGACGAGGGTAGTATCTAAGATTGAACTGGAAATAAAGGTGAATGGGATAACGGTGAATGAAGATGTTATTTATGAGGATCAATGGAACTATCTCCCTGTAAGAATGAAAAAAAGAAATGGAGGCTATGTCAATGTTGTATACATTTCTCTATTTAGTCATATAGAAGGTATGGTTTTTCTGAATGATGTTTTAAATAATCCGGATTTGTATGAAGAAATGTTGACTGTATTAAAAGAGTTTGATGAGGATATTTTAAGCATTAATTATAGTAATGATAACAGAAGAGGCTTTGTAGGAAGAGGTATATATAAAATTCTTTCTAAGGCACATAAACAGGCTTTACCATTAAATATGTATGGAGATGGGATGAAAAAGGCTGTATTGTTGATGAGTGCAGTCGTCAGGGCGGAAAATGGAATTTTATTATTAGATGAATTTGAAACAGCTATTCATACGTCGGCAATGGATAAGGTATTTAGATGGATATTAAAAACATGTAAAAAGCTAAATGTACAGGTTTTTATGACATCTCATAGTAAAGAAGCAATTGATAAAATATTAAAATGTGTACCGGAAATGAGAAGTGATATTGCAGTTTATACATTGTATAAGAAAGGTAATATTTCGGCAGTAAGAAGATTGGCAGCTGAAAAAGCTATTGAAGTACAGGACGAAATGGGATTGGAGTTGCGATAATATGAAAAGTATCATTTTGTGCGAAGGATCTACAGATTGGGTTTTGCTGCAATATTTTATGCGTAAAACTTATGAATGGGAAGATAAAAGGACAAATGAACAGCCCCAAGGAAAGCATATAAAGCGTATCCGTACTATGGAGAAAGGAGCAGATCGACTGAGTATTGGCAGTTGTGGCGGTACCAGTAAAATTCTATCAGGATTTGACTTTATTTTGGAACGTAATAATTTGTCGCAGGATACAGAGGATTAAATCCAACAAGCGAGATATGTAATAATGAATGGATTCAGTGTAATTATAAAAATGTTTATGGAAAAGATAAACAGATAAATTTGTTAGTGCTGATTATTCCTTTTGAAACAACAGGGGCAATGGAAACTTTTTTGCTGAAGTGTATTTCGGAACAGGACGATTATGATGCTAGAATTATACAGAAAAGTGAAAATTTTGTTGACAGTGTAGATGAAGAGCAAAGATATTTAAAAAAGAGAAGATATATTACAAAGGCAAAGTTCGATGTGTATTTCTCTGTAAGAACTGCTGCGGATCAATTTTTAGAGCGACAGAATATTTTGAAAAATGTGGAGTGGGAAAATTATATAAAGGTACAAAAGGATTTTGAAAAATTGTCACAGTTATCTTCTTAAAAATAATGGAACAGATTTTTGGAATTATAAGATGAATTTGGTTTAGATACAAGAGAGTGAGCAATATATTTTTCATAAATGGCAGGGAAAGTGACCGATATGTGTATGGTTCTTGAAGCAAGGGAAAAACAGTAAGTATATTATCACGTTTTTGGTAGGAAGCTATTTAGGGATAACATTTATGTGTTTGTTTCAAATTAATAAAAAATTTACTGGAAGTTCTCCTGATATTAGTAGTACACTGGTGACAGGAAGTAGTGGTAGATTTAGAAGGACATAAAGTAGAAGGGAAATATAATCCTTCTTCAGATACGCCTACACATAGGGTTTTATATAATCGTTTTCCTGATATTGGTGGAATTGTGCATACACATTCTGCCTGGGCAACGAGTTGGGCACAGGCAGGAAGAAATATTCCGTGTTATGGTACGACTCATGCAGACTATATCTATGGAGCAGTACCATGTGTAAGAAATCTGACAAAGCAGGAAATTGATGAGGCTTATGAGGAAAATACAGGTATTTTAATTGCAGAGCATTTTGAAAAAGAAAATTTGGATTATAATGCAGTACCTGCAGTACTATGCAAGAATCATGGACCGTTTACCTGGGGAAAAGATGGTTATGAAGCAGTACATAATGCAGTTGTTCTTGAAGAAGTTGCGAAAATGGCAGCTCGTTGTGAGATGATTAATCCTCAGGTTCAGGCAGCGCCGCAGGAGCTGCAGGATAAGCACTATTATCGTAAACATGGTGCAAATGCTTATTATGGGCAGACAAATGATATAGAGTAAATTTTATGGTGTTAAAGGCTGTTGCGTTTTGCAACGGCCTTTCCTATTTTATCAATCGTAAAAATATTTCTTGCGTCTTTTTTGAAAAGGTGGTATGATACCACTATGTTCATAAAAAATAAAAGGAGAAAGAACATGAACATTCAAGAATATGATTTGATGAACTGTATAATGGAGCAGGAATATGTAAACCAGAGAATCTTATCAGAGATAACGGGATATTCTTTGGGAAAGGTAAACAGTTCATTGAAGAAGTTGACAGAGTTAGGCTATTTAGATGAAAAAATGCAGTGTACTCCAAAGGTATATGAGGAATTAGAAGATAAGAAGCCGGAAAATGCAATAATTCTTGCAGCAGGATTTGGAATGAGAATGGTTCCTATTAATGTAGAGGTTCCAAAAGGAATTCTGGAGATTAAGGGTGAACCATTGATTGAAAGGCTGATTAAACAGTTACAGGAAGCAGGAGTTTTTAAAATTGATATTGTTGTAGGATTTATGAAGGAGCAGTATGAATATTTAATTGATAAGTATAATGTAAATTTGATATACAACAAGGATTATATGACGAAAAATAATCTCTATTCTTTAAAATGTGTTATGAATAAAATTGGAAATACTTATATTTTGCCCTGTGACTTATGGTGTTTTGAAAATCCTTTTTCAGATAAGGAATGGTATTCCTGGTATATGCTCAGTGACAGAGAGATTGAAGACAGCAATGTAAGAATTAACCGTAAAAAAGAGATAGTTGAAACAAAGAAAAACGAATTGGGAAATCAGATGTTTGGCATTTCTTATATTTTGAAAGAGGATGCAGAGGTTTTGAAAGAGAATCTTCTCCGCCTTTCCAAAGAAAGGGAATACTCTTACGCATTTTGGGAAGAGGCAGCAATGAAGAATGGAAAGATGATTTTAAAACCTCGTGAGGTTTCCCAAAATCTGGTGTATGAAATCAATACATTGGAAGAATTAAGAGAGCTGGATGAGGATTCTAACCAGTTGAATTCTGATATTATTTCTTTGATTTCAGAAGTTCTTTCCTGTGATACGAAGGAGATTGTAGAGATAAAGGCATTGAAAAAAGGAATGACTAATCGCTCTTTCGAGTTTAGCTGTCGTGGAGAACGTTATATTATGCGTGTTCCGGGAGAGGGAACGGATAAGATGATTAACCGAAAGAATGAATATAATGTTTATCAGGCATTGGAAGGCCAGAATATTTGTGATCCGGTTTGCTATATGTCTCCTGAGACAGGGTATAAAATCACAAGATTTTTAGATGATGCCAGAGTATGTGATCCTTATGTAGAAGAAGATGTACAAAGATGTATGGAAAAGCTTCGTAAGTTCCATGAGTGTAAACTTCAGGTGGAGCATGAATTTGATTTGTTTGGTCAGATAGAATATTATGAAGCACTGCGAAATGGCGCAAAATCTGTGTATCGTGATTATGAGGAGACAAAAAGAAAAGTATATGAGCTGAAAACTTACATTGACAAAGCTCCTAAGAATATTGCACTTACCCATATAGATGCAGTTCCGGATAATTTCCTTTTTACAGGTGATGAAATTCGCCTGATTGACTGGGAATATGCAGGAATGCAGGATGTGCATGTGGATATTGCGATGTTTGCGATTTATGCAATGTATGACAGAGAACATGTAGAGAAATTAATTGATGCTTATTTTGATAATGCTTGTGAAAGAGCGATTAGGATAAAAATTTATGCCTACATTGCTGTATGTGGATTTTTATGGAGTAACTGGTGTGAATATAAGAGTATCTGTGGTGTGGAATTTGGAGAATATTCTCTGAGACAATACCGATATGCAAAGGACTACTACAAGATTGTGAAGGAAGAACTTAGCAGGGAAGGAAAGGAAGAAAATGTATAAAGTAAAGCGTGCAATTATTATGGCAGCAGGAATTGGAAAGAGAATGCAGCCGGTGACATTAGAAACCCCGAAGCCTCTTGTGAAGGTAAATGGAGTACGAATGATTGATACGGTTATACAAGGGCTTTTAGAAAACGGAATATCAGAAATTTATGTGGTTGTGGGATATTTAAAAGAGAAATTTGCGGTTTTAGAGCAAGATTATTCTCAGGTGAAATTAATTGAAAATCCATATTATTCTGTATATAACAACATTTCTTCTCTGTATGTGGCAAGAGAGCATCTGGAAGATGTAATTGTTCTGGATGGAGACCAGATGATTTACAATCCGTCTATTCTGGCACCGGAGTTTGAGCGTTCCGGCTACAATGCAGTATGGACAGATGAAGAAACAGATGAATGGTTGATGACTGTGGAAAATGGAATTGTGAAATCTTGCAGCAGAACAGGAGGGAAAGCCGGGTGGCAGCTGTTTAGTATTTCTCGCTGGAATGCAGAGGATGGTAAGAAACTGAAGAAGCATCTGGAGGAGGAATTTGAAGAAAAAGAAAACCGTCAAATCTATTGGGATGATGTGGCAATGTTCTGCCATCCGCAGGAATATCAGTTGGGAATTCGAAAAATGCAGGCAGGAGATATCATAGAGGTGGATAATTTATCAGAACTTGCCCAGTTAGACAGTAGTTATGAGAAGTATTTAGGAGGAAATTCAGATGAAGAAAGACAGTAAAAAACAGATTGATTGGACCATTACGCTGGTTCCTCTTGGAATTGTAGTTGCCCTTAGTGTGTTATTTTTCTTTATGCCGGAGCAATCTAATGGGGTATTGAGCCAAATTCGTTTTTTCTTCGGTGATACATTCGGAACGTATTATCTGGTAATCGGACTTGGCGTATTTTTGCTTTCTATCTATATAGCAATGTCAAAGTATGGGGATATTGTGCTAGGCGGCAAGGATGAAAAACCAAAATATTCCTTTTTCGCATGGGGTAGTATGATGTTTACCTGTGGACTTGCGGCAGATATTCTGTTCTATTCTTTTTCTGAATGGGTGATGTACGCAACAGATCCCCACATTGCGGAATTGGGAAGCATACAGGAATGGGCTGGAGTATTCCCTATGTTCCACTGGAGTTTTATTCCATGGGGATTTTATCTGGTTTTGGCAGCTGCATTTGGGTTTATGCTCCACGTAAGGAAAAGAGAGCGTCAGAAATATTCCGAAGCATGCCGTCCGTTATTGGGGAAACATACAGATGGATTTGCAGGAAAAATTATTGATTTGTTGGCTGTATTTGCTCTGTTGGCAGGAACAGCAACGACTTTCAGTGTTGCAACTCCTTTAATGGCAGAAGTGGTAAGTGAGCTGTTCCACGTTGAAATCAGCCGTACAGTAATTACGATTATTATTCTGCTTTTAACTTGCTTTGTTTACACTTATTCTCTTTTGCATGGATTTAAGGGAATTAGTTTTCTGGCAAAAGCATGTATTTATCTGTTCTTTGGATTACTGTTGTTTGTCCTTTTATTCGGAGGAGAGACAAAATACATTATTGAATCAGGATTTGCCTCTTTTGGAAAGATGATTGGGGAATTTGTGGAGCTTTCTACATTTACAGACCCACTAAGAACATCTTCTTTTCCTCAGAACTGGACTATCTATTACTGGGCTTATTGGATGGTTTGGTGTGTTGCGGCTCCATTTTTTATCGGAAGTATTTCCAGAGGAAGAACTATTCGCCAGACAATTTTAGGTGGATATGGATTTGGAGTTGGTTCTACACTGGTAAGTTTTGTGATTTTAGGAAATTATTCTATGGGACTGCAGACATCCGGTGCAGCAGACTTTATTGCACAGTATCAGGCTGACGGAGATGTATATGGAATGATTATTTCTGTAATTAAGACACTGCCATGTGCACCGTTGATTTTAGTATTGTTGTTGATTACTATGATTGCATTTTATGCTACCTCCTTTGATTCCATTGCGCTGACAGCTTCTTGTTACAGCTATAAAAAGCTGGGAGAAAATGAGAGTCCAAATAAGCTGATACAGTTAATGTGGTGTATCTTGTTAATTGTACTTCCGATTGGATTGGTATTTTCGGAAAGTTCTATGAGCAATCTTCAGTCTGTGAGTATTGTAGCAGCGTTTCCTATAGCGATTGTTATTGTGATGATTGCAGTCAGTTTTATAAAAGATGCAGGAAAATATATGAAAGAGAAGAAATAAAAATAGTGGAAAATCCCTTCACTTTGTAAAAAGTGAGGGGATTTTTTTTGCCTTGTTTAAATGTATAGATTAGTTATGTATCGTAAATATTATAAGAAAAAATGGGAAAAAGAGAAGATTTTTTGTATGGTATGGAAAAAATAAAAAAATTGGTGAGAAAATATTAAAAAATAGATGAGAATCTGTTATAATTAGACGAACGTATAAAAAAAGAAGACGATTGTGCAAATAAAAGCAGGAGGTACAAAAATATGTGTGGAATTGTGGGATATGTAGGAAAAGAAAATGCAGCATCTATTTTGATAGAGGGACTTTCAAAACTGGAGTACAGAGGATATGACTCAGCCGGTATTGCTGTTTTAGACAATAGTCGGGATAGAAAAGAAATTGAAATTATTAAAGCAAAAGGACGTCTGCAGGTACTTCGGGAAATGACAGATAATGGAAGAACAGTAAAAGGAGGCTGTGGAATTGGTCACACACGTTGGGCTACTCATGGAGAACCTTCAGTAGTTAATGCACATCCGCACATGTCAAAAGATAAAAAAATTGCAGTAGTACACAATGGGATTATTGAAAATTATAAAGAAATAAAGGAATATTTACAGAAAAAAGGATATGAATTTGTATCAGAAACAGATACAGAGGTTATAGCTCATCTCTTGGATTATTATTATAAAGGAGATCCTCTGGAAGCTATTGCAAAAGTATTAGGAAGAGTGAGAGGTTCCTACGCACTGGGGATTCTTTTTCAGGAAAATCCGGGGGCTATGTATGCAGTGAGAAAAGACAGTCCTTTAATTATCGGCAAATCTGCACAAGGAAACTTCATTGCATCTGATGTTCCGGCAATTTTGAAGTATACAAAGACAGTATGTTATATTGATGATAGAGAGATTGCAGAAATTAAGGCAGATGGAATTCGTTTTTATGATGTGGATCAGGAAGAGCTACAGAAAGAGTTTAAAACTGTAGAGTGGGATGCAAAAGCAGCAGAAAAAGAAGGATTTGAGCATTTTATGCTGAAAGAGATTTATGAGCAGCCAAAAGCAGTGGCAGACACTATTAGTCCCAGAATTAAGAACGGAAAAATTGTAATTGATGAATTGGAAATGACAGATGATGAGATTAAGAAAACCAGTCGTATCCAGATGGTGGCTTGTGGTTCAGCATATCATGTGTGTGTATGTGCCAAGTATGTGTTGGAGAAATTGGCGAAAATACCGGTAGATGTGGATTTGGCCTCTGAATTTCGCTATAGAAATCCGCTTATGGAAGAGAATACATTAATAATTGTGGTTAGTCAGTCAGGTGAAACTGCAGATTCGCTGGCTGCTTTAAGAGAGTCTAAGAAAAAAGGACACAAAGTGCTGGGAATTGTAAATGTAGTAGGAAGTTCTATTGCACGAGAAGCGGACAGTGTTTTTTATACCTGGGCAGGACCGGAAATTTCTGTGGCCACGACAAAAGCTTATAGTACACAGTTAGCAGCAGTTTATTTGATAGGTTTGCTTTTTGGAAAAGTGAGAGGAGCTATTAAGGATAAAGAGTATAGAGAGTATATTAAAGAGTTAGGAAGGCTTCCTGAGAAGATTCAGAAGATTTTAGATGAAAAGGAGAGAATACAGTGGCTTGCTAATAAGTATTCACATACAAAAGATGTGTTTTTTATTGGAAGGGGTCTTGATTATGCTATTTCTTTGGAGGGCTCTTTGAAATTGAAGGAAATTTCCTATATCCATTCAGAAGCTTATGCGGCAGGTGAATTAAAACATGGTACGATTTCTCTTATTGAAGAGGGAGTTCTGGTAGTCGGAGCAGCAACACAGACGGATTTATTTGAGAAAGAGGTCAGCAATTTAGTAGAGGTTCGAAGCCGTGGAGCGTATGTTTTGGGACTTACCTCTTATGGGAATTATTCGATGGAGGATATTGCGGATTTTACAGTATACGTTCCCAGAACAGAGGATGTTTTCAGTACCAGTCTGGCTGTTGTTCCGTTGCAGCTTTTGGCATATTATATTTCTGTTGCAAAAGGGCTGGATGTGGATAAACCAAGAAACCTTGCCAAGAGTGTTACAGTAGAATAGAGATGGAAAGCATACTATCAAATAAGGCAGTAGTGTTATATATGGTAGTAATTGGAAAATAATAAGTAGTACACTGATAGTACCAAAAATGGAGGTACTATTTATGATTCATTCACGAAAGATATTAGCAGATCGTATCAACAATCTGTGTAAGGAACAAGGGATAACTTATTATGCACTATCTTATAAATCGGCAGTTCCTCTTACTACGTTGCTGCATATTGTAAATGGCTCAACCAAAAATCCGGGAATATTTACTATTCACAAAATTTGCGAGGGACTTGATATTTCATTAAAAGATTTTTTTGATACAAAGGAATTTAGTGAAATGAGCGGAGACTTTGAAGAGGAAATGCAGATTTAACCAGTGGAGGATAGGAATGCCAGAAAAAAATAAGAACAATTTTTCTAAGCTTTGTGAAGAAAAAGGAGAAATATTAAGCAAAGCATTAAGAGACCAGATATTAGAACAAGAATTTATGAGGAAATCTAAATTTCCGATTATTTATGGCTCCGAGATTATTTTAAAATGTAACCCGGAAAGCGTAAGGAAATTTATTCAGGAACTTTTTTGTTCTTCAGTGAGTGAAGAAAGTATTGCAGGTATGTCTGCATTTGTGGAAAATCATATAAAAGAATTCGCCGATTTAAAAGAGGGGCAGGAGAAAGTTTTGGAAGGATATGCCGTAGCTGTGGATTCTTTTACTTTAGTACGTATAGATTATCGAATATGGGCCCGGAAGTGTGGAACTCATTATATTTCTGCAGCAACAGGAATTAGGGGTGTTTTGGATGTGAGAAGAACCGAGTGGAGTGATTTTTTAAATGCCTACATGGAAATTTTAAACTTGGGATTTTCAAAGGAGCTTTCACAAGAAGAAAAGCAGAAACAAATTGCGAAATGTGTGAAAAAGGCACGTTTGTTATTTATGCTTTTTAATGGAGAGATTATAGAAGAAGTGAATAAGGGGGTATGTGATTATATGAGATAATCCCATCAGTAAAGAGAAAAGAGCATTTTTTTGCCGGAAAAGTTCAAAAAGGTGTTCTTTTTTTATTATGTATGTTAAAATTAAGAAACAATGAAAAAGATATTTGGGAAAGGAGAAGTAGAAGCTTGTAAGCTTCATAAGAAAACAAATGAAAAGTTTATTGATTTTAGGTGCAGGCGGCTTTGGTCAGATGATTCAGGAAACAGCCAGACTGATTGGATATGCAAAAGTAGTATTTTTGGATGATGCAGCAAAAGGTGAAGACGTAGTAGGAAAATGTTGTGATTATCAGGCTTTTTTAGGTGAATATGATACAGCGGTAGCAGCTCTTGGAGATAATGGTATGCGTCTTTACTGGACGGAAAAGCTCATGGAAGCAGGATATAAAGTACCGACAATTATTCATCCATCAGCAGTGGTAAGTCCAAGTGCACAGATTGGATGCGGAAGTTTTATTATGCAGCGTGCAGTAATTAATACCCATACAGTAATTGAACATGGTGTGCTTGTAAACAGCGGTGCAGTTGTAGACCATGATTCTCATGTTGCAAAGGGAGCGCACATTGGTTTGGGCAGTGTGGTAAAAGCAAATTGTAACATTGATGTTAAACGTAAAGTAGAGGCCGGCGAAGTGGTATTTTCCACCAGAAGAAAAATTGATGGTGTTACAAGCAGAAATTTGGAAGATGCTTTATATGCTTTTGGATTTGGTAATCAGTGTAGTTATGTGAAACCTTTTGGCCAAGGCCATATTAATGAAACCTATGCTGTTTATATGCCTACAGAGGCAGGAGATGAGTTTGCGTATATTCTTCAGCGAGTAAATAATAATGTATTTAAAGATCCTGCAGGAGTTATGGAAAACATTTTTGGTGTAACAGAATATCTTCGTAATGTTATTCGAGAAGAAGGCGGAAATCCGGATAGAGAAACTTTGTCTTGCATTAAGACGAAAGATGGATGTACTTATTTTGAGGACAGTGAAGGACAGCCTTGGAGATGTTATCATTATATTCCTAATTCTGTATGTTATCAGTTGGTAGAAGAACCGGAGCAGTTTTATCAGTCAGGGAACAGTTTCGGGCATTTCTTAAAACAGCTTGGTAATTATCCTGCATCCAGCTTAAAGGAGACAATTCCTGATTTTCATAATACAGTGAAACGTTTTGCGAATTTCCAGCGTGCGGTAAAACGTGATATTAAAAACAGAGCCATTACCTGCCGCCCTGAGATTAAGTTTGCCTTGGAAAGAGAAGTAGATTGTGGTGTGTTGGTGAAACAGCAGGAAGAAGGAAAGCTTCCTTTACGAGTAACACATAACGATACAAAATTAAATAATATTTTGTTTGATGCAGATACAGGAAAAGGACTTTGTATTATTGATTTAGATACGATTATGCCGGGATTGGCAGCCAATGACTTTGGTGATTCTATCCGTTTTGGAGCGGCTACAGCAGAGGAAGATGAAAAGAATCTTGATTTGATGCATTTTGATATTTCGTTATATGAAATGTATGTGAAGGGATATCTGGAAGGTACAGACGGTGTGCTTACACCTGAGGAAATTGAAAGTCTTCCGTGGGGAGCGCGTTTAATGACTTTGGAATGTGGTATGCGTTTCCTGACAGATTATCTGGAAGGAGATACTTACTTTAAAACAGCTTATCCGGAGCATAATCTGGTACGTGCCCGTACACAGTTCCGTCTGGTTGATGAAATGGAACAACAGTTTGAAAAGATGCAGGAGATTGTACGTCAGTATTGTTAAAAATGAATTTTAGATAGAACAGTTATAGGGGTTGTTGCATTAGGTGGATATCAGACCGTTGCTTAATGCAATAGCCCCTTATGTAAATGATTGATAGGAATGGGGGAAAATTCATTGTCAGAAAATACGGATAAAATCATTTTATTTGAACAGACGCCAATTCCAAAAGCAGTTGTAAAGTTGGCTGTACCTACAATTCTCAGTTCTCTTGTCATGGTACTTTATAATTTGGCAGATACTTATTTTGTGGGGATGTGTAATGACCCAATTCAGAATGCGGCAGTTACTTTGGCAGCTCCGGTGCTTTTGGCATTTAATGCAGTGACAAATCTTTTTGGAATAGGGAGTTCCAGCATGATGAGCCGTGCTCTGGGAAGAAAAGATTATGATACTGTGTATAAAAGTTCTGCATTAGGATTTTATTGTGCAGCAGTGTCAGGGGTATTGTTCGCATTGGCATGCCTTGTTTTTAAAATACCTTTGCTTCGTATGCTGGGAGCAAATGCAGATACTATGGCAGCCACAGGAGAATATTTAAAATGGACATCCATTTATGGTGCAGTACCTGCCATTTTAAATGTTGTTATGGCATATATGGTAAGAGCGGAAGGCGCAGCCCTGCATGCCAGTCTGGGAACAATGAGCGGCTGTTTTTTGAATATTATTCTGGATCCTATTTTCATACTTCCATGGGGGTTGGATATGGGAGCAGAAGGTGCAGGACTTGCTACATTTTTATCTAATTGCATTGCATGTCTTTATTTTTTTGTATTGATTTATAAAAAGAGGAGAAGTACGTTTGTGTGCGTAAATCCAAAGCGCCTTTCTATGGACAGAAAGATTATCTATGGGATTTGTGTAGTGGGAATCCCTGCATCGATTCAAAATCTTTTAAATGTTACGGGAATGACTATTTTAAATAATTTTACATCTTCTTTTGGGGCAGATGCAGTTGCGGCAATGGGAATTACGCAGAAAATTAACATGGTTCCTATGAATATTGCAATGGGAATTTCTCAGGGGATTATGCCTTTAATCAGTTATACTTACTCCAGTGGTAATCATAAGAGAATGAAAGGTACGCTGATATTTGCAGCAAGAGCAAGCTTGGGATTTATTACGGTTGTGGCAGCTTTTTATTATCTGAGTTCTGCGCAGCTGACAGAAATGTTTATGTCTAATGAGGTAATTATTTCTTATGGAACGAAATTTTTGAGAGGATTTTGCCTGGGGCTGCCGTTTTTGTGTATGGATTTCCTTGCGGTAGGTGTGTTCCAATCTGTAGGAATGGGAAAAGAAGCTCTTATTTTTGCTGTTATGAGGAAAATTATTCTGGAAATACCGGCATTGTATATTTTAAACTATCTATTTCCTCTGTATGGATTGGCTTATGCACAATTTGTAGCAGAATTAGTATTGGCAGCAGCGGCAGTTATAGTTCTGGCTAAACTGTTTAAGAAAATTGAGAAACAAAAAAGTGATGTCAGATAAAATAGGCGAAGTGATACATTAGGGACAGCATTAACTTTTTCGATTTTGGACAAATTTTGAACAGACCTTGATTTTTCAATATTGCCATGCTATACTACAACACGTTATAAAGCCCATAAAAACAAGGTCTTAACGGGCTTTCGCCGATTCCCGGCGTTAAATGAATCGAGTGTTCGTGACCTTCCACTCGTAAAACAAAACTAAAGGAGAAAACAGAATATGAAAAACAAAAATGTGTCGTACTTAACACAAGCTGCAATGATTGCGGCAATCTACGTGGTGCTTACTATTGTCTTTGCACCGATTAGCTTTGGGGAAATACAAGTTCGTGTTGCCGAAATGCTGACGATTTTGCCTATTTTTACTCCGGCGGCAATTCCGGGATTGTTTGTAGGATGTCTGATTGGAAATATTATAGGTGGAGCAATCCTGCCTGATATTATTTTTGGCAGCATCGCAACGCTTATAGGGGCAGCAGGAACTTATGCGTTGAGAAAGCATCATAGGGCAGTGGCAGTTTTACCTCCTATTTTGGTAAATGCTCTGATTGTTCCGTTTGTGCTTCGCTATGCCTACGGCGTTGTGCTTCCGATTCCGTTTTTGGCATTGACAGTAGGAATTGGGGAAATTATTTCCTGCGGAATATTGGGAAATGTTTTGGCGGCAGTTTTGAAAAAATATAGCGGAAAAATTTTCGTATCACAAAGAGCGTAAGATAAAAAACTTCGGAGAGTTCAGAAAAACAGAATTCTTCGGAGTTTTTTTGTATAGTAAAAAATCTAAAAAAAATATGAAAACCTGTTCTTCTTCCAATCATTTACTTTGACATACAATAGTCTGTATGCTAGAATTAAATCAATTATGGAGTCTTATACCCTCAGCAAGAATTACAGATAAGAATACATATTTGAAACTATATACAAATCAACAAATGTACAGAGGTGAATAAATTGGATAAAAACGAGTACAGGGCCAAATTGCAAGAAATCAGTCAGTTAGTTGACAGACAGGATTACAAAGGTGCCCTAAAAATTGTAGATACCATTGATTGGCGTAGAGTACGCAGTGCCAGAACTTTATGTATGGTAGGCGAAATATACGAGGCTAATAAAAGGTATGAAGATAGTCGAAAACTTCTGCTCCTTGCACATCAGAGAGCTCCTATTGGAAAAACTGTTATATACAGATTGGTTGAGCTTTCTATTAAAATGGGTGAATTTGACGAGGCATTGAATTATTATAAAAAGTTTGTGGAAATTTCTCCCAATGACAACAGTCGTTATATTTTGAAATATAAGATTTATAGAGCAAGACGTTCACCAATTGAAGATCAAATTGCGGTACTTCAAGATTATAAGAGCAGAGAGTATACAGAGAGATGGGCTTATGAACTGGCAAGGCTCTATGCAAAAGCAGGTATGAAAGATGCTTGTGTTGAGGAATGTGATGATTTGATTTTATGGTTTAGTGAAGGAAAATATGTCACAAAGGCCATGGAATTAAAAATGAGGTTTATGCCTCTGACAGCGAAGCAGCAGGAGAGCTACAACAAAGCGAAAGGTATTCCGGTTAGAGCAGTTGAAATACCAAAGACAGTGCCGATACGGGAAAAAGAGCCTTTCAGTCAGCAACAGGATAAAGAAATAGAAGAAATATTAAATAATATTAAATTAGAAAATTCCATACAGGAAGCAGTTATACAGCCAAAACAGCCGGAAGATCTTCCGGATCGTGTGGCGCAGGGGTTAAGAGACGTTTTCCAGCAAAAAACAACAGTTGCAGAGGAAACAGAGACAGCAGCAACAAAAGAACCTTCTGCAGCTACGGAAGAGCAGGGATATGTGATTAAGGATTTAGAGCCGGAAGATATGACAAAAGGCACTGAATTTAAGCCATTTCATATTGGAAACGCCATGACTATGGAAGTGAAAGCAGAAGCTCCGAAATCAGAAATGTTTTCTTCTGATGGCGCAAAATCAGAAGCTTTTAAAACAGATACAAAAGGTCTTGAAATAGATTTGGAAGCGCTTCTGGCAGAAACGGCAAATGAATTAGCACAGGCAGTTGCTGAAGACACAGAAGAAGTTGAGGAGAAAACAGCAGAAGAAGCAACAGAGGAAGCTGTTGAGGAAGAAACAGCAGAAGAAGCAACAGAGGAAGCTGTTGAGGAAGAAACAACAGAAGAAGCAATAGAGGAAGCTGTTGAGGAAGAAATAACAGAAGCAACAGCAGAAGAGGATATTCTTCCTGCTCCGGCAGCAGCAAAAGCTGCCATGATTGCAGAAAACCTGAGTGCTGTTTTTGAAGAAAAGGCAAATGAAATTGAAGCTTTGGCAGCAGAACAAGAAGATGAAGAAGCAACAGAAGAAGCAACCAGAGAAATACCTGTAGAAGAAGTCAAAGAGGAATTGGGAAAAATTGATTTTTCACAGCCTTTGGAACAGGAAAATGATACAGAGTTTTTCCCTGAACCACAGCAGGAAGAAAGTCATATAAAACGTGTGGCAGCTTCAGCAGTAGATGAAACTCAGAAATCTACAGCTTTCCAGACTGCAGTGGAAGGATTGATGCGTCATCATCTTACAGAAGAAGAACACAGAAGATTGTTTACTTACTTTGCACCGATTCCCGGTATGACACAGCAGATTAATGAAGCCTTAGACATTGCCCAGGAATCTGCGTGTGCTAAGACATCTCAAGCGGGAAATATTATTGTTACGGGACGTGAAGGTTCCGGAAAGACAAGACTTTCTGAAGGGTTGATTAAAGCTCTTTGCAAAGAACGTCAGATGGAAGGCGCCAAGGTTGCTTTTATTACTGCCGAGGAATTGAATAAAAAAGATCCGATCGCTGTTGTAGGAAAATTATCGGGAGGATTTCTGGTAGTTGAAAATGCAGGAGAGTTAAGTGGCGATGTGGTTGAGGATATGTCAAAGGCCATGGAGTTCAAGACAAACCGCCTGACTGTAATTTTAGAAGACTTGAAACCGGGTATACGCAGTCTGGAGGAGAATTATCCTGAATTTATTAAAAAATTTGATTCCCGTATTGTAATACCTGTATTTACGAATGATGAATTGGTATCTTTTGCAAAAACTTATGCTAAAGAGCTGGGATACAAGATTGATGATATGGCAGTTCTTGCATTGTATACATTAATCGGAGATAATCAGAATGAAGAAAATCCGGTTACTATCGGCACAGTAAGAGGAATGATGGATGAAGCTATTAAAAAAGCATCTAAAAAAGGACGCCGATTAGGAAAGAAAGTAGCAAAACGTCATTTGGATGATGAAAGCGGCAGAATTATGCTGTATGAAAAAGATTTTGATATTTAGTCAGGAGGAAAAAAGATGACAGCCCCTTATCTGGGAAACCCTAAAAGAACTATAGAAGTTCTCCAAAAATATGATTTTGTTTTTCAGAAAAAATTTGGGCAGAATTTCCTGATTGATACCCATGTATTAGATAAAATCGTGAGTGCTGCAGAGATTACAAAAGATGACTTTGTACTGGAGATTGGTCCCGGAATTGGGACCATGACTCAGTATCTGGCTTGTGCAGCCAGGGAGGTCGTTGCAGTTGAAATTGATAAAGCGCTGATACCAATCCTTGAAGACACACTGCAGGAATATTCTAATGTAACAGTTCTCAATGAAGATATTTTGAAGGTTGATATCAAAAAACTGGCAGATGAGCACAATAGTGGGAAACCCATTAAGGTTGTGGCAAATCTGCCATATTATATTACAACACCGATTATCATGGGATTATTTGAAGGAGATGTGCCTATTGAATCTATTACCGTAATGGTACAGAAAGAAGTAGCAGACAGAATGCAGGTAGGACCGGGAACGAAGGAATATGGAGCTTTGTCATTGGCAGTTCAGTATTATGCAGAGCCTTATATTGTAGCCAATGTACCGCCTAACTGTTTTATGCCAAGACCGAAAGTCGGAAGCGCTGTTATACGTCTTACAAGACATGCAGAACCTCCGGTAGAAGTAGTTGATACAAAGCTGATGTTCCGCATTATTCGGGCATCCTTTAATCAGAGAAGGAAAACTCTTGCTAATGGTTTAAACAATTCGCCGGAACTCTCTTTTGGAAAAGAAGAAATTCAAAGAGCAATCAAAGCTTGTGGATTTCCTGAGGGAATTAGAGGAGAGGCATTGACTTTAGACCAGTTTGCTGCATTAACGAATGAATTTAAGAAGTAAATGAGAAACAGAAAAACATCGCAGAGAAGTGAGTCTGCGATGTTTTTTTATAAATATTAAAGGAAGGAGAGTCGGCATTAACGCCGACTTATGAAAAAGAAAATATAAAAATAATTTGCTCTGTATTATTTTTATGATATTAGTATATCCTGGAAATGTGTTCAAAGCATGATAAACTTGTGAAGAAATCATGAACGAAATTGAAAACTTTTATGAATGTTTCAAATTAACAGTCGAAAAAAGAAGGTACACAAGAGATTTGCAGTTGTTGGATATTTAAAAAGTTTTCAATAGACACTCGTGCTCCTCCTAAAAGGCAGGAAAAATCACCTAATTTAGAAGGGATAATTTTGCAGTCTCTGTTTTGGTGACTGGCTAAATATTTTAAGATTCTGTGGTTTATATCAGGGATATGATTGGAAAAGGCACTGTTTAATACAATCACATCTGTGTTAAAGGTGTTAATGATATTGTTAATACCAATGGAAATATATTTTACGAATAAATCCATCATTTCTCCCGCAAGGGGTAGGTTTGCATCATAATCTTTTAAAAATTCAGATATTGTAACAGTTTCTTTTTGTTGTCGGGCAGCATAATTTTCTAAAATGGCCCGTTGGGAAGCATAAAGTTCAAAACAACCATGATTTCCGCAAGGGCATGGTTTGCCATCAGGGAATAAGATTGTGTGTCCAAATTCTCCTGCGTATCCGTCTCGGCCTTTATATAAGCATCCATTTACAAGAATTCCCATACCAATACCATCATGTACATTAATATGTATCATATTTTTGCATTTATGATGAAAAGCAGCTTCTCCCAGTACTGAGAAGTTTGCTTCGTTTTCTACAAAAACAGGAAGTTTAAATATTTCCTGCAAATGTTTTCCCAGACCTGCGCCGGGGAGGGGATAATAAGGTGTAAATAAAATTTCATTTTTTTGAACAACTCCGTAAATACCAATGGAGACACCAATAATTTTATTCTTAAAATCAACACTTTCTTTTATATAGAAGTTTAAAATTTCTTTTAGGCGCTGCAAAAGATTATCCTCAGGATAGAAGGGTGTTTTTTGGATTTCTTGTACTTCTCCTTTTAAATTTGTTATAAGAGCAATAATCTGCTGAGGCTGTATTTCTAAAGATAATGTAAATCTATAAGATTTGTTAAATTCCAGCAGGATAGGTTTTCTTCCCAGCGAAGTCTGAGCACTGCCGATTTCCTGTATAAAATGTTGATCTAATAATTCCTGTACTATATTAGAGATGGTTGCTTTGGTAAGAGATAGCTGCTTTGCCAGAGCTGCTCTGGAAATGGGAGGATGGTTGATAATAAACTCCAATACCAGACGGCGGTTATTATTGCGTATCATTTCCTGGTTGGCGATGGACATAATAAAAAGCTCCTTCGTATATGTTAAACATTTTGTTCTTATCATACACTTTTATAGGGAATGGGGCAAGAGATAGTGACATGTAAACAATAACTACAGTTCTTCTTTCGAGAACCTTTAGAGAAACTTTAGAAGTATATGGGGAGAAATGTGGTATAATGTGATTGCACAAAGTGCAATCTAAGCTGATTCCATCAGCTTATCGTCACGTAAGTGACGAATTATACCGGCAATCCACGGTTTGAAAAGTAAATACCCTTTCGGGTGCTTCCTTTTCTGCACACGTGGTATAATGTGATTGCACAAGGTGCAATCTAAGCGAATAAAATATGTAGAGTTTAAGGAGATTGAAGATATGAAGAAAAAAGGAATTGCGTTGCTGCTTACAGGTGTTATTATGGCATCATGTTCTATGCCCGTTTATGCGGACAGAGAGGATGCGAAACTGGATGTTCCCTATATTTCTCTGGGAGCGGATTTGAATGCTCAGGAGAAAGCTTCTGTTTTGGACCTTTTAGGTGTTTCTGAACAGGATTTGGAAAATTATACAGTGGCTACAGTTACGAATAAGGACGAGCATGATTATTTGGATTCTTATTTGGATAAAAGTGTTATTGGTTCAAGAGCGCTTTCTTCTGTTTTGGTAGAAGGAAAGAAGGATGGAAATGGAATTCGTGTAACAACAAAGAATATTACATATTGTACGCCGGGAATGTATGAAAATGCTCTTGCTACAGCAGGAATTAAGGATGCAGATATTGTGGTGGCAGGTCCGTTTAAGATTTCAGGAACAGCAGCGTTGGTAGGTGCTATTAAATCTTATGAAAATATGACAGGTGAAGAAGTAAAAAAAGAAAATGTAGAAACAGCTACGAATGAGCTGGTCATTACCGGACAGATTGCCGAAGATGTAGGAAGTCAGGAAAAGGCAGAGCAGCTTATTGGAGCAATTAAAGGCCAGGTGGTAAGCGGTGAAGTATCTACACCGGAAGAAATCAGAGAAATTGTAGATCAGGCTGCAAAAGAAATGGAAGTGAAGCTTTCAGAAGAAGATCGTCAAGCAATTGTAAAACTGATGGAAAAAATTGAAAATCTGGATTTGGATATTAACAGCTTAAAAGAACAGGCAAAAAACCTTTATGATAAAATTGAAGACTTAGGATTGAAATTAGATATTAATCAAGAAGAGGTAAAGGGATTTTTTGAAAAAATTATAGAATTCTTTAAAAATTTATTCTCCGGTAACTGAGAATAAGAAATTTGCCCTCAAATTTGGATATCATAGTGTATACATGTTATGTTTATCCTTATTTGGGGGCAAGTTATAAAAAGCAATAGTAATTCTGCTTTAGGCAATTCTTATTGTTTCTTTTCGGAAAATTCTTGTATTTTCTCATTCAGGGAGAGCATACGTCGGTCCAGATTTGAAACGATATTTGCACATTCCTGAAGCTCACGCCGAATATAATCCGGTGCATTTCCTTCAAATTTATAATATATTTTATGCTCCAGACTTGCCCAGAAATCCTGTGCAATGGTTCGTATTTGTATTTCCACAATTGTATCTACAATACCCTGTGTCAGATGAATGGGAACAGTTACCAGAATGTGATAGCTTTGATATCCGCTTACTTTCGGGTGAGTGATATAATCTTTTACAGAGACTACTTTTAAATCGCTTTGTTTTGTAATCATATCTGCAATTAAATAAATATCAGAAGTAAAAGAGCATATAATACGAATACCTGCAATGTCATTTACGTGCCTAACCATATTTTCCACACTGGTTTCATATCCATTTTTTTTCAGCTTATTTACAATACTGGCAGGAGTTTTGATGCGTGATTTAATGTGTTCGATAGGAGTGTAATGATAAATATGTTGAAATTCATCATTGAGAATATCGATTTTTGTATTAATTTCTTTTAAAGCAGCGTTGTAGAGGAACATAAGAGTTTCCCAGCTGTCTGCGTCTTCTTGTTTGATTAGTTCTATAATGTTTTCCATTTTTTTGTCCTCATTAAACAAATTAAAGTCTGTCACTTTTTCTTAGTATAGCAAAAAAGCGGCAGACAGTCAAAAAAAGATTTTTAAATTGAATGAAGAAGCATGTCCTGAGATTTAATTAAATTTAATTTTCTCATGCCATTGGATATAAATAGTGTAAGGACACCCGGAAGAATAAAATGAAGCAGAAGGATTTTAAATAATACCATCTGGGGAGATTCTCCGGCTGTCATAGTTTCCCAGGTAGTAACTTGTCCGGCAAGTCCCATGGTACCCAGACCGGAACCGGCAGAGGAATTTTGCATTTTTCCTATGAGAACTCCTACCGGACCTAAAACAGCGCTGGAAATTATAGAAGGCAGTAGAAGTAATGGATTTTTAAGGACGTTTGGGAGTAACAGCAGAGGTGTGCCTGCTCCGATGGAAAGAAGTCCTGAAAATCCATTTTCCTGATAGCTTGCAGCAGCCATTCCTACCATACTGCAGCAACATCCAATTGTTGCTGCGCCGGCAGCAAGTCCGGATAGTCCTAGCATAGAACCAAGGGCAAGAGTGTTTATAGGAAAAATAATAGCAATTCCCATAAGTACAGAAACTACCGCACCCATAAGGAGAGGCTGTTGTTGTGTCCCCCAGTTTATCCAGTTTCCCAGCTGTTCTATGAGGCGATTAAGAGGTTCATTTATCCAAAGTCCTATAAGACCTCCACATAAAATTCCGATAAGAGGACATAAAAGTAAATCAAAATCGGTCTTTCCTGCTAAAAGGCGGGAGAGTTCAATAGCTGCGAAAGCAGCTAAAAAAGCTCCCAGAAATTGTCCGGGACCAGCTGTTCCTCCTGCCATACCTGCTATACCTGCACATAGCACAATAAGAGGTTCTTCATGAAGGCGACAGGCGATACCCACGCCAATACCTGCACCTGTAAAGGAAACGGTAATGCCGCCCAGATGGGTAAGTACACTGCTGAAATCGCCGGGGAAAAGACCGGCGATTTGTTGAAAAATAGTTCCTATTACCCATGTGGCAAAGATGCCGCAGGCCATTCCATGAACACCTTCTATGAAAAATCGTTGAAATAATCGTTTCATAATTTCAGATTTTTAAATAAAGAGCCTAAGGAAGTAGAGATTTCTTCGCTTTCCGGTAATTCATAATCTGGTTCTTCCTCTTTTTCTTCTGTAATTTCATTGAGAGCTTTGATGCTCAGGCTGATTTTTCCGTCTTCATTTTTAATAACTTTTGCGCTTACTGTATCACCGATGTTTAAAACGGCTTTTGGTGATTTAATTCTTTTCTCAGAAATCTGGGAAATGTGTACAAGGCCGGAAATTCCATCACCTAAGTCAATGAAGGCGCCATAAGTCTGTAAAGATTCGACTGTACCTTCTACAATGCTTCCTACTTTAATGTTATCGATTTTACTGCGTTTTTCAGCGTCAGCTTTTTCTTTTAAGATTTCTTTGGCAGAGAGAACAAGACGGTTTTCCTGTTCATCTACTTCAAAAACGCGTACAGTAATGGTCTTTTTTAAGTAATCTTCCGGATTTTCTACATAATTTAAAGCCAGCTTAGAAACCGGGATAAAAGCACGGATGCCTTCTACATAAGCAATTGCGCCGCCTTTTACAATACCTTCTACAGATACTTCAAATTCTGTTTTGTCTTCCTTCATTTGTGCTAATTTGTCCCATATGAGCATATCATCGTCGCGGAAGTCAGAGAAAGAAGCATCGATCTCTTTCATGTAGTCTTCCATAGTTTCCTGTTTTTTCATTTCTTCTGACATTGAAATACCTCCATGTTTTAAATTTTGGATTAAGTATATCATAATTGCCATTGATTTAGAAGTATGTTACTATAAAAATAGATAGAACTGCAGCAAAAGCAGAAAGGAAAGAAGAATGGGAAAGCAAGGGAAAATATACATAATCGGACATAAAAATCCAGATACAGACTCTATTTGTTCGGCAATAGCCTATGCAGATATTAAGAATAGAATGAGTAATGGCAATCGTTATGCGGCAAAGAGAGCAGGACAGATAAATGAAGAAACAGAATATGTGTTAAAACGCTTTGGTGTAGAAGCACCGGGATACTTGTCGGATGTTGGAACACAGGTAAAGGATATGGATATTCGTGAAACTCCGGGAGTTCCAAACAGCATTTCCATTAAAGATGCATGGGCGATTATGAAGGAGAGCAGTGCAGTAACATTGCCTATTACCAAAGAAGACGGACAACTGGAAGGGTTGATTACTACAGGAGATATTGCGAAATCCTACATGGATGCCCATAATAATTATTTCCTTTCCAATGCCAGAACCCAGTACAGAAGTATTGCCAATACAGTAGAAGGCGTTGTTGTGACAGGAAACTCTCATGGGTATTTTGTAAAGGGAAAGGTAGTAATCGGTGCAGCAAATCCAGATAAATTAGGAGATTTTCTGGAAGAAGATGATTTGGTTATTTTAGGAGATAGGCATGAAGATCATTTATGTGCAATTCAGGAAAATGTAAGCTGCATAATCGTGTGTAATCATGCCAGAGTATCAGAGGATATCATTGAGGCAGCGGATCGAAATCAATGTGTCATTATCCAATCTGCTCTTGATACCTTTACAGTAGCGAGACTTATTAATCAAAGTATTCCTGTGAAACATATCATGAAAAAGGAAAATTTGATTACGTTTCAGACAGATGACTTTACAGACGATGTAAAGGACATTATGGTAAAAAACAGACATAGAGCATTTCCGGTGGTAAATAAGCATGGCAAGTATATAGGAACGGTTTCTCGCCGTAATTTGCTGGGAATGAAAAAGAAACAGTTGATTTTGGTAGACCATAATGAAAAGACACAGGCAGTAGATAATATTGACGCAGCTGAAATATTGGAAATTATCGATCATCACAGATTGGGTTCTCTGGAAACTTTACAGCCTGTTATGTTCCGTAATCAGCCTGTAGGGTGTACGGCAACGATTATGTATCAAATTTATGTAGAGAAAGCACTGGAAATTAGTCCGTCGATAGCAGGTCTTTTGTGTTCTGCTATTATTTCGGATACGTTAATGTTTCGTTCGCCTACATGTACTTCTTCAGATAAAATGGCTGCAGGGGCACTGGCTTTAATTGCCGGAATTAGTATAGAAGAACATGCAAAAGAGATGTTTACTGCAGGAAGTAATTTGAGAGGGAAGACTACGGAAGTTATTTTTTATCAGGACTTTAAACGCTTTACAGCGGATACAGTTAATTTCGGTGTAGGACAGATTAGTTCTATGAATGAGGATGAACTGAAAGATTTAAAGAAAAGATTGATTCCATTTATGGAGCATGAGTGCGGAAAAAATGGAATTTCTATGGTGTTTTTCATGCTGACCAATATTTTGGAAGAGTCTTCTGAAGTTATATGTTATGGAGAAGGCAGCGGAAAGTTAGTGAAAGAAGCTTTTGAGGTACAGGAATCGGATGGAGGTTATATATTGCCCGGTGTGGTATCCAGAAAGAAACAGTTGATACCTGCATTTATAGGAACTTTGCAGCAAAATGGAAATTAGTTTTGAGAGGAAACAAAAATGAGTAAAATTGAATGGAAGCCGGGAAATATGCTTTATCCTTTGCCGGTGGTGATGGTAAGTGTGGCAGATGAAGAGGGAAGAGATAATATTATAACAGTAGCGTGGGCCGGAACAGTATGTACAAATCCGCCCATGGTGTCTATTTCCGTAAGACCGGAGAGATATTCTTATCGCATGATAGAAGAAACCGGAGAATTTGTAATTAATCTTACTACAGAAAAATTAGCTTATGCAACGGATTACTGTGGGGTAAAATCCGGACGGGATGTGGATAAATTTAAAGAGGCACATTTAACCAGGGGAGCAGCTTCTCATGTGGGAGCTCCCATGATAAAAGAATCACCGGTTTCCATTGAGTGTCGTGTAAGGGAAGTGCAGGAATACGGAAGCCACAGCGTATTCACGGCGGATGTTCTGGCTGTACATGTAGATGACCAATACATGGATGAAAAAGGAAAGTTTGATCTGGCTATGTCAAATCCGATTGTGTATTCTCATGGGGAATATTATGGATTGGGAAAGAAGTTAGGCACTTTTGGGTATAGTATTAAGAAAAAAAGAAAGAAAAAACAGAAGAAACAGGGGAAATGAGCATGAAGAATATTACATTGATTGGGATGCCCGGTGTAGGAAAGAGTACGGTAGGTGTTATTCTGGCTAAGGTACTGGGATATGAATTTGTAGATTCAGACCTGTTAATTCAAAAGTCTGAAAATATGCTTTTGCGTGAAATTATCGCAAGGGATGGACAGGATGGTTTCTTAAAAATCGAGAATAAAGTAAATGCTTCTATTGAGACAGAAAAATCAGTAATCGCCACCGGAGGAAGCGTGGTCTACTGTGCAGAAGCTATGGAGCATTTAAAAAAAATAAGTAAAGTAGTATACCTGAAACTGGAGTATGAAGAACTGAAGAATCGTTTGGGAAATCTCAAGGGCAGAGGAGTGGTTTTGAGAGACGGACAGACTTTAAAGGACTTATATGATGAACGGACGCCTCTTTATGAACAATATGCAGATATCATAGTTGACGAGAAAAATTTGGATGTAGAAGGGACTTTACAGAAAATTCTCGAAAATATTGCTGAATAATTGGCAGCGGAAGTTTGGAAAACTGTGGAGAAACGGGAAAATACGGATTTTTATTTACAAATTCATATATCTGTTATAATATAATGGATAAGCCATAAAATAGTATTGAGAAAGTATTGCAAATAGACCTGAATTCGAGAATGGCTTTATAACAAATAGATAAAACCTGTGACAGACAGGTAGACATAGATTTAGACAGGTAGTCATACCTGGGAAAACAAGAGGTGTGTATATGGAACAGTATATCATTAAGGGTGGAAACCCATTGGTCGGTGAAGTGGAAATTGGCGGTGCCAAGAACGCGGCTCTGGCTATACTGGCAGCAGCAATCATGACAGATGAAACGGTACACATTGAAAATTTACCAGATGTTCGTGATATTAATGTGTTATTAGAGGCAATTAAAGAGATTGGTGCCACTGTTGACCGCATTGGACCTACAGAAGTAAAGATTGCGGGAGCAACTATCGGAAATATTACTGTTGAGTATGAATATATTAAAAAGATCAGAGCGTCCTATTATTTGCTGGGGGCTCTTTTAGGCAAATATAAAAATGCAGAAGTTCCTCTTCCGGGAGGTTGTAATATAGGAAGCCGTCCTATTGACCAGCACTTAAAAGGTTTTCGGGCTCTTGGTGCGTCTGTAGATATTATTCATGGTGCGGTTGTAGCAAAGGCAGAACATCTTACAGGAAAGCATATTTTTATGGATATGGTGTCTGTAGGTGCGACAATCAATGTTATGATGGCGGCTGCAATGGCACAGGGAAATACGACTATTGAAAATGCAGCAAGAGAGCCTCATGTGGTAGATGTTGCGAACTTCCTTAATAGTATGGGAGCGAATATTAAAGGAGCCGGTACAGATGTAATTCGTATTCAGGGAGTGGACAAACTTCATGGTACTACTTATTCTATTATTCCGGATCAGATTGAAGCAGGAACCTTCATGTGTGCAGCAGCAGCAACCATGGGGGATATTATGGTGAAAAATGTTATTCCAAAACATTTGGAAGCAACTACGGCAAAACTGGAAGAAATCGGATGTCAGGTAGAGGAATTCGATGATGCAGTGCGTGTTGTGGCAAATAAACGTTTAAAACGTACAAATGTAAAAACAATGCCATATCCGGGTTATCCTACCGATATGCAGCCTCAGTTTGCAGTAACATTGACTCTGGCAGAGGGGACAAGTATTGTAACAGAAAGTATTTTTGAAAATCGTTTTAAATATGCAGATGAGCTTACCAGAATGGGAGCTAATATTAAGGTAGAGGGAAATACTGCCATTATTGATGGCGTGCAGAAACTTGCCGGAGCAAGAGTCAGCGCACCGGATTTAAGAGCAGGAGCAGCTCTTGTTATTGCCGGTTTGGCAGCGGAAGGTATTACGATTGTAGATGATATTGTTTATATCCAGAGAGGTTATGAACGTTTCGAAGAAAAACTCAGAAGCCTTGGTGCTGAAATTGAGAAGGTTTCCAATGAAAAGGAAATTAAGAAATTCCAGCTGCGAGTAGGCTGATAGAGTTTTTAGAAAAAATGCTTGACGGATAACAGGAAAAGCGTTATCGTAGTAGTGTTAAATGGAAAATTGGAAATGTTATATTTTCTCTTATTCAGAGTGATGGAGATACATAGGATCTGTGAAGTCACGGCAACCCCGCATAGCGGAAGGTGCCAACCTGAGCGAATAATCGAACAATAAGAGGATTCATTTTATGGAAAGTATATGAGTCCGCTTTGTCGGACTCTTTTTCATTGTACTACGACAAAAATGCAAGAGAAAATATAAACTCAAGAAAAGGAGAAAACACATGGAAAAAAGATTATTTACTTCTGAATCTGTAACTGAAGGCCATCCGGATAAGATGTGCGATGCGATTTCTGACGCGATTTTAGACGCACTTATGGAAAAAGATCCTATGAGCCGTGTTGCTTGTGAAACAGCAACAACAACAGGCGTTGTTATGGTTATGGGTGAAATTACAACAAGTGCTTATGTAGATATTCCAAAGATTGTAAGAGATACTGTAAGAGAAATTGGTTATACAAGAGCAAAATATGGATTTGATGCAGATACTTGCGGTGTTATTACTACAATAGATGAACAGTCAGCAGATATTGCTTTGGGTGTGGATAAAGCTTTAGAAGCAAAAGAAAATAAAATGTCTGAAGAAGAAATTGATGCAATCGGTGCCGGAGATCAGGGTATGATGTTCGGATTTGCAACAGATGAAACAGAAGAATTTATGCCATATCCAATTGCCCTTGCTCATAAATTGGCATTACAACTTACAAAAGTGCGTAAAGATGGTGTACTTACTTATTTAAGACCGGATGGAAAAACACAGGTAACTGTAGAATATGATGAAAATGATAAACCAATGCGTTTAGATGCAGTGGTACTGTCTACACAGCATGATCCGGAAGTGACACAGGAACAAATTCATGCGGATATTAAGAAGTATGTTTTTGATCCAATTCTTCCGGCAGATATGGTAGATGATGAGACAAAATTCTTTATCAATCCAACAGGACGTTTTGTAATTGGTGGACCTCACGGAGATAGTGGATTGACAGGACGTAAAATTATTGTAGATACTTATGGCGGATATGCACGTCACGGCGGCGGCGCTTTCTCTGGTAAAGACTGCACAAAAGTAGACCGTTCTGCAGCCTATGCAGCTCGTTATGTGGCAAAAAATGTTGTAGCAGCAGGTCTTGCAAAGAAATGTGAAATTCAGTTGTCTTATGCAATTGGTGTAGCACATCCGACCTCCATTATGGTTGATACTTTTGGAACAGGAAAGCTTTCTGATACACGTTTAGTAGAAATTATTCGTGAAAACTTTGATTTAAGACCGGCAGGAATTATTAAAATGCTGGATTTACGCCGTCCAATTTATAAACAGACAGCAGCTTACGGACATTTTGGAAGAAATGATTTGAATCTGCCTTGGGAAAAATTAGACAGAGTAGAAGATTTAAAGAAATATTTATAAGATATTTATAAAAATAGGATTTTTTATGTCGGACTGTTTCATTAACAGTCCGATTTTTTCTGTTTTATGCCGAAAATATTAAACTTGTAGGTATATTTAGAAATAAGGTTGAAATTACCAGAAACTTGTAATAGGATAACAATATAAAAATAAAATAGAGTAGCGGGAGGAAAAAAGATGAGGAAAAAAACATTACAAGCTGTGGTAATTGCTTTAGGCATTTTGGGTAGTTCTTTTACAGTATCTGCTATGGGAAATACAAGTGTAGAAAATGTTATGTTGCAAAATCAGAGTATTGAAACAGAGAAACCGGGTGAAGATGGAGAGCCTGACAGTCAGCCGGAGAGTGGATGGATTGAGAGTGAGAAAGGTTGGCAGTATAAAGATGAAACCGGAAATTTGTTAAAAGCCAGCTGGTTGGAAATAGAAAATATATGGTATTATCTGGGAGAAGATGGTATCATGCAGACTGGTTGGCAGCAAGTTGAGGGGAAATGGTATTATCTGGGAAATGATGGTATCATGCAGACCGGCTGGGTAGCACCGGGAAATGGCCATTGGTATTATACGGATAAAAGTGGGGCAATGCAGACTGGCTGGGTAGCGCCGGGAGACGGCCATTGGTATTACGCAAATGAAAACGGAGCAATAGAAATCGGCTGGATAGCGCCGGGAGATGGCCATTGGTATTATGCAAACGAAAGTGGAGCAATAGAAACCGGCTGGATAGCGCCGGGAGATGGTCATTGGTATTATGCAAATGGAAGTGGAGCAATAGAAATCGGCTGGGTAGCACCGGGAGATGGCCACTGGTATTACGCAGATGGAAATGGGGCAATTCAGGTAGGCTGGTTTTTAGCAGAAGATGGCTATTGGTATTATGCAGATAAAAATGGAGTAATGCAGACTGGTTGGATAAACCCAGAAAAAGGGAAATGGTATTATCTGGGAAAGAATGGTATTATGCAGACCGGTTGGATAGCACCGGGAGATGGTTACTGGTATTATGCAAATGAAAATGGGGCAATGCAAACCGGCTGGATTCTGACAGGAGAAAATGATTGGTATTATGCCTATAAAAGTGGGACAATAGCAATTAATACTTGGGAGAAAAAAGATGGCCATTGGTACTGGTTTGATGAAAGCGGTTTAATGGCACAAGGTTGGAAGTATATAGGAAGATATAAATATTATTTTAATACTTCAGGACATTTATTACAGGATTTAGATGAAATTCTGGGTAGACAGTCATCTTATGAAATTACAGTAAATCGTAAAAAATGTCAGGTAATGGTTTATGCAAAAGATGGAAGCAACGGATATATTATTCCGGTAAAAACATTTGCTTGTTCTGTAGGGCTTTCTTCTACACCGACACCTACAGGAACATTCTATACACCGGATAAATATCGTTGGCATACTCTGATGGGACCTTCTTATGGTCAATATTGTACCAGAATTACCGGAGGGATTTTATTCCATTCTGTAGCCGGCTACAATAAAACAAGTTATAATATTCATGCAAGGGATTATAATAAGTTGGGTTCACCGGCATCTCATGGTTGTGTTCGATTAAATGTGAGAGATGCGAAATGGATTTATGATAACTGCAAATTGGGAACTAAGGTTACAATTTCAGATTATGTAGCAACACCATTTGATAAGCCTGCAACAATTAAGATTCCTGCTAATCAGAACTGGGATCCAACAGACCCTAATATTTAAAAAAAATAGTATTGTAAATTATACATAAAGCGGAAAGAGGCCTCTTGTGAGGTCTCTTTCCGCTTTATTTTATGAATTGTATAAATAAAAGCAAAAAAACAAACAAAAATAGCTTGACATAGTAAATGGAAGATGATATTATATCAAAGTTGCTGTTGAGCGAACAAAAAGAAAAAAATAAAAAAACAAAAAAGTGTTGACAAATATCGAAATAAATGATATTATAGTCAAGTTGTCGCAAAAACGACAACAAAACAGTTGAAAAGACTGAAAAAAGTTTTTTAAAAAAACTCTTGACAGAAAACAACAGATGTGATAATCTAGTATGGCTGTCGCAAAAGAGCAGAGATGCCGAAAGGCAGCGAAAAAACTTTTTAAAAAAGTACTTGACAAGCGAAAAACGATATGATAAAATATTGGAGCTGTCAAACGACAGGAACCTTGATAATTAAACAGTGAAACACATGAAAACGAAAATTCTTTTACATTCATTTTTAAAAACGGTTTGAAAAACCAAAAACAGTAAAAGGGATAGATAGCCAAGCAGTTATCTTGAACTGGAACAAACACTTAATCAGAGAGTTTGATCCTGGCTCAGGATGAACGCTGGCGGCGTGCTTAACACATG
>URHS01000003.1 GCA_900547685.1 uncultured Blautia sp. | reverse complement strand
AGCCTTTACAGTTTTCTTCATCTGACATCACTGCTGCAAACATAAAATTATTCTTGATTGTAAGGTTCTTTAATAATGTATTCATACTTTTTCCTCCATCTTGCAGAGGAATTCTATAATATATAGTATAGCAAAGAAAAAACAGGGTTTCCAGACTTTTTCCTTATCATAACTATCTTTTATTTTGGCATTTCATATAGATTTGAAAGTTCTTCTTATTTACTTTATAATAAAGAAACAGCAAAACAATATTATAACATTCATCTTTTTCATTACTTTTATTTTATGATTTCTTAAAACAACTTCAAAAGGAGAGACATTCATGAACAAAATTTTAAAGGTAATTTTAATCGGTGCGGGAAATCGGGGAGACACCTATACCGATATTATGGACAAAATGACTGATAAGTTCAAAGTTATTGCAGTTGCAGAACCTATAGAAAGCCGCAGAAAAAATATCCAGAAAAGACATCTGCTGCCTGACAGTATGTGCTTCGAAGATTGGAAACCATTACTGGAGCTTGGAAAAATTGCAGATATTGCTGTAATTTCCACTATGGACAAGGAACATTTTGAACCCACTCTGAAAGCAATTTCACTGCACTATGATATTTTACTGGAGAAACCTGTTGCTCCTACTGCTGAGGAATGCCTGAAAGTTGCAGACTATGCAGAAGAAATGGGAAGCAAAATCATTGTCTGTCATGTACTTCGCTATACCACATTTTTCACTACTATCAAGTCTTTGATAAACGAAGGAAAGTTGGGAGACATTGTTTCTATTAACCACGAAGAGTGTGTGGGAAATGTACACCAAAGCCATAGTTTTGTCAGAGGCAACTGGGGAAATTCTAAGAAATCATCCAATATGTTATTACAAAAATCCTGCCATGATATAGATATTTTACAATGGCTCATTGGAAAAAAATGCAAAAAAGTACAATCTTTCGGTGCCTTGTCTTATTTTAAAAAAGAAAATGCTCCATACGGGGCTCCTGACTACTGTATTGAAGGATGTCCGAAATTAGATACTTGTCCTTATAATGCCGTAAAACTTTATTTAGATGATAAAGAAAACAGCTGGTTCCGAACAACTTCCACAAAAAATCCTCACCCTACCGATGAAATCGTAGAAAAAGCCCTTCGCACAACACAATATGGAAAATGTGTATTCAAATGCGATAATGATGTCGTAGATCATCAGACCGTTAATATGATTTTTGAGGATAATGTAACTGTCACCTTTACAATGAATGCATTTAATAAAGGTGGAAGATTTATACATATTATGGGAACAAAAGGGGAATTGCATGCCGCAATGGATGATCTTCAATCTCCAATTAGAATATACGACTTTGAAACAAAAAAGATAACCGAAATCCCCATCACTGCACAAGATGGAATCACCAGTGGACACGGCGGCGGTGACGAAGGAATTATAACTTCCCTTTATGATTATCTGAGCGGCGAATACAAAGGATTTTCCGTCTCTGACATCAGAACTTCTGTAAACAATCACCTCATTGTATTTGCAGCAGAAAAATCACGAAAAGAAGGAACTGTTGTGGATCTTGAGGAATTCTCCGATAATCTTCATCATGCTTTTTCGCAATTTTAAGTTGCCGAATTATTTTCAGATGCAAAAAAAGCCACAATGCTGCTCCCCACAGCATCATGGCTTTTTTATTTGTTTCTATCTATTTTCTTTTTTCTTCATAATCCAAAAATAATATGGTATCAGCGGAATCAATGCTGCAATCCATGCTGCCGGATCTGCCATACATACTCCTGCAAAGCTGGTATTTCCTGCCACCAGAAAGACAATTCCTGCTCTGGCAATTAATTCAAATACTCCTCCCATCATAGGCACAAATCCGTACCCCATACCTTGCAGTGCATTTCGGTATAGGAAAATACTTCCCAGAAATGGATATGCCCATACAACTGTATCAAAATAAATCCCTGCTGCCTTTAAAACATCCGTTTCAGAAGCTTTAACAAAAATCAGTGTCAGATATTCTCCGAAGAAGTGAACCACCACCATCATAATTAAGCTGGTAACTAAAATCATTCCCTGTGTGAGATACACTCCTTTTCTCACCCTATCCATCTTACCTGCACCACGGTTTTGTCCTACATAAGTAGCAATTGTCGCTCCAAAAGACACGAATATCGTACAAATAATATTCTGAATTTTTCCTGCCGCAGAAAATCCTGCCATGCTCACTGCTCCATAAATGTTAATGGCACCCTGTACAATAATCGTTCCAATAGCAGTAATGGAAAATTGCAGCGCCATAGGAATTCCAAGTCCTAACAACTTATTGATTGTTCCCATGGAAAAATGAAAATCTTCCTTCTTTAATCTCAAAACATCAAATTTTTTGAGAATATAGATAAAACACAAAAGTGCAGATATCCCCTGCGCAATTACCGTAGCATAGCCGCATCCTTCCACACCCATATGAAATACTACAATAAATACAATATCCAGCACTACATTAATCAATGCTGATATAATCAGAAAATACAGTGGTGACTTGCTATCGCCCAACGCTCTTAATACACCGGCAAGAGCGTTATAAGCACAAGTAACTGCCAATCCCGCATAAATAATTGCCATGTAACTGCTGATATCTCCCATGAGATGCTCCGGTGAATTCATCAAACGCAAAATCGGCTCATTGGCAATTAAAAGCCCTCCTGTCATCACCACAACAAATCCCAGACAGATATAGATGGACATAGCAATATAATGTCTCATTCTATCCAGTTTTCCTGCGCCGAACCATTGAGCTACCCATATAGAAAATCCACTGGTAAGTCCATTTAACCAGCCTGTAACCAGAAAGATTAAAGAACCGGTACTTCCAATAGCTGCAAGGGCATCTACACCTAAAAACTGTCCTGCAATAATCGAGTCTGCAATATTATAAAACTGCTGAAAAATATTTCCCAAACACATTGGAATCATGAATTGAATAATCAGCTTTATAGGACTTCCTGATGTCATGTCATTTGTCATCTTACTTCCCCTCTCTTATTCATTATCATTTACGGTTTTTTATTTTAACACGCTTTTTCTCATAATTCCAGATATGTTTTACACATATTTTTCTTTATTTATACATCATTTTATGTATAACGGGTATTTTATACTTTGGCTACTGCAGATTGTTCTTCTTTCTTCTATACAGAAGAGTTATTGTTCCAAAAGACACAATACCTGCAAATATCCAAAACATCAGTTGGGTTTCATCCCCCGTCTTTACCTCTTTGTTTGTTCCATTGTTTTGATTTCCATTCTGATTATTTCCCTGTGAGTTTGAAGGTGTATCTACTACTACGCCAAATCCCCCCAGACTTTTTACAGAAACAACTGCCATATCGTCCGTCACCTTGCCCACAAGCTTTTCCACATTTCCATCGGAATAATGCAGAACTGTAAGCTGCTGTCCATTATATTTTTCCCCTACCGGAATAGACAGCACCGCTTCCTTCGGAAGTTCTAAATTTTTTCCGTTCTGACGGATAGCCACATCATATAAACGGAATACTGATTTTACAGCAGGAATTTCTTTTCTCATTGCTTTCACCACTTCACTGTCTTTATCAAGCGGTGTCACCAAAAGTTCCATGTCTTGTTCAAGACCTTTTCCTTTTAAAGAAACCCCATACTTTTTATTTACTAATGTAATTTCTCTCTGCTCATCTGGTTCTGGCTGTGGTTCCGGTCGTGGTTCTGAAACCTTTTTCTGCTCTATTGTAAGAATATAAGTTCTGCTGTCTTCTCCTCTTACTGCTTTTTTAGAAACAATTTCAATTCTTGTTCCATCTTTTACAGGAATAGCCTGTCCACTTTCATAAACCTTGTCTTCAGATTTAATCTCTATCTCTGCATAACGGTTATAGGACTTAGGATTTAATACCGTTTCTTTTACATTTTCTCCCACTGAAAGTGTATATTCATAAACATCTCTTGCATATTTTGGTAATAATTCACCATCTGTAATCCCTAATACAGACAGCTCTGCATTTTCGGTTACGTCCTTTCCCAGGTTTTCTGTATATTCTACTGTAATTACATCCCGATCTTTTAACTTACCATTCTCTACTGTAAAATCCACAAAACCTGTTTTTGTAAACTCATCATTTAAAGTTCCTACCCAACCGCTGCCAGGGCCACGGTCAAATTCTCCCAGACCATCAATTTCTTCAATATATTCTCCGTTTCGAATAGAAATACTTAAGCCATTTTCTTTGCAGGCACGCTCAATCACACTCATCATAGAATCTGTCTTATAAATAGAAACCTGTGCCTGTAACATAATCCCTTTCCTTTCAGTTTCTTTCAGTAGTGAAAATAATTTCTCTTTCTTTTCTAATCCATCCATAATTGTCAAAGTTATTTTCCCTACTTCTTCACCCAGAGTTTTTAATTCCTCAATGCGTTCAATGGCTTTCTGTAACTTTTCTGCATTCTGTACAAGCTGTTTTTCATCTTCTGTGAGAGTTTCGTACATTCCCTGTACGGAACGCACAACTTCTTCATCTTCCACTTTTAAATTTTCAATTTCCGGAAGTTTTTCTATCCACTTGATTACTTCTTCTACTGTTGTTTTATGCTCTTCTTTTGTCAAATCCCAGTAAGTTTTTTCTCCTGCCTTTGCCTGTGTATAAGCCGTAAATGCCTGCAACACCTGAACACTTGACATTTCATTTAACTTCTTATTGCTTTTATCATGGCAAAAACCCTTTTCTTTTTCCGTTTCACAGTAATAATTGTCCATGAGACAAGTAATGATATTACTGTAAGATGTTCCAAAATCAGAGTTTAATGGATCAATACCTAAAATTGTCAATGTAAGCAATACCTGCGCCGTACTTTCCGATGTTCCAAAATCATAAGAATCAGACATGGAATTCTTCAAATATTCTAATCCTGCTTCTACCGCCTGATGAACTTTTACGTCCTTGTTTCTGTATGGCGCCAAAGCCTGAAGACACATGGCTGTCATATCCACACTGACTGTCTGATTATCCATAAGACCGAATCCACCGTTTTCTTCATTCTGGAATTTTAAAATAGCAGTTATGATATTCTCTCGATTCCATTTTGCATCTGCCGGAATTTTCATTCCTTTTGCATCTGCTGCCAACAGCGCCCATGACAGTTCATTTCCACCCATATCCAAATTCGGATGATTATAAATCATTTCTGCCAGATTTACACCATCTACATCTGTAATATCTTTGTTCATAATTAACAACGATAACGCTACACGCTCTATATCTGTAGGTTTCTGTTTTTTACTCCACTTTTTCACTGTATCTGCCACAGACTGATAATAAGCATCTAATTTTTCTTGGGAAATCGATTCTCCCGCACGTAAACGGGCATAGACAATCCAGTCATTCTTATTATACTGATAATTCTCTTCTGGGTATCTGGACAGCAAATGTTCTTTCGCTCCCTGTAATCCTTTCTTTACCAGAGCTTCAACATTTACCTGTGGTGTTTCTCCGCCTGACACAGTAATAATGAACTTTATCGGTTCTACTTTATTAGTTTTATCAATTGGCGTTCCTGTTACCGTTACAGTACCCTCTTTTAAAGATTGCACATAATACTTATCTCCGGTAATAAAAGAACCTTTATCCGGTGCATGATCCCATTCCGGTTTTCCTTTTTTCCAATAT
This sequence comes from uncultured Blautia sp., assembly GCA_900547685.1. GTDB lineage: Bacteria > Bacillota > Clostridia > Lachnospirales > Lachnospiraceae > Blautia. Next base: position 73,919 of record URHS01000003.1, on the reverse strand, counting down.
CCCTGTTCTTTACGGACAATCTTTACAATTCCCGTTTTATCATAAGACCATTTTAACTGTGGGTCAGTTACACTCCAGCCTTCCTTAGAAAGTTCTCCCTCAAAAGTTATGTCAAGAAGCTGTTCTGTGAAGTTTTTCATTTGAAGATTACTTTCACCTACTGTTATGTGTGTCAATGGATTTTTATATTTATAAATAACTTCTGAAGTTCCTTTTATCACACTTGTTTTCTGTGTCTTAGGGTCTGTCTGTTCAATTTCCGCTGTATAAGTAACCGCACCTGCTTGATATGCCACATATCCCTTCACCATACTGTCTACATACTCAGCAATAGACGGCTCGCTGCTTGTTACCGTCCAGTTATTTGCATAACTGGCATTTTCCGGTGATACAATCACTCCACTGTAATCTGGCAGGAATGCATAGTTATCCGGATCATTGGCATTTCTGGAATGAATTTCTTTCTCTCCTGAAACAGCGGGCCTAATACTTTCAACAGGTACATAGAAAGAAGTTGCTTCTACCTCTGCTTTTATTTCAGGTTTTGCTTTTGCAGTAACAATCATGGACGCCGTACCTGGTTTTTTAAACTTAAACTCACTGGATGAATTTAAGTTATAAATTAGCTTTTCATCACTTGACTCATAAGTAAAACGGGAGCTATGTACCGGTGTGAATTTTTCACTTCCCTGATATTTTGCCTGTACCTGAATATTTTTCCATTCAGAACCTGCTACTTCTATTTTACCATTGGTTACATCCTGTCCATCAATAAACAACTTGATTTGTTCAATAACCTGCGATTTTGCAATTACCTTTACCCAAGCAACTGTCTCTGTCGATGCATCTGCTTTTCTTTCTGTTGCCGATACAATAGCAGAACCTTCTGCATCTACTCGAAGTTCTCCTTTATCTGCTCCTATTGACAAGGCTCTATCCGGTTTCACATCTGTTATATTCCATGAAACGGTACTTGTAGATGGTATTTCTTTTAAGTGAAATGTTCCTGCCAGATTAAAAGCTCCTACCGTATCCGGTGATACATATAAAGTCTGATTTTCAATCGTCTCTGTTACGCCATCCGTAAAAGCAAACTCTATTTCATATTTATTTTCCGGAAGATTTGGTTTGTCTGGATTGTATTCCTGATTTTCCCCAAAATAAGGATATCCTGTACTGCTTTGTCCCCATACAACACCAAACTCTCCCTTGTTCCTATTTAGAAGTTCTGCAAATTCTTTAGTCTTCATATCCTCTTCTGCCTTTGCAGAAGAATTGATTAAGGCTTCTGTAGGAAATTGTGCAGGATTTTCCGCACTGTCAGACCAGTAAGAATTTATTAAATTTCCTCCTTTGTATTCTTTAAATAAAGTACCGATTTTTCCTTCACTAATAGAATAACTATTAATCAAGCTGCCACCGGTAAGACGTTTTGCAAAGCCACAGGCTCCATTGCCTTTCACATCTGTATAGCAGTTAATAATTGCACCCTTCAAATCATATCCTGCCGGCCCACTTTCTGCCCATGAAGCTAAAGTACCGGTAAAATGTGTATTCTGTAAAATCCCTTGTTCTCCAACACTCTGAAACAGCCATGTCGTATCTTCAAGAGCAACTGTATGTCCATTTCCATCAAAGATAGCATTAAATTCAAAAAAAACCCTATATTTTTTGTCTAATGTAATATCATTATCAAGAACATAGTAAGCATCTGTCTTTTCAGCATCTATTTTCTCTAAATCTGCCTGCTCCTTAATATGAACAATCCGGCTTTCGTCTTTTGGCGGAGCAACCGGTTCTGTCACTTTTTTCTTTTCTAATTGTTCTTTTGCTGTATTTAAAACTTTTAAGGCTTCCTCAATTTCTGTCTGCTTTACCTCTGCCTTTTGCAAAACTTGTTCCGCTGCATTCAATGCTTCAGAAAATGGTTTCCAACTTTCTTCTGTATATTTATTCTGCTCCAGTATCTTTCCTTCATTTACAGCATTTTGGAGAGCTGTTTTATCTATCTGTTCCGGCTCCGGAGATATACCTCCCTGTGTCAAAACAGGTAATCCTTGATTACTGCCATCTGCCGGAGAAATCCATGTAAAACCTGTGTCCGGAATATCTTTATTTAATAATTGTGCTGCAGACTTTAATTCTTTTAATGTTTTTTTGAAATCTTTTCCATTTTCAGGCTTTTTTCCCCAAGATACAGGTCCCGAAGCTGACGAAGCTTGATCTGCCGCATAATAACTGTTGGATAAAATACTTTCTTCTGTTTCTCGAATTCCAATCAGACCGCCTGCCATCATAGCGTCAATACTTCCGCCAAAGTATGTATTTTTAATTGCTCCCGATCGAAATGTTCCTACAAGACCTCCTACTTCTCCTAGCCAACCGGTTAATTTTATTTTCGCCGTAGAGTAGCAATTCTGAATGGTTCCATTTAAAGTAATCGCCATACTTCCAAAAGTTTTATCGCTTACAATAATATTTTCGCTGGTTACTCCAAGGTTTTGAATAGTTCCTGTTACTTCATTTGCCAGAGGTTTATCTGCAAGCGTAATAGTGTGACCATTTCCGTCCAAAGTTCCTGCAATAAGTTCAAAAGTCTGACCTTCTGTAAACACAATATCCTCTGTTAAAGTATATGTTGTTCCAGCTTCAATGACCGTAGGAATTGTACTCTCTTTCCCTGTCCCACCTAAACTTTCTGGCTCACCGGCTGCTTGTACTGATACAGGTATTCCTGTAACGAGCAACACCATTGCAAGAAAGAGACTAAGAACACGGCTTTCATTTCTTCTTTTTTTCATTTTCTTCCTCCTCCAATAGTTTTTGTAATCCTTGCAAAAAATTTTTTGTTTCATAGAATGCAATTTCCTATGCAAAATAAAAAAGGTTTCCTTACACACCGGTAAAGAAACCTTATCTATCTTCACTATGAAATTTTATCCTGCACATCTTTTTCCTATACAAATAAAACTCCCTCAGCCCGGAAATTTATTTCTCTGATGGCAGATTTTCTGACTTAGCCTAAAAAAGCATTACAGTAGAGGTGACTGTATCGGATTTACACCGATTTCCCTTTTAACCTTGGAGTAAACTCCAACGACCATCATGGATATGCAGTTTATACTTCTTTATAGTACACAATCTAAAAAGGAATGTCAAGGAAAGATACACTCTCAAATTCATTGATAACTATAATATTCATGTAAATTCTATAAACCAATGTAGCTAAAAGAAAGTGCATAATATGTGTCTTCTTTTAAATAATATGTAACTGTTACCGTAGAATTCACACTTGCTTCTTCTGCCAGTAGCTATTCACTACTGGCAGTTATATTTTAGAAATTTTATCCTAAATTTTCTTCTCTATTTTCCAATTACAACCTTATCCAGATGCCAGATTTCATCTACATACTGCTGAATGGTTCTGTCAGATGTAAATTTACCTGAACAAGCAGTATTTAAAAGCGCCATCTTCGCCCATCTTGCTTCATCCTGATAAGCTTCCTCTACCTTTTCCTGTGCTGCTGCGTAAGATTTGAAGTCAGCCAGAATAAAGTAAGTATCCGCTTTATCACTGCTGTTTGTGTTCAACAGAGAATCATAGATTTCTCTGAACATATTGAAATCTCCGTTAGAATATGTTCCGTTAATGAGCTGCATCAGTACGTTTCTGATGTCCGGATCATTGTTGAAATACTGCATTGGATCATAACCGCCATTATTTTCATAGTTAATAACTTCATCAGAAGATAAACCGAAGATAAAGGCATTTTCTGCTCCTACTTCTTCTACAATTTCTACGTTTGCACCGTCCATTGTACCAATTGTAGGCGCACCATTGAGCATGAATTTCATATTTCCTGTTCCGGAAGCTTCTTTACTTGCAGTAGAAATCTGCTCAGATACATCTGCTGCTGCAAAAATCATTTCTGCATTAGATACACGGTAGTTTTCAATAAATACAACTTTAATCTTACCATTGATAGATTTATCATTGTTAATTACATCTGCTACTGCATTAATCAGCTTAATGGTCTGTTTTGCACGTCTGTAACCCGCTGCTGCCTTTGCACCAAAGATGAAAGTTCTTGGATAGAACGGCATTTCCGGATGTTCTTTAATCTTGTTATACAGATACATAACATGCAGAATATTCATCAACTGACGTTTGTATTCATGCAGACGTTTTACCTGAACATCAAAGATAGAATTTGGATTTACTTCAATTCCGTTGTGCTCCAGAATATATTTTGCCAGACGTACCTTATTCTGGTATTTAATATTCATGAATTCCTGCTGTGCCTTTTTATCATCTGCATATACTTTCAGTTTGGAAAGCTGTGATAAATCAGTAATCCATCCATCTCCAATATGTGCAGTTACCCAGGATGCCAGCAGTGGATTTCCATGTAACAGGAAACGTCTCTGAGTAATACCATTTGTTTTGTTATTGAATTTATCAGGATACATTTCGTAGAAATCTTTTAATTCCTGTTTTTTCAAAATTTCCGTATGCAGTCTGGCAACACCATTTACAGAATGACCTCCGGCAATAGCAAGATGTGCCATTTTCACCTGTCCGTCATAGATAATTGCCATTTTACGGATTTTTTCCTGATTTCCAGGATATTTCTGCTGGATTTCCAATAAGAATCTGCGGTTGATTTCTTCAATAATCTGGTAAATTCTAGGAAGCAGTCTGGAGAACAGCTCAATCGGCCATTTTTCCAATGCCTCAGACATAATTGTGTGGTTTGTATAAGCACAAGTCTGTGTTGTAATGTTCCATGCATCTTCCCATTCCAGATCTTCTTCATCTACCAGAATACGCATAAGTTCCGCTACTGTCATAGTTGGATGTGTATCATTTAACTGGAAAGCCACCTTCTTCGGCAGATCATGTAAATCACTGTGTGTCTTTTTAAATTTCTCAATTGCTTCCTGAATACTTGCAGAAATAAAGAAATACTGCTGTTTTAAACGTAATTCTTTTCCTGCGTAGTGATTATCATTTGGATAGAGAACTTCTACAATGTTCTTTGCAAGATTTTCCTGTTCTACCGCTTTATGATATTCACCTTTATCAAATAAATCCAGACGGAAATCGTTGATTGCTTCCGCATCCCAAATACGCAGTGTATTTACAACATTATTGTTGTATCCTACGATTGGCATATCATAAGGTACTGCAAGTACAGACTGATATCCTTCCTGAATAAAGTGATTTCTGCCTGTTGCAGGATCATATTCCACTTTTACATAACCGCCGAATTTTACTTCTTTGGCATATTCCGGACGGCGAAGCTCAAATGGATATCCGTTTTTCAGCCAATTATCAGGGACTTCCACCTGATATCCGTCTTTGATTTTCTGTTTAAACAGTCCGTAATGATAACGAATACCGCAGCCGTAAGCACAGTATCCTAAAGTTGCCAGAGAATCTAAGAAGCAGGCAGCCAGTCTTCCCAGACCACCATTTCCAAGAGCCGGGTCCGGCTCCTGATCTTCAATTACGTTTAAATCAAATCCAAGCTCGTCTAAAGCTTCTTTTACTTCATCATAAGCGCATAAATTAATTAAGTTATTTCCAAGGGCTCTGCCCATGAGAAACTCCATGGACAGGTAATAAACAATCTTCGGGTCGTCTTTCTCGTACTGTTTCTGTGTCAAGAGCCAGTTGTCAATAATTACGTCCTTTACAGCAAGAGAAACCGCCTGAAAAACTTGTTCCTGGGTTGCTTCTTCTATTGTTTTTCTGTAAAGCATTTTTACATTTTCTTTAACGCTTTTTTTGAATTCCTCTTTTTTAAAATGATTGTCTAACATTCCCTTTTTCCTCCCTCAACTCTTATGAAATTTTTTCTACAGCTAATTTTACCTTTTCAGAGTTGATATTCCATTCTTTAGTATAACCACTCAATTCATTATATACAACATTTTCTGCCAGAACCTCTGATTTGATTTCCTTTTCATGCACACGGAAAATTCCTTCAATCACCTGATTGTCTGCAAGTGAAATCTGAATTTTATCCATAACCTCAAATCCTGCTTCCTTACGCATAGTCTGAATTTTACTGATAATTTCACGGACAAAGCCTTCCTCGATCAGCTCAGGTGTAAGATTTGTATCCAACACAACCGTTACATCATTATCTGCTTCTGAGACATATCCCTCCATCTGTGCCATGTCGATTAAAAGATCATCTTCTGTAAGAACAATTTCCTGTCCATTTACTTCAAAAGTAAGAGCACCCTTCTCTTTTAATTCGTCCATTGCTTTATTGCCGTCAAGTTTAGAAAGTGTTTCTTTAATACCGCCTAAATATTTTCCATATTTTGGTCCAACTGTCTTTAACTGTGGTTTAAAGCTGTAAGATGTAAACTCTCTTACATCATCTGTAAATACAACTTCTTTTACATTCAGCTCGTCTGCAATGATTTCTTTATAAAATTCAGATAATTCAAAGGGAGCTTTTATGAACATCTTGCCAATTGGCTGACGGTTCTTAATATTCGCTGTATTTCTGCATGCACGTCCCATAACAACTGCTTTCAGCAGGTTATCCATGTTCTGCTCTAATTCTTTATCAATCCACTCTTCTTTTACTTCCGGGAAGTCGCATAAATGAATACTTTCCGGTGCATTTTTATCAAGACTTCTTACTAAGTTCTGATAAATATCTTCTGTCATAAACGGTACCATTGGAGCTGCTGCTTTAGAGATTGTCACTAATGCTGTATACAGAGTCATATAAGCATTAATCTTATCCTGCTCCATACCCTTTGCCCAGAAACGTTCACGGCTTCTTCTTACATACCAGTTACTCATATCGTCTACAAATTCCTGCAGCGCTCTTGCTGTTTCCGGAATTCTGTAGTTTTCCAGATTTTCATCCACAGCTTTTACTACTGTATTTAATTTAGATAACAGCCATTTATCCATTACAGGAAGTTTGTCGTATTCTAAAGTGTATTTTGTTGCATCAAATTCATCAATATTTGCATACAGTACAAAGAATGCATAAGTATTCCACAGAGTACCCATGAATTTACGCTGTCCTTCCTGTACAGCCTTTCCATGGAAACGATTTGGAAGCCATGGCGCACTGTTTACATAGAAATACCAACGGATTGCATCTGCGCCGTATTTCTCTAATGCTTCAAATGGGTCTACTGCATTTCCTTTAGATTTACTCATCTTCTGTCCATTTTCATCCTGTACGTGTCCCAGAACAATAACGTTCTTATATGGTGCTTTGTTAAATAACAGTGTGGACTCTGCCAGAAGGGAATAGAACCATCCACGAGTCTGGTCTACAGCCTCTGAAATAAAATCAGCCGGGAACTGCTGTTCAAATAAGTCTTTATTTTCAAATGGATAGTGATGCTGTGCAAATGGCATTGCACCGGAGTCAAACCAGCAGTCAATTACTTCCGGTACTCTGTGCATCGGTTTTCCACATTTTGGACAGGTAATTGTAATTTCATCAATATATGGTCTGTGAAGTTCAACAGTTTTAGCTGCTTCATTTCCGCTCATTTCATAGAGTTCCTGTCTGCTGCCGATAGAATGCTGATGTCCACATTCACATTCCCATACATTTAACGGTGTACCCCAGTAACGGTTACGGCTGATACCCCAATCCTGAACATTTTCCAGCCAGTCTCCGAAACGACCTTTTCCAATGCTTTCCGGAATCCAGTTGATTGTATTATTATTGCGGATTAAGTCATCTTTTACTGCCGTCATTTTAATGAACCAAGACTCTCTTGCATAGTAAATCAGAGGTGTGTCACATCTCCAGCAGTGTGGATAGCTGTGTTCAAACTTCGGTGCAGAGAATAACAATCCTCTCTCATCTAAGTCTTTTAATACTTCAGGATCTGCCTTTTTACAGAAAGTTCCTGCCCACTTAGTTTCGGCTGTCATTTCACCCTTTTCATCTACAAGCTGAAGGAATGGAAGGTCGTATTTTCTTCCTACTTTACTGTCATCTTCACCAAATGCAGGTGCAATATGAACAACTCCTGTACCATCTGTTAAAGTTACATAGCTGTCACATACTACATAGTGTGCTTTTTTATTCAATTCCTTAAAATTATATAATGGTTCGTATTCCTTATATTCCAAATCTTTTCCCACATAAGTTTCCAGAACCTCATAAGCAGGTGTGCCTTCTTCTCTCTCTAAAGAACCTAAAACAGTATCCAGAAGTGCTTCTGCCATGTAATAAGTATAGCCGTCTGCTGCTTTTACTTTTACATACTGCTCGTCAGGATTTACACAAAGTGCCACGTTGGACGGAAGTGTCCAAGGTGTTGTTGTCCATGCCAGAATATAAGCATCTTCTCCTACTACTTTGAAACGTGCAACTGCAGAGCGTTCTTTTACATCCTTGTATCCCTGTGCCACTTCCTGTGCTGACAGAGGAGTTCCACAACGAGGACAGTAAGGAACAATCTTAAATCCTTTATAAAGAAGTCCTTTATTCCAGATTTCTTTTAATGCCCACCATTCAGACTCAATATAATTGTCATCATAAGTAACGTAAGGATTATCCATATCAGCCCAGAAACCTACAGTAGAAGAGAAATCTTCCCACATTCCTTTGTATTTCCAAACACTTTCTTTACATTTATCAATAAATGGAATTAATCCATATTCTTCAATCTGCTCTTTTCCATCAAGGCCTAACAGCTTTTCTACTTCCAGTTCTACAGGAAGACCATGTGTATCCCAACCGGCTTTACGTGGAACCATCTTTCCTTTCATTGTGCGATATCTTGGAATCATATCCTTGATAACACGAGTCAGTACGTGTCCGATATGAGGTTTACCATTCGCTGTAGGAGGACCATCATAGAAAGTATAGGTTTCTCCCTCTTTTTTCTGTTCCATACTCTTTTTGAAAATATCGTTATCTTTCCAGAATTTCTCGACATTTTTCTCGCGTTCTACAAAGTTTAAATCTGTAGTGACTTTCTGATACATTTATATTCTCCTCTCTTGAACTTCTTTGCATGTGTGAAAAGAGTTTTTATTTCACAGGAAATTGTGTCCTATGCAATAAAAAAACTCCCATCCTGCAACAGGACGAGAGTAAAATTTACTTTCGTTATACCACCTCTTACAACATACAAAGTATTGTCACTTTTATATGCGCTCCCTTTAACGGAGGAAACCCGGCATCTCCTACTTTATTCAGATAGCAACTCCGGAGTGATTTTCTTTCACCGCTACTCATATCAGGCTTCCACCATCCCTGACTCGCTGAAACTTTCGACAGTCAAATACTCTCTCCATCACAGTTTTTTACATAGATTTATTATACTTAGTATCCTCCGAATTTGTCAAGGGTTAGGCGGGATTTTGATACTTCAAATCTAATTTTCCTAATTACACATAACTGAAAGAGCTTGATTTGTATTTTCCTTTGAATAATATGTGACAGTTACTATAGAATTAACTTCTATTTCTTGTGGTATAGTAATTTCCGATGTATAAAATACAATAGTTTCTCCATTTTTATCACCTTGATTGATATGAACTTTTATTGTTTCTCCTGTTAATTCTTCTACTTTTCCAGAAGAAACATACACGATAACTCCTTTCTCCTCATTATCTGTGGTAATCTTTGTTACAATATTTTTTCCATTTTCCAAATAATCTGGAGCCTGTATCACTTCTTTTTCTGCATTTGTAATATCAAATTCCACTCCACGCTCAAGTCCTTCTCCCGGATAATTTCTTTCTCCTGAATTCTCCAAATCTACAGTAATAATATTTCCTTCTGTTTCTAAAACGTAACCATCCACCGTCTTTTCTTGCTGAATGCTAACCTCAGGATTTTCTCCTGTTTGGTTTACTACCATATTTCCCTGAGCAAAACTCACATTAGTGTCTTCCTGATTTTCATTCTGAACAAGATTTCCAACTAACGCTTCTTCCTCTAAGTCTTCTTCACTCTGAATAGCTTCCTGATTACTTTTATTTTCTTCCTGTATAAAACTACAACCTCCCAATAAAGAAACCAACATGAAAAAATTTAATGCTAAAAATAATATCTTTTTCATTTACACCTTCTACCTTTCTATATAAAAATCCCAAAAAACATCTATCTACCTTTTATATGAACAAATACTTGAATATTCCAAAATAAATCTCAAACACATTATATCAAAAAAAACAAAAATTTTACCATTGTTTGTATTCTTGTAAAACTCATTATAGCACTTATAAACTTAAAAAAGTAACCATTTTTCCTAAGAAAACTATACCCTCTACCATAAAAGCACCTTGCCATTTTCCCTTTCTCCAAATTGATTGATATAATTCTACAAATCGCTTATAATGTACAGTAGTTTATGTAATGAAAAAGTGAGGATTTTTTATGAAAAAGAGGGGATTATCTTTGTTCTGTGCCCTTTTAACCAGTGCAGTACTCACTGTAGGAAACGGAACAACTATTGTCATGGCAACAGAAACTGTGCCGGAAGCTTCTGCAGTATCACCGGAAACACCGGAAGAACCAGCTGTTCCGGAAAGCTACGAATGGGAAATTCAATCAAATAATATTCCCGGTTGGCCAGAAGGGCCTAAAGTTATGGCAGAAACAGCCATTGTCATGGATATGGATACTGGGGAGGTACTCTACGCAAAAGGAATTGATGAAAAACGTGCTCCCGCCAGTACAACAAAGATTATGACGGCAATGCTTGCAATTGAAAAAGTACCTTTTGAAACTCAGATTACCTTTACAGACGAAGTAAATAATATTGAAGCAGGAAGTACCCACATTGGTATTAAACCCGGAGAAACGCTGACCATGAAAGATTGTGCTTATGCAATTTTACTTGCATCTGCCAACGAAGTATCTTCTGGAGTTGCAGAATATATCGGCACTACGGTTCCCACTTTTGTGGACATGATGAACCAGCGTGCTAAAGAATTAGGATGTACCAATACTCATTTTGTCAATGCAAACGGTTTATACGATGAAAACCACTATACAACAGCCAGGGATCTGGCAATCATCGCCAAAGCCGCTTTTCAAAATGAAACGTTCCGAGAAGTTATAAAAACACCTTATTATATCGTTCCGAAAACGAATATTACAGATGAAGAGAGATGGCTCAATAACCACCATGAAATGGTTTTACAAGGTTCTGAACACTACGAAGGATGTCTTGGCGGCAAAACAGGATATACAGAAAAAGCCGGAAATACACTGGTCACTTATGCAGAAAGAGATGGACGAAAGCTGGTCTGCGTTTTATTAGCTGATATCAACATAGTTGCTCAGTATACTGACACAAAAGCCCTTTTGGACTATGGTTTTGACAGTTTCCAACTACTTGACACTGCGGCTGTTTCTCTCTCTCCTTCAAAATCAGATGACCTTGGAAAATTATTGGATGAAAAGGGGCTTTTAGGCACAGCTTTGGAAACATCTTCTATCAGTATTCCAAAAGAGATAGTAGAAAAATTAACCTATAAAACCACTTTAGAAAACAATATGCTCAATATTGATTATTATTATGGAGAACAGCAGATTGGAAGCTCATCTATACAGGCTTCCGATGAAATCTTAAAAGTTTCTCAGGAATTATCTCCAAAAGAAATAGCAAAAACAGATGCATCTGTTTCTCCTAATCTTTCAAAAGACAACGATACTTCTGAAAAAAACAATCTTCTTCCATCTTGGAAATACATTGCATTGTTTTTATTGATAACAGGAGTTCTTTTCTATATTGTTGTCCTAATTGTAAATATAAAACGGAGTATCAAAAGACGTAAACGCAGAAAAGCAAGAGAACGCAGAGACTAAATTTTATAGGATGCTTCTATAAAATCTAATAGGGATACGCCTGAAATTTATATGCGTATCCCTATTTTTTCTTCTTTTCCTGATTTCTTTTCATACGACGCTTCTTCCTTAAAGCTTCCTTTTTCTCACGAATTTCTAATGCTTCTGTTTCATCAATTCGCTTTAAAGTTTTCACTATATAATATTTGCCTTCATCTGTTTTCTTAATTCTTGCTTTTCCTTTAAAATAACCATGCTCCGGACAATATGCAAGACATAAATGAGATTTTGGATTAACAGAAAACCAGCGGATTTTCTTTTTGGCAGTCCGTTTGCAAAGAAAGCACTGGGTTTTGGTGACTTCTTTATCCATCATCGCTTCTTCCTTCGAGGAAAATTCTCTGGATATAAATTTAGAATAATCCTTAAATACCGTATAAATTTCACCATCCTTATTTTTCGGATTTTGGTAACAATCAATAGAATAATTCCTTCTTATAAAATTTTCCGGCAGTCTTTTTAAAATTTCCGCTGTATAATGTGCATCATTTAACGCCTCATGAAAAGAATCCTTTTTATCCATTTTCAAAAAATCAATGGCATATTCCAAGGAACGGGTAGTTTTCTCATTCTCATAAATCAGTCCGAATAATTTCTGCACATCATAATAAAAAATAGGCCCCTTCAATAGAGAAAGAATTCTATAATATTTCAAATTCCGCTGCAGTTCCACTAAATCTGCTGAACCCCATGTACAAAACTTTACATCTGTTCCGCACCAATCCAAAAACTTCTTTACCGCACGCTTAAAAGGAATCCCTTCCTCCAATCTCTTAGAAGTAATTCCCAAAATTTCCTTCGTCCGAAAATGCAGGCGTTGATAAACAACAGGCTTTATAATCTCCTGAAAAGAATCCACTATATTTCTGTTCTCATCCAGCTTTACTGCACCGATTTCAATAATCTCAAAAGGCAATTTTTTATTTTCTTTTTCTTTTCCGTAAGGGCATTGATTCCATTCTAAGTCAAAAACAATATAATTCATATCAGTACCTCTCCCTGCCAGCCACCGGCTTAGCAAAACAATTCTAGCAAAATATTATTTACAAGTCAATGTCAGAACAAAGGCCTTCCAAAAACATAAAAAGAAGCTGTCCACTAATTCTCTAGTGTAACAGCCTCTTATTTATTCATCTATTACTGAGCTAATTTAACTGGGTTAACCTTTACGCTTGGTCCCATTGTGGAAGCCAGAGTTACGCTCTTTAAGAACACACCCTTTAATGCGCTTGGTCTAGCTTTGTTAATAGCTCCCATAAGCGTCTGGAAGTTGTCCGCTAACTGCTCCTCTGTGAAAGAAGCTTTTCCGATTGGCACGTGAATGATATTTGTTTTATCAAGACGATATTCAATCTTACCAGCTTTGATATCCTGGATAGCTTTTGTAACGTCCATTGTTACTGTACCAGCTTTTGGGTTTGGCATTAAGCCTTTAGGTCCGAGAACACGTCCTAAACGACCAACAACACCCATCATGTCCGGAGTTGCAACAACAACATCAAAATCTAACCATCCTTCGTTCTGAATCTTTGGAATTAAATCCTCAGCTCCTACGAAGTCTGCACCAGCTGCTAATGCTTCGTCAGCTTTTGCATTCTTAGCAAATACTAAAACACGAACAGTTTTTCCTGTTCCGTGAGGCAGTACAACTGCACCACGAATCTGCTGTTCAGCATGACGTCCATCACAGCCTGTTCTGATATGAGCTTCGATTGTTTCGTCAAATTTAGCTACGGCTGTTTTCTTTACTAAAGAAATTGCCTCTGCTGGATCATATAAATTTGTACGGTCAACTGCTTTTGCAGCCTCTGCGTATTTCTTTCCGCGTTTCATATAAATAACCTCCTAGTGGTAATTGCGGGAATGTCCCTCCCACGTTTGTTGATAGTTTAATCTTCTACTTTAATACCCATACTTCTTGCAGTACCAGCAATCATGCTCATAGCTGCTTCTAAGGATGCTGCATTTAAGTCTGGCATTTTCATTTCTGCAATTTCCTGGATTTTAGCTTTGGAAATTGTAGCAACTTTTGTTTTATTCGGAACGCCTGAACCAGATTTGATGTTGCAAGCTTTCTTTAATAAAACAGCAGCCGGCGGAGTTTTTGTGATGAAGCTGAAGCTTCTGTCCGCATATACTGTAATAACAACAGGGATGATTAAATCTCCCTTATCTGCTGTTCTTGCGTTAAATTCTTTTGTAAACTGAACAATGTTTACACCGTGCTGACCTAAAGCAGGACCAACCGGTGGAGCTGGTGTTGCCTTTCCAGCAGGAATCTGTAATTTAATATAACCTGTTACTTTCTTTGCCATTTTCGGCACCTCCTATAATGTGGTAATTGCGGGAATCTCCCTCCCACGAGCCATGTGACATTATGACCCTTGCGTCCTGTTATTTCTCTTGTCTGTCTTATGAAAGACTCTTTACTTCTGCGAAACTTAAATCTACTGGTGTTTCGCGACCAAACAGCTCAACATTAATTGTCACAATCTGTTTTGCTTCATTAATACTCTGAACAACGCCCACAGTATCTTTCCAAACACCGCCTGTGACAACGACACTGTCGCCTTCTGTGAAGTCAATCTCAACATCTCCTGTAAAGGAAATACCAAGTGCTTCAATTTCTCCCTCTGTAAGAGGAACCGGCTTAGACCCCGGACCAACAAATCCTGTAACACCACGTGTGTTTCTCACGACATACCATGTATCGTCGTTCATTACCATGTGAATCAGAACATAGCCTGGGAACATCTTTTTCTGAACTTGTTTTTTCTCACCGTTCTTCAGCTCCACTACGTCCTGCATGGGTACTCGGACTTCTAAAATCTGATCCTCCAGGTGTCTGTTTTCAATTGTCTTATCAATGTTGGCCTTTACTTTGTTTTCATACCCTGAATAAGTATGAACAACATACCAATTTGCTTCTGACATCTTACTCACCTTGTCCTTACTTAATTAATAAGTTAAGCAGCTGTAAAATTCCGCTGTCAATAACAGCAATCAACACCCCTACAACAGCAGTAATAGATACTACTGCAACGGTCTGTTTTACCAGAGTCTGCTTATCAGGCCAGATTACTTTTTTAAATTCAGCCTGAAGTCCTTTCCATCTGTTCTTCTTTGGAGCTTTCTGTTTTTTTTCTGCTTCCATAATTCACCTCTTAAACCCTATTATTTGGTTTCTTTGTGCAATGTATGAGTCTTACAGAATTTACAGTATTTCTTTGTCTCCAAACGTTCTGGGTGATTTTTCTTTTCTTTTGTCATGTTGTAATTACGCTGTTTACATTCTGTACATGCCAATGTGATTTTTACGCGCACGACTTCTCCACCTCCATGTGTCTTTTATCGCTGGCAGCTTCACGTAACCGCCATTATGCAACGTCTTGTTACCGCAACAAAGGCTTTTTTTATTACAATTTCACTTCATTATGAAACTAAAATTAGGCATAAAAAAAAGACCTACTTCCACTGTTGCTGTTAAAGCGTATCATAGCACGTTGTTTTTGTCAAGTTTTTTATGAAAGTTCCTCAAGTATTTTTCTTAAGTACAGCAATGGAGCGGAATCCAAAGAATCCGCTCCATTGCTTAATATAGAACTATTTTTTTATTTATGCTACATATACTCCGCTGGCATTAAAGAAATACCGATAACCATTAATTTCTACCCATTCATTAGTACCCTATGTGTTCCCGCAAATAAATTCACATTTTTAAGGCAATAAACAACCCGTATTCCCAATGCTGCCCGGGGAATCATCTTACCCAGAAACTTTACATACCCCTTTCTTTATCTCAAATTCTGTCGTGGAAGATACCAATAACGATCTCTTTTATTTAAAGATCAAATTCCTGAAACAGGCGTTCCTGATAATCCTCGTCAGATGCCGCTTTTAAAATATCATCTATCCTCCCAAGGGCAGAAAGCTTTAACGTAAGTTCATTTACACGTTCTTTTCCCTGTTGCATACCTTCTCTGAACCTGTAAGTTTCTTTCCTTAGTCAAATGTCGAAAAAGTTCCCGTGGATAATTCTGACACACAAAAGAAATCGTCAGGGCTCTTATACTCTACGATATTGTATTTCCTGAAAATTTTCCCCATACTTCTTTTCAGTATCTGCGTCTCTTTCTTCTTAATCAGCACATCAATCATCATAGGTTTTGTCCCAAGTACATATTCTGATTTGAATTCCAGGTATTTTGCCTCCTCCCCAAATTCAATCTGAATACCAGCAAAAATGCCGGATGCCACTGCAACAACTTTCCTGTCATAAAGACCTCCTTTTTTTCATTTTTTCAGGAGGTTCCTTTGGGGAAGCTCCTGCCTTTGTTATTGTGAATAAAAGCATGAATTTCCCGAATACAGAATTGTTATTAGATGAGCAGGGTTTTGAAAGTCCCTGCTCAATAGAAATTAAAAAGAAAACAATGCTTTGATTTATTGTATCATAGACTTTCTTTGTTATAAAGAACTTTCATGTAAAATTTCTCTCTCCAAAATCAGTCCCTTTTCCGACATCCTATACACTTTATCGCATACTTCATCTATATATTTTCTGTCATGAGAAATACTGATAACAGCACCGGGAAATTCTCTTATCATCTGGCGAATTACCGGTCCTGATAAAGGTGAAAAATTTCTGGTAGGTTCATCTAAAACTAAAACATTCGCTTTTGACAAGCTTAATTTCAAAAGAAGAATTTTCGCCTTTTGTCCTCCTGAAAGTTCTTTAATGGGATGTTCCATTTCATTTGCTGTATACTTTAGAGCTCCTAAATAAGTACGAATTCTTGTTCTCTCTTCCTCATACCCTGTACAATCTAAAAAATCCACAGGTGTTTTCTCTAATTCCAGAACATCCTCATAAGTTTGCGGCATATATTCAGCCCAAATATCTTTTCGCTGTAATAATTCCTCGGCTATTTTCTTTAATAAAGTAGTTTTTCCACTTCCATTGCTTCCAATAATACAGATTTTCTCCTCTCCCTGAATACGCAAAAAAATATCCTTTGCCAGAACTCTGCTGCCATCTGGCGTCAATAATTGATTAAGAGAATATTCTATTACTGTTTTTCCTGCAGGAATTCCAGATTTTTTATCACCCAGCTTAAAATAAATTGCCTTCTCTATCTCAGGCAGTTTCGTCATTTTTTCATCTTCTCTTTGAAACCTCTTCTCCATAGATTTTACTGCATGCATTTTCTTTTTCAACAGCCTTCCTGCGGCCGGATTTTGTCTTGTAATTACATTCTGTGCATGTTCTACACTCTGCATTACACGCCTGTACTTTTCATCCCGCTTCTTTTTCTCACTGCGTTCATTTACCGCCTCTTTTTTCTGCTTCTCGAAAGCTTGAAAACGCTGTTCCACATATTGCCTGTAAGGAACTCGGGCTACAGTATAACGACACTTGGTCTTGTGGGCAATTTGTTCGATATGAATAATCATATTCGCCGTGTTCTCAATGAGGGTTTCATCATGAGAAATATACAGTACAATTCCTTTCCATGAAACAATAATTTCCTCCAACAGCTTTAACGTATCAATATCCATATCATTAGAAGGCTCATCAAGCAGCAATGCTGTAGGCTCTTCCATAAAAATCCTCATAAGTTCTGCCTTCATCTTTTCTCCACCGGACAAACTCTCCATTTTCTGGTCGCTGTAAAAAAAGCTCTCCTCTACATGAAATCTCTTTGCCATTACCGACAATTCCTTAGGCGTTCTATTATAGAAAAAATCTGACTGGGAAAAGTATTCATAAACCGTTTTCGAACATTCTGTATCAGGCAGTTCCTGAGGCAGATACCCCATTTTTTCTTTTGTACATATTCTCTCTCCAACGCACTCCGTATATTCCTCTGCCAATTCCGGCTGATAAATCCATTTTATAAGAGTAGATTTCCCATTTCCTTCCTCTCCGATTATAACTGCCTTGTCCCCCGAATTTAACGTCAGCTGGAAGTTTTCTAAAATCATCCTCAAATCCTTACGATGCGTAATCGTTAAATTTTTTATTTGTAACATATAATCCTCCTGTCTAACCTGAATCGAAAAATGAGACTGCCTTGCATACGCAAAGCAGCCTCACAAAATAGACCTATATGAAAACACATTCAGTGTTTACAAATATAAGGTTAAAAATGTGAGATAATCCAATTCAAGCGTACACAGGCAATCTGCAAATAAAATATCTTCTTTGCAGCTTTGTTTAATTTTTTCGCTTAAACTAAATTATCTTAAAATCATTTCCTCACCTTACACAATTATATGCTCTTTCTTTTTATTTCCCTTACACAATCGGTAAATAAATTGTAACATACACTTTGGTAACATTCAATACTGTTATAAACCAAATTCCTGAAATAATCTCTCCTGATATTCTTCATCAGATGCCGCTTTTAAAATATCCTCTATTCTTCCAAGAGTAGAAAGCTTTAACGTAAGTTCATTTACACATCCTTTTCCCTGTTGCATGCCAATTTCTTTTCCAATCTCTTCTCCCTCTGTCTTTTTCGCTTCCAGCTCATCCTTCATTAATTCTTCTAACGCTTTACACATCTTTTTCGCCTCCTCAAATTTTTCTTCGTTCGCCCGTACAATAATATCCATCATTCTATCATACACTCTGTGGTATGCAAACCTCATTTATCAAAATCATCATAATGAATTTCAAAAAACCGCCGGTCTAACCAGCGGTTTCATCTCTTAAAACTATTTCCTTCTTTTTTCAATCACTGATGCTAAAATCTGCAACACAAGAGCTACGAAAATAACAGCTCCCGCTATAATCTTTCCTTCTATACTGGTAATCATCTGTGCAGCATATCCCAACAGCGGAAATGAAAATTCTACTTTTCCAATAAAATTCCCATAAGGAATAGGATTCATATCATTTGTTTTATTTGCATCACCTTTTGTAATAAATTCACCCATAACAACTCGATTTTCTACAACACGATGGGTAATAATCGCATTGGAATCTTTTGCCCCATAAAAAGCAATAATTTCATCCTGCTCGATGTTCTTTGGGTCTTCTTTTCCGATATAAACCAGACTGCCAACAGGCAGAGCCGGTTCCATACTTCCACTGATTACTGAATAAATTTCATATCCCATCATTCTTGGAACTGTCAATGGTATACAGATTACCACAAGAATAATAAGCATAGCAGTGCCCAGTGCACTGCAAATCACAGCCACCGGGCTTTTTTTACCTTTTTTTCTGCTCAATTTTCTATCCTTTCCCTCTGCACTAATTACGTTTTCCTGCATGATTTCTTCTCAGGAAAATAACAAGTCCTGCAAGTCCTGCTACTGCTGCTATTGAAATTGCAATGCCTGCCGCAAGGGGAAGTCCTTTCTTTACTTCTTTATCAAGATCTTTGTTTGCAAGAGGTGTATCCTCTTCATCCAAATCTACAATATCCTGAGGAACATCTTCCTCTGGAATTTCTGTTACATCTCCATTATCTTCAGGCTGAGGTTCTTCATTCGGAGTTACATTCCCACCTTCTCCTGTTTCTCCCGTTCCTGTTCCCGGAGTCTGTGTTCCCGTCTGATTTCCTGTCGAAGTAGTTGGAGCTGTTGTGGTTCCTCCGTCAACATACTGAATAACTGTCTCTGTAATAGTCTCTCCCGGTGTTTCAATCACCTGTGTTTCTCCCTCAACATATTCAAATACAAACACATTTTCCGCTTCATTTGCTGACAAAGTCTTTGTAAGTGCCAACGCTCTTGGAGAATAACCTTCAATATAAATGTTTGCTACAACAGGCTTATCACCGATATTACCATAATATGTCTGACTTGGTGCAAGTTCATTGCCGTCTTCGTCCTGATATCTTATTGTATAGCTTACCAGATTTCCTTTAATACCATAAGCAACTACATAATCCGAATCCTCTGTAATACGAAAAGAGGAAGCTGCCATCTCTTCTGTATCACGCCCACTTCGGCGAATTCCCTGAATATAATATTTGCTGTCATTATTCATGCTTACCGCACCTTTTTGTGGGTTAAAAGAAATCACATCATTGGCTTTTAAATTTTGAATTACAATTTTACCATCTTCCAGAGAAACCTTTGCAGAAGCACTTTTCACTTCCAGCCCTGCCATTGTGGAAAGCTTTCCTTGATTACCTCCATCAATGGTTACTTTATATGTGTATTCTGCTGCCAATGCCGGCACTGCTGAAAGGCTTAGGAGCAATCCTGCAGTCAGCACAGTCGCTAAAAGCTTTCTAATTTTTCTCATGACTATTGCTCCCCTTTCCTGCCTTTACGGTTTTTATTTACTGCTCTAATGCCAAAGAATAAAAGAATAAATCCGCTGATAAGTGTTACAGCACATATAGCAAAAACTTTTGTTTCATCTCCTGTCTTTGGTCCTGACCGGATAATCTTTTTTGTTTCTGTAATTTTCACCGGTTCTCCCGGTTTATAGGTGATATCTGCTGTCACCTTTTCCACAGCGAAATTTATCTGAAGCTTTGCCAGTGTATCCTGATAAGCATTTCCCTGTGTTTCACCATCTAATGCTACAGTCAGATGTACCTTACCTGCTTCGCCTGCATCTAAACGATCCAAATAGAAATAATCGCCCATGGCGCTGGTTGCCTGTTCCAGACCTTCACCTGCTGAACTTTGACCTTCGCCACCTACTTTATCACTGCTGTACAGAACCGTTTCTGTATTTTTGTGGTCTACATAAGTTAAACGATAAGTATAAGCACCGCCCTCTGCCACATTCTGGCTTTCCTCCAAACTCTGAATAATCTCGTTTGTCATATACCAGTCTGTCTTATCTTTGCTTTTATTTTTAATTCCTATCTGAAGCTCCATAGAGTCTCCCGGAAGGAGCTTATAAACTGCTGCATTTACATCGGAAGTATTAAAATTGCTGTTCATTTTCTCTCCATTAAATTCAACAGCCCAATCTCCACTTCCCTGAATATTTTCTGCAAATACATTTATGGAAGTGCCTACAGTCATGAACGCTGCCATAACAAGGCACAAAATTTTCTTTCCCATCTTCTGTACCTCCTACTGTAAACTAAGTGTTCCATCTGCGGAAACATTCACGTCCACACCCCATGCACTTTTAATTGCATCTTGTGCGTTATGTGTCTGTACTGCATTGACTTCTGCATCTACATGAAACTGATATCCATCATATTTATATATGTGGCGGATAATTTCATTGCCTTCTTCATCTTTGTCGGTTTCGACTTTTACTTTTTCAGCAATTTTATTATCTATTTTCAAAGTATCTGTAAAATTCGGGGTACTCTCTCCTGCCGGTACAATTCCTGTATAATAAAGAATTGTACGCTCCGGAGTGGAAGCAGTTTCATCGATAATCCAGCCGTTACCTTCAACAAAATGTAAATCAATGAAATCAGGGGAAAGCTCCGTATCTTTATTACCTTTCGTATCTGTCCAGCTTTTGGTAAGAATTACTCTCACATAACTGTCAATAGAACCACTGTTTGTAACACCCAGTTCTTCTCCGTAAGCCTTTCCCGGCACAATGGAGTCATCCTTCTGTAAATCCTTAAAAAGCTCTCCCTTTGTCACATCCCACTCATTATTACTGTGGCTGTAATCTCGTGAAGAAATGGTTTTTCCATTCTCAGTCAGGCTGACACCAATACTGGATACAGACATATCTGCTGTATAATTATCACTATAATATGTCAAAGCTGCTCGCGTACTTCCTACCGTACTTCCAGCCAGCAAAAGCGCTGATACGGAAAGCAAGGCGATTGGGCCGGCTGATAAAATTTTTCTTTTCTTTTTCATTATTCATCAACCTCCCCGTTTCCATTATAAATGTCTTCGCTGGAATCTGCAATCATATTCCAGTTTGCATACGCTTTTCCGTTTTCATCATAAAGTACTGCGGTACATTCCTGAACAACAATAATATTAAAATCATCCTCACTGTCCATATCATCAATCTTCACATTAAATGTATTGGATGTTCCGCCTGCAGGAATAATCTGGCTGCAATAATAATAACCGTCATCTCCCTGACTCCATGTACCTTCTGCATCAGGAGTAAATTTAAGCCCCGGCTGATACTTATCTCCTGCGAATACTTTTACACGGACAAAACAGTCCATGTCACCGGTATTTGTTACTGCAATATGCTTTTCCATGTTGACAACTTCTTCGTCCGGTATAATTGTTGTATTTCCCAGTTCAATCTCAGCCCCGCCGGAAGCCACCGTATACGTTGTAAAGTACGCCATGGTTCCTCCTACAGATACACCTGCCACTAAAGTAAAGGCTGCTGCTGCCAGACAAAGATTTTTCTTATTCCATTTCTTTTTCATGGTTCTTTACCTCCTTTACTCTACTGCATTTACGCTGTCAGACTGTTGTTGTACTGTCCAGACTCCTTCTTCATTTGCAAAATGGTTCACTACACTGGCTCCCCCATTTAATCTGTTATCATAATTATTTACGAAAGTCACATGCACTCCATCTGTTTCTCCATCCTCTAAAGCCTTTATGATAACGGTTTGAGAAGGTTCACTTGTCAATTCATAACTTGCACCGCTGTAAATTTCTGTTACGGTTACTTCTGTTCCAGCCGGAATTTTGTCTACCAGAATGCTCTTTGTTCCTGCTGTATCAAATACCGCTGAAACTACATCACTGTATACCTGCTCTCCATCTTTTACTCCTTCAATCTGGAATACAAATGTAGCGCTTCCCAGTGTTTCATTAAAGGATTCTACTTTTTTATCAATTACCAGATTTCCAAAACGGACTTCCTGGCTTGGTTTTAATCCTGTTGTTACGTCATATACCCAGTCATCATTTCCTGTGCTGCTATAATAATTATTAGGTAATGAAAGTAAGTATGAAGTAAACTTATATTCATATTCAGGAGAACGTACTGTTTCCGCTGCTACAAGATACATACCCACAGATAAGTCATTGATTTTTCCTTTTCCATCCTGAATGATACCCTCGGCTGTAGGCGCTTTCTTCTCATCATCAACAATCTTTTGTGCTTTCTGTGCTTTCTCTTCCCACTCTTTTGCTATAGTTTCTGATGTCACATCTTTGAAATTAAGGGCTTCATATCCCTCCACTGCTGTATAACTGCCTGTTTCACTCATCTCTGCCACTTTATACAGCTTAACCGGAATAGATATTTTTGAAAGCTCTGCGAAATCTCCTGCAAGGTCTCCGCCCACTTCTAAGGTTACAGAACATTTACGTTCTGTTTCAACACCACGGGCTGCGCTTACATCTAATAATATTGTACCTGACAGTATAAGTGATAATACAAGAAACCATACACTGCTTTTTTTTATTTTTCTGCTCATTTTCACCGCTTCCCCTCCTTCAAAAATCATTTTTGTTTTCTATCTTTTTTCTTAAATAAAAATTTCATAAAAAGTATAATTAAAAATGTTATGGACAATCCCAGTATCAGATATATCATATAATAATTTTGAACTGACTTCAACATTGTTTCTGCCACAGATGTTTCTACTTCTTCTTCACCGCTATATGGAACTCTGGTGCCACGAACCAGAAGTCTGTGTGAATTCACTCCGTAAGGGGTACAGGTAAATAATGTCACCTGGTCTTTTCCCGCTTCTATCTGAAGAGCATTTGCCAGAGCTTCGTGGTCATCCTTATCCACCATATCCAAAATTTGGTCTACCTGATATGCTAATATTTCATCTAAAACATGAATGTAAAACATATCCCCTTTTCTCAGCTGATCCACATCTGTAAATAATCGTGCTGTAGGTAGTCCTCGGTGAGCAGCCAATACACTATGTGTGCTCTCACCACCTATGGGAAGCTTGGTCCCATTTAAATGTCCAATACCTGTCTGCAGCACCTTATCACCGGTTCCGTGATAAATTGCGTTTTTCACATTAATCTTAGGTATGGAAAGATATCCCATAACGCCATCATTTGCTACATTTAATACCTTCCAGTATTCTGTGTTTTCCAGCTCTCCGTTATCTTCCCCGAATACATCTCCGTACAAATTATTCTGTACCAACGCTGCATCAAAAGCTTTTGCTTTTTCCCATTCTTCTGTAAAATCCACTTCTGTCATCTCTTTTACAGTAGATTCATAATTGGATATCAACTTATTTTGTCGGTATGTATTCCACTGGTCTGATACTGTGGGATAAACAAGTACTCCAAATCCTATTAAAAACATCAGAGCAAACAGAATATTAAAAATCTTTCGTTTCATAATCAGTCCTCTTTCTGCTTATCTGAATTTTTCTTCTTAGACAAAATATAAAGTCCTGCAATAAAAAGCCCTGTTACTGTAAGTCCTACAAGAACCCAGAGTAAATAACTGGTGTGAAGACTTGTTCCGCCAATCAGTCCTTTCGGCGCTTCTTCCATTTCCACTTCTTCGAAGGGAACTCTGTGTCCACGAACCAGAAGTCTGTGACTGTTTACACCATAAGGAGTACATGTGAGCAAAGTCACAAGATCCTGTCCTTCCTCTACTGCAAGCCCCTGTGTTTCTGTAGGCTCTACCACTGAAATCTGATCCACTTCATAACAAAGAGTATCATCTAGAACTGCTATTAAGAAATGGTCTCCCTCTTTCAGTTTATCCAAATCTGTAAACAATTTGGCGCTTGGAAGTCCTCGATGAGCAGATATTACAGAATGTGTGCTTTCTCCCCCTACCGGAAGAGAGCTTCCCTCCAGATGCCCTGCGGCTTTTTCCAGTACCTCTTTTTCCGTGGTATGGTAAACCGGAACTTTTACATCAATCTTAGGAATTTCCACATATCCCATCATTCCATCGCCGTTTAAATTCAGGCTGGACATATATTCTTCATCATCTTCCTCGGAAGCTTCTGCTACTGCAAAAGAGTCGGGCAAAATACTCGGCAAAAGCGCTTCATTGTAAGCTGTTGCTTCTGACCATTCTTTATTATAATCAATCTCCCCTGCTTCCTCTTTCTTGGCAACCTGTTCATCATAGCTGCTGATAAGTCGCTTCTGTCTGTAAGTATTCCACTGATTGGAAATAAATGGATACAGCAGCAAGGACAAACCGGCTAAAAACATTATGCAAATTGTAATAGTAGTAATTTTTCTTTTCATCCGGGTTCTCCTTATTGTTGTATTTTTTATAAGAGCCGGGGCGGGTTACCGCCCCAGCTTATGAGTTTTTGTTATAAGAATTATAAAATTATTTGCTTTCTTTTCTGCGGCTAGCGAAGAATAAACCTGCTGCTGCAATCATGATTACACAACCACCGATTGTGAAGATTGTTGTACCGATACCACCTGTAGATGGAAGAGAAGAAAGTTTTGTATCGATTACATAAGTATCCATAGAAACATTTTCTGTTTCACTTCCTTCGATTGTTACAGTTGCACCATCTTCGTTAATAGAATATCCATCTGGAGCTTTTGTTTCTTCGAAGAAGTATGTACCATCTCCTAAACCTGTTACCTTAAGTTCACCTTCTGCTGAAACTTCAAGTTCGTCAATCGCACCATCTTCATCTGCTAATGCATGTTTATATAATCCATCTCCTACTTTTACAAAGAACAATACTTCACCGTCTTTATTGTCTTTGTGAACTTTAAATTTAGCGCCTGCTAATTTTGCATTATCTGCTAAATCATCATTGTTGTTATCTGATGCATATTTTACAAGTGTAATGTCACCTGTGAAACCTTCCTCTGTATCGTCACCATAAGTTGCATCATTCTTAAATGCATTTGCTGTATTGCTATATCCTTCGTCAGATGTTACGATTGCCTTATATGCAACAACAACTGTCTTACCTGCATTAGCATTTTCTGTTCCAATTGCATTTGTTAAATCAATTGTAAACACACCATTATCTGTTTCTGCTACTGTATAATCTCCAAATTCTTCTCCACCGATTGTTAATGATGTCACTTCTGTAATATCAAGTCCTGTTGGTGCATCCACAATTGTAAAAGTATTGTCTTCAGAATCAGGTGTTTCGTAGTTCGGGAAAGTTGTTGTAATTGTAAATTCAACTTCTTCTCCTCTACCGATAAATTTATCGCCTTCTACTGCTTTTTTATCTAAATCTGTTCCTGTAGCTTTTGCAAAAAGTATTCTGTCTTCTGCTTCAATGTATGTTGCATCTTCATTATATGTATTTGCAACCATTGTTGTATATGTTGTTTTTTCATCTGTTGCAAGAATTACATAAGCACCGATAGCAACATTTTCAAAAGTAGCTTCTGTTCCTTTTGCAGTTGTTTCATGAGTTGGCTGCTGAGCCTCTGCAGCTTTTCCAAGTTCTTCTGGTTTCTCAACTACATACGCTTTTCCATCAGCATTTAATTTAATATAATCTGCTGCCCAGTCAGCTACTGCCCAAACATTGTTTGTTTCATCATAACTAACTGCCTGATATGCCTTTACTGTCGTATCTACACCTTCTGTTAAACCTTTTACTGTAATGTTACTTGTCATCTTTCCTGCTGCCATTGTTGTCATGGTCATTCCCATAACCATTACCATTGCTACTAACAATGCGAATACTTTCTTCATTTTCTTCATAATTTTTTCTCCTTTTCTTTTGAGGCTTTCCTCATTTATTTTACATCCACACATTTTTTAGATGTAATTTTTGCTGTTCTTGCGACTTGAGGCCGCTAAAAAGTTTTGTCATTTTCTAACTCTTCAGCACCTCCTCGCGTTCATTTTATATAAGAGAAGCGTTGCTGCCATTAAAAGCAGTGTACCCCCAATCGTATATACAAAAATTCCAGTACCTCCAGCAGATGGAAGTTCATAAAGGGGAGTATTTTTAAAGTAGTATGTATCTTTACCATCCAGTTTATCTGTTTTTATTTCCTCACCTGTTGAAGAAACGTCTATAGCTATACCGCCTTCGATGATAATTGTCCATGTTTCTTCACTCTTAATATAGCCGGCAGGTGCTCTGACTTCTGTCAAAGTATACTCGCCATCTTTGAAGGTACCATTGAATAGCTTTGTACGTATGGAATCTGTATACCACTTCACAACTCCGTTTTCATCTGTTTCGCCCCACCAAGTAGGTTCAGGGGATTCTGTATTATTTTTTGTTAATTTGAATATTGCGCCTTTAAGTTTAATCTGTTCAGAACTGTCGCTGATTTTCACAATCTGCCAATCTTTGCTGTTTGTAATAATAAAAGTAACAATTCCTTCATCATCAACGATGTCTCTTACAGAAGACTGATAACCCTGCGCTCTGCCATTCTCATCTAATGCATCATCACCAATCTTGGTTTCTTTTACTTCATAGACATTTTTGATGACTTTTTCACCCTCTACTGTATAAACAGGTAAATTCTCAAAAGGATGTTTCCAATCGTTTTCACTATTGAGTACAACCGGATCGCCTTCGGCAATACCATTCTTGTATAACTGAACCGTTACACTGCCCGGTCTTGTGGTTGAATTATCTCCTCTCCATTCTTTTTGAACCTTGACAGATGTATAGGCGTCTCTATCTAAAGAATTGGTAAGTGTAATTCCCTGCGTTCTATGATACTGGAAAGTCCAAAACATTGCCCATGCACTCTTGCCATGGAAACTCAGTTTCCAACCGTTATCCAATCGTTCCAGTGAAATGTTGTTAAAATCACCAACTCCATAACGATAAGATAAATTTGTCAAATCCAGATTTCCTGCACCTTCAAGGTCTAACTTCTGAATCTCTCCTGCAATATAAGAAATATCGTCCGCATCCAATTTCAAGTCTATTGGCGACCACAGGAAATAATGATTTCCCGTTTCTTTTACAAGTAAAAGGTTGTTCACACCAATATTAAATACTACATTATTATTCGGAGTGTTTCTTCCTCCTACCTGAGCAATACTGTCAAAGCTATTATCATACTCTGTTTTAACCTGTTCATATCCCGGTGGATATACCTCTTTCAATACATAATCTGTATCTCCCGGAAGATTATCCCATTTTCCACTCCAATCGTTTTCTTCACTCAAACGAATCGGTGCGTAATTTATTGGTGTATCCGTACCCTCGTCAAATTTTCCGTTTTGATCTTCATCTTTATACAGATAAACATCTACATACTCCGGTATTGGAACTCCCGCCATATTCTCCCATTTTTTCTGTACAGAAACACTGGTAGTTCCGGCTCCAACAGGAATTTCTTTGTTGGTAACTGTCAGCGTACAATTTGCTCCGTTAATCTGTGCAGATGCAGAAGTGACTTCATTAGAAGTACCATCCTCTTTAATTTCAGGAACCTTAATGTTTGTAACGCCCTCTCCCGTTATTCCGTAAGTTGGAAGATAAGAACCATCCATCAACTCCCTTGCTTCAAATGAAACACCATAAGGAAGTCCGGTAATGGTTGCTGTCTGTCCTGCCTTCAGTTTAATGATACCATTTGCAGCCGAGAATGTTGTATTTCCAATTGTATAAGTTCCCTTATAAAGTTCGTCTCCCAGCTTCAATTCAATCTGGAATTCTTTATCAGTTTTATCTGTACCTTCTGCAAGTTCTTTCGTAATATTTAATGTAGCAGACCTCTTCATCTTATTAATAAATACTACTGTAGATTTCTCTGCCACATTAAGTTCTCCGGAATCAGCTTGAGGAATTTCTGTTCCATCACTCGGTGTCCAAATAGTAGTTCCATCTAGTTCAACTTCATATCCATCCAGATAAGCTCCCAATTCCTTGACTCTGTAATTTTTATCTCCTTCGATTTCTTTAAATCGGGCTGTCTGATCATGCTTTAAGGTAAACTGTCCATCTTTATCTGTTGTACCATTGCCAACTACTGCATTACCAACCATAATGTCATAGGGCTGGTTTGCATACTTATTACCAGCTACATCAATCTGAAAAAGGAAATCAATATCTTTGGCGTAGTTTGCATCCTGACCAGCTTCATTCTGAACAACCTTCTGTACGTTTACAGAGTTCGTCGGTACTGTAGGAAGATTGAACTTTACGTGAAGGTTAGATGCCCCTGCACCACGTTCAAAATAATACATTTTGAAGCTGTGGTCTGTTGTATAATCAGCAAAAGTATTTCCTTTAAACTCATTTTCCGCACCCGCTTCTGTCCAACGCTTACCACTTGGTAAAACTCCTGCTTTCCGGAAAAGTTCTTTCAAAGTTGTTGATTTTTTCACTGGTGTTTTATTTGTCTCACAATCATACCATATCACTTCGCCTGTACGGAAGTTAATACTTCCCGAATGAGCGTCATGCACACCACCAATATCCAGTACCAACACATTATCAATGAATACCCACAAATCGTCATCGCCGTTAAACTCATAAACCATGTCCGATTTAACAACTCCACCATCTGGTCTTTGGTGTGTCGCCTGACCGTTTCTCTGCTGGGTGAATTCCGCCTCAATCATCATACCAAACTGGAAATTATTTGTTCCCTGTGTTTTGTATAGTTTTTCATTGTAACGCTTATCAGAACCAGCAGATAATTTCTCTCCGTTTTCGTTATACAAGTTCCTGTTTACAGAAAACTTCCCAGCCTCAATTTTGTTGTACGGCATAAAGTTTCCACGCTGGTAAAAATAACCGCCTTCATCACTAGGTGTTCCTAACTGTTTGTATACTTTAAATTCATCTCCATTGAGGTAAGCATAATTTTCAAAACTACTATACTCAAAATACCCTGTACCATCATAAATATCTTTTCGGAAAAGATGGTCTACTTCTCGTGCTCCGCTAAACAGCCTTCCCAGACTCTTTCCATCACTTTGAACCGTTGGAAATCCATCATCATTTGTAATATGTGATCCCAATAATCCGTATTTAATATTACCATTTCCATAACCGCTGTTTTCGCCAAAATCAACAATAGTATCTCCATTTTTCAGATTTGTCTTTCCCCCACCAAGGTCAATCATCTTCATAGTAACACCTTGACTGCTGGCATCCACTGTATCCACAGTTGTCAAAGGTTCAACGATTGCATATACAAGAAGGACTGTTCGCTTGCTATTTTCGGTATTAAATGGCTTCCATTCCCCATCCTTTTCCTGCGCATTATACTCATATTTCCCCTTCTTTGTAACACGTACTCTCTTTGCTTTATTTCCATTCACAGTATTGATATGTGCGTCTTGATAAGCGTAAGTTTTTCCACCAATTTCTACACTACTTGGTGCATAATCCGATAATTTCACTTCATTACCTAAGTTCTTAGATAAGTTCTGTGTTCGGAAATCTTTGTGACTAAGTTCCCTTCCATTCTCATCCACATATTCAACAGATATCTTATAAACAGAATTCCACGTAATGGTAAATACTGAAAAGCTCTCTGTTTCTACTTCCATATTCTGGATTTTTGCGCCTTTTCCTGTAGCAAGTGTATCAACAGTTGCTTTCTTTTCAGCCCCCATATCCACAACCTGTTTCACTTCACCCTTTTCATCTTCTTCCAGATGAAGTACGGTTACTTCTGCATCGGTTGCTTCCTTCTCTACTACTTCTTGTGGAAGTGCTGCATTTTTATAATCCATGGAAACTTTTACTTTTCCGTTTGGCTCCACTTTATTTCCTTCGCTGTCTACAAATGTAATGTCATAAGCGAGAAATCCTACCACTTCTTTTTCTTCTTCAGCAACTTTTTCCTGAATTCTCTTTTCAACATCTTCATACTGTATTTTTGTTTCACTATTTTCCAAAGTAATAGGAAGAACTTTCAAAGCTGCTCCAGCAGGAATTGCACCTTCCTCAGCCGCCGTTACAACAACTGATACCTGCTCATCTTCATATTTTAATTCCTGTGATGCTTCCGGTGTCTCCAATGTTGTTTCCACCTTCGACTCTTCAGATGTCACCTCGGTTTCCGGTACTTCTTCCACCTTTGGTTGCTCAGGCGTCACCTCAGTCTCCGGCATTGCTTCCTGTTGTTCGACTGCCGCTGTTCCAGAAATTTCTGTATCCGCTGCCTGCGCTTCATTCTCTGCCATCGGTACTGTCGGATTGCCCGTTTCTTCTGCTAATATCGAAAAATTATTTGTCAACACCATAACCATGCAAAGTATGGCTGCTAATATTTTTTTCTTTTTACTTTTCATGGCATTTCTCCTCCATTCAATTTTTCTTTTCATTTATTTCATCACTATAACGTATGTATCTTCACAATTTATATGATTAGTATAATTACCCCTAGTCACACATCAGTCACAAATACTAGTTTTATTAAAAATTTATTTACAATTTTTACATTTTTTAAGAAAAAAATGTTTTATTTCATAAAATACAATTTGCTATAAACAAAAAAAACGTAACTTTGCAAGTACAACTTACAAAGTTACGCCTTTTTTCATAAATTACATAATATTTATTTCATCAATGTTATATTGAAGAATTACTTTTTTTGTTTTTCCGGACTGATAAAACCGGTCTTTCAAACGATTGACAACCATTTTTGCATCTTCATACTGACATGCCGGAAGCATAATTAAAAATTGATTTGCGCTGTATCTGCATACAATATCACTGTTACGCAATCCGCTAAGCAAAGTTTTTTCTAAAATATCCATTCCTTCGCTGAGTATACTCTGATATTTGCTTTGCTGCTCATAAGGCCGCAAATCAAGATAAACGCTTACCAATGCCAGATGAATGGAAATTCCCATTCGTTTACTGCTCCTTGCTTCAAGAGCATAAATTTTCTTAAACACACCATATTCACAAAGAAACGCTCCGGTTGGGAGTTGTTTTTCTTTCAGCTCTTCCTGTATCACATCAATACTGCTTTCATAATCATGCTGACGTTTCTGCATCTCTTCATGAATTTTCTGCATTTCCTCAGATGGTCTTACTCCCAGTGCATCATACAAATATTTTACAGTTCTTGTATAATGTTCTGCCGCTACCTGTTGTTTATTGTCTGCAATCAAAGCTCTTAGCAAATAACAGTGAATTTCTTCATCTAAAGATTCAAAGCAAAGAACCTGCCTGCATAACTGTTCCAATTCCGAATATCTCTGCTCTTGTTCCAGCAATTCAGCCAGCTTTTTTACTGTTGACAGATACATAGAATTATGATAAGTAGCAGCCGTAATAACCCAATACTCTGCGGAAAGCTCCGGTAAGAATTCTCCCTGGTATAGTTCAACCGCGACTTTTCCTTTCTCTATCTTCTCTTCTACATTTTCTTCCAATGCCATTTCCTTACAGCATTGCTCAAATTCCTCTGCATCTACGTTCAGAATACTACGTGGATTCCAACGATATACACCTCGACCTGTTGTGATAAAGTCGTAGTCCCCCCATGTTTTCTTTAACAGATTACGTAGACGATACATCAGATTTTTTAAAGCCCCAGCCGGATTATCGCTCTCATCCTCCGACCATAATATTTCAACTAATTCCTGTACTGTCAGACTCTTATCTCTGTGGTATACCATGTAAGTCAACAATCGAGTCAGCATCTCAGAATGTATTTTCTCTACAGTCAATATCCCGTTTTCATTTGAAATCTGAAACTTACCAAATGTATGTACATCCAGTACAGGATATTCTCCACAATCAATTTTACTCATAATCTTCTACTCTTCCCGTAAATTTACCCTTGCTTTTTATAAAATATATATACTATTTTATATTGTTTTTCCCTTTTTGCAATACCTAATTTGCCAGTACTGCCGCATTATATTCTTATAAAACGTTTTTTCTTTTATATGACATGATTCCTATGAAAGAAAAAGAGTCCGTTTTCACAGACTCTCATACAGCCACACTGTTTTTACCATGTTGCTTCTTCTACATTATCATTATCTTCTTCATCTGCTACTTCCATTGCAGAATCAATCAGTTTAATTAACTCAAGGGCGCTACGAAAGGGAACTTCTTTTTGCCCTTCTATCCACTTAACAGTCCCTTGCCATGTATGATTCTGTCTGCATTTTACATTTATAATGAATGTTTCTCCTGTATTTAATCCTTTTTTGTGTGATAGTGACATCCTATTCCCTCCTTTTCCCTCTATCTTTCTACTTCTTCCATATTATTCATATTATAAATCTAAGAAGTCACACCACAGTCATACAGAAAATTAATAAACTCTAAATCACTGTCAAATTCTCCTAATACTTTTCCTTTTTCGTCTTTCACAATTCCCTGCCAGGAACTTCTCAATCTGGAAACAAAAATCACGTCTCTTGTAATGATATTCCCCTTTTTTTTCAAGATTTCTTCCTGTGAATGATATACTTCAGGACTATAGCAATAAGACGTCACCTGATTTCCCTGTTCTTCACGAAAACTTCTGGATTTTCGTGAAGGCTGCGGTTTACCGATTATATCAAGTAATCCGTCAATCATTACCAAAAGTTCTGAACTGCTGGAAAATATAGCTTCATCTTTTACTGCAATTCCGTAAATTCTTCCTTCAACCTCATTTTCCGATGTCTGTATTGCATCAATACAGATGCGAAGTGTTGATACCGTATGTTCTACTTTCATAATCTATACACTGCCACCCCACTGTTTTAAACTATATTTCTCTTAACAACCTTAATAAATAGATTAACATGAACAAAGCATCTCTACAAGCTTATATTTTACATTTTTTCTTTTTAATTGACAAAGTAAATACATCATTGGATAATAAATATATCATTAAAAATCAGGAGGTGTACATAGTGAAAAAACAACATATTTTTCTTTTTCTCTGCCTTCTAGTATGTGTATTCTTCCTTATTTCCTGCAGCAAACCAAAAGTTCAAGAAAATAATCAAGAAAAAGAACCCAGAGATTACACTCCAACAGTTCTGACACCGGAAGCGTCCGGCACCTCCTTATGGCAAACTGAGAATGTTGTTGTTGATATTTCCAATGCCTCTTCTGGTTATTTCATGGTGAAATATACAGGAACTGTTCCAAAGGTTCGAGTTCAGACTGTTACACCGGATGGTACGAAAAATCAGCCTCTTCTTACAGTAGATGGAAATTACCATACTTTTCCATTTTCGGGCGGCAATGGAACTTATCAAATTAACATTTTGGAAAACACAACAGGAGACAAATATGCAATCCTTCTCTCTGAAACCATTGAAGTGACCTTAGAAAATGAGTTTTCTCCTTTCCTCTATCCTAATCAATACGTTGATTTTACAGAAGGAAACCAGACTGTAGAAAAAGGTGCCGAGCTTGCCAATGGAACTTACTCGGATTTAGAAGTAATTCAGAATATTTATACCTATGTTACCAAAAACATTACTTACGACGAGCAAAAGGCAACGGAAGTGGTTGACGGATATCTTCCTGTTGTTGATGAAACTCTTGCTTCGGGAACGGGTATCTGTTTCGACTATGCCGCACTAATGGCATCCATGATGCGTACGCAGCGCATTCCCACAAAACTTGAAATCGGTTATTCAGGAGAAGTCAAACATGCCTGGATCAGCGCTTACGTTGATGAGATAGGATGGGTTGATGATATTATTCAGTTTGATGGTTCTTCATGGACTTTAATGGACCCTACGCTTGCCTCAAACAACAGCCGTAAGTCGGTTGGTAAATATATTGGCGATGGAAAAAATTATACCTTACAGTATTCTTATTAAAAAATTTATGATTAGGAGGCGAATTTTATGGAGCGCAACACCTCACAAAAGCAACTGTCTAATACAGAGCTTTCTTCTTTTTGTAATCAAATGGCATTAATTTTGAAATCCGGTATCTCTTCTATTGAAGGTATCTCAATTATGCTGGAAGAGTCCCAAAGTAATTCTGAAAAAGCAATTCTACAGAAAATTTATGATACCCTTTTAGAAACTGGAAGTCTTTTTCAGGCACTGGAGGCTTCTACAGTATTTCCATCCTACCTGCTCCACATGGTAGAAATCGGAGAACAGGCCGGACGTCTGGATGATGTTATGAAATCTCTTTCTCTTCATTATGAAAGAGAAGAAAATATTTCCCGTTCTATTAGAAGCGCTGTTACTTACCCTCTGATTATGATTTGCATGATGACTGCAGTTATTCTTATTTTAATTACAAAAGTTATGCCGATTTTTAATCAGGTATTTGCGCAGCTCGGACAGGAAATGACCGGATTTTCCAGAGGGCTTCTGTCTATCGGAACTGCTATCAATCAATATTCCGCTATACTGACTGCAATACTTGTGTTATTAATCGGACTTGGCATTTATTTTGGAAAAACAAAGCATGGACGCAAAACTTTTACATCCTTTAGCAAACATATTCCTGCTCTGCGCCGTCTATATGAAAAAACTTCTTCCTGTCGGTTTGCAGACTGTATGGCATTAACACTTAGCAGTGGACTGAATCCTGACTACTGTACAGAACTTGCTGAAAATCTGATTGAAGATGAAGAATTTAGAAAAAAGATTGCAAGCTGCCGTCAAATGATGAGCGAAGGCAGTGAGCTTTCCACTGCACTTACACAGGTGGGTATCTTTTCCGGCATATATGGACGCATGACAAACCTCGCAGCCCGAACAGGAGGTCTTGATACGGTTATGGGAGAAATTGCTGAAAAATACGAAGAAGAAATTGATAATCGTCTGACTTCCATCATTTCCATACTGGAACCTACATTGGTGATTATTTTATCTGTTATCGTAGGTATTATCCTGTTTTCCGTTATACTCCCACTTATGGGAATTATGTCCAGTCTGTAAGGAGGCGATTGTATTATGAAACGATTTCAGACTGCAAAACAACCATCCGGTCTGAGAAGTATTGTTATATCCATCTGCCTGTTTCTCTTGCTGATATTCTGCTTTTCTTACGGGATTCAATCCATATCTCAAACGACTGACAGAACAGAAATAGAAACTTTAGAGCGGGCTGTCAAAAGAAATGTGGTGCAATGCTATGCAGCAGAGGGACGTTATCCGGAAAGTCTGAACTATCTGGAAGAGCATTATCCTCTTCGCTATGATAAAGAAAAATATTTTATTGGATACGAAGTACTCGGTGAAAATATTATGCCGGATATCACAATCATTTCCAGAAAGGATTAATTTCTTATGAAAATAAAAACGCAAAAACGTCATGTGATTGACTTTATTTTCCCTGTGGCATTATTTTTTGTATTTGCGGTATCTTCACTTATTGTTGTACTTCTGGCAACCCGTATTTACAAATCTACCACAGAGGAATCACAGGAACAGTATACTTCCCGTACTGCCCTCTCTTATATCACTGAAAAAATACGGCAGAATGATGAAACAGACACCGTTTCCGTAGGGAAATTGGATAATGGAGACTGTCTCATACTAAAATCTCAAGGTTCTGACTATACAACTTATATTTATGAACATGATGGAGCTTTAAAAGAACTTTCTGTAAAGGACGGAACAAAGCCTTCTCCTACAGCCGGAGAACTAATTCTGGAAGTAGACAGTTTTCAGGCAGAATCTCTTTCTGACAGCCTATTCCGTTTCGCCATTACTACTGAACAAAATAAAACCCATTCTGTAGTTGTTGGGACAAAAAGTAATTAGCAGGAGGAAGATGTGACTATGAAAAATTATCGTACACATAAATCAAGTCTTTTCTTGATTGAGCTGATTTTGGCTATTGCCTTCTTTTCTCTGGCAAGTGCCGTATGTTTACAGCTATTTATAAAATCTCACCTGCTGAGCAAAGAAACAGCCCAACTAAACACCGGTATAAATCTTGTAACCTCCACTGCGGAAATCTTTCGTCAAAGTTACGGAGATATGGATACTGTAACTGATTTCATACCGGAACTTCAGCAACAAAACTCTGGGAATTTTTATAGTGCATATTACAATGAAGACGGTATGCCTTGTACAAAGGCAGATGCTGCCTACATTTTGACACTGACACCGAATCATACAGAAGATATGGCTTTGGCAGTTATTAAAATTTCGCTGGCAAAAGACAATCATTCTATTTATGAACTTCCGGTACAAATCCATGTGTCACATACTTACTAAGAAAGGGGAACAACCATGGAAAAGAAAAAATATCCTGCCGTTAATATCGGCTCTGCTTCTATGCTTGTAATTTTTATTATTTTATGTCTTGTGACCTTTTCTGTATTGTCTGTGGCAAGCAGCAACAATGACAGAAATTACGCACGCAATATTGCCGCACGAACATCTGATTACTATGCTGCTTCTAACGAAGCGGAGGCACAGCTTGCACAAATTGATAATTTACTTGCAAAAGCTTACGAATTATATGGAAAAGATTATTTAGAACAGGGCACAGCATTCTTCGACAGTGAAGTGATAAAAGACCTTCCTTATTCTGTAGAGCTTTCTCGCTTTCCACTTTTATCCTTTACCGTTCCTATCAATGATACACAATCACTGGCTGTTTCTTTACAGCTTCAGTTACCGGATAGCGAAGAAAACATGCTTTATAAAATTACTTTCTGGAAGGAAATTTCTATTGATAGTTGGGACAATGATGAACCCCTAAATCTTATGTAATATCTATATTTTGCAAAGGAGATATTTATTATGAATGTAAAAGAATTACTTGAATCTGCGTCACTTGCCGGCGCTTCTGATATTTTTTTGGTAGCAGGACTTCCTCTTTCCTACCGCCTCCATGGCAGTATCAAACGTGTCAGCGAAGAAAAGCTTCTTCCAAATGATACTCTGGACTTGGTCAATCAGATTTATGAGCTGGCAAATAATAGAAGCACAGACCGTTTACTTAACACCGGAGATGATGACTTTTCATTTGCTTTAAGAGGCGTTTCTCGTTTTCGTGTAAATGCCTTTAAACAAAGAGGCTCCATTGCTGCAGTTATCCGCGTCATTACCTTTACTTTGCCTCATCCGCAAGATTTAGGAATTCCCGACTCCATTATTCGTTTTGGTAATTTAAATAAAGGACTTGTTCTTGTCACCGGTCCTGCAGGAAATGGAAAATCCACAACACTGGCATGTATTGTGGATCAGATTAACTCAAATCAGGAAAAACATATTATTACACTGGAAGATCCTCTGGAATTCCTTCATCCCCACAAAAAAAGTATCGTAAGCCAGCGTGAAGTAAATCTTGATACAGAAAGTTATGTCGTTGCCCTGAGAGCTGCGCTGCGTCAGAGCCCTGATGTTATACTTCTTGGAGAAATGCGTGATTATGAAACAACAAATGTGGCAATGACCGCCGCTGAAACAGGTCATCTGATTTTTTCCACACTTCATACTGTGGGTGCAGCAAATACTATTGACAGAATTATTGATGTATTTCCGCCAAATCAGCAAAAGCAGATTGCTATTCAGCTTTCTATGGTACTGCAAGCAGTTGTTTCCCAACAGCTTGTTCCTTCTACAGACGGCAAAATGGTAGCTGCTTTTGAAATCATGACTATGACACCGGCAATCCGTAATATGATTCGTGATAATAAAACGCCGCAGATTGACGGTATTCTCTATGCATCAAACAGCCCTACCATGATTTCCATGGATTCCAGTCTGTTAAATCTCTATCGGGCAGGACAGATTACAAAGGAAACAGCGCTGACTTATGCATCTAATGTGGATATGTTGAGTAAAAAATTATAATATTAAAAAACAACCTCCTAGGAACATCTGTTTTGACAGATTTATGATTAATTTATTTACAATCATGGAATACTATAATTAACATATCACTTAAAATAAATAGCATCACAATATCCATAAGAACTATACTAAAATAATACGGGAAAAAATATACAAAATGTATTTATTTTATTTTTTAACTATGATATATTATCCTTATGGAGGAGTTCAAAATGAAAAATATATATTTGGTTAATTATTCTGTGAAAGGAATAAAAACATTAGATCAGCTGATTTCTTTATCCTTTTATAAAAAAACTATTTCAAAAAACCTAAACACACAGGACTATAACATAAAAGGAATTTATGGCATGAACGGTTCTGGAAAATCAGGCATCATAACTTCTGTCGATATTTTAAAAAACCTTCTTGTTAATTCAGAATATTTAAATAATCCTATTGTTCAAAGAAATTTAGATGCGATTATCAATAAAAACATAGGAGAATTATTCATAGAAGCTGACTATATTGAAGAATTTAAAAATGCATTAATACTTTTTAGATATACCATAAAACTTTCAAAAGACAAAACTGGGAAATACGTTATAACTTTTGAACAACTATCTACCAAAAACGCAACTTCTAAAAGTAATTCTATGGCAACTATTTTCTCAGTAACTAATGGAGAATTAATCTTTATTTTAGGAGATGGAAATGACGACTTTTCTGGTACAGTATTAAAAAAGACAACAAATTTATTGGGAAATGCATCTATGTGTGCTTTATTTTATGAAAAAATTCTTTCTCTTAAATTAAAGGATAATACAACATATAGCAATACTCTTTTTACTAGTTTGATGATACTTTTGTTTTTCGGAAAAAAATTATATGTCTATTTGGATCAATCTGATGACCACAGAGATTATTTTATTCAAAATTCACTTAGATATCTAAATGATTTAGAAAATGAAAACTCCGACATTGATTCTTTCATGAACTATTTTTTTACGATGGAAAGTGAAAGTCTTAACGTCATATCCAGTGCAGGAAATATTGTACCCAAAAGTATATATCAGCAATTCGAAACAGATGTTACTAATTTATATAAATTTCTTCATATTTTTAAATCAAACTTACAAGCTATAGAAATTGATAAAAAAGAAGACCATGATTCTTTTATTTGTAGCCTTATAATGGTATACGACTCATATAAAATTCATGCAGAGTTTGAAAGTACTGGTATTAAAAAGCTTATCAAATTGTTTGCCTATTTAAATGAAATGGTTCAAGGAGGAATCGTTTTTATTGATGAGTTTGACTCTAATCTCCACGATGTTTATTTATGCGCATTATTAGAATTTTTAATGGAATATGGTAAGGGACAGCTTTGTTTCACTACACATAATGTTGGACCTATGGATATTTTAAAACAGCATAAAAAATCTATTGACTTCTTATCAGAAGACCATAAAATTTACCCTTGGAAAACCAATGGAAATTATTCACCTTCCAAACTTTATAGAAGCGGAATGATTGAAGGTTCACCATTTAACATTGATTCCTTTGACTTTATTAATGCTTTCGGTTGGAGGGATGAATAATGGGAACCCAATTAATTTTTGTTGTTGAAACAAATAGAAAATGTAAATCTGATTGGATTTATATTAAAGATACGATTGATTACTTTTATCAATATAATCAGACACAAATAAAATTCACTCCTGTATATATGGACGGAAAAGGTAAATATCAGAAAAAGGAAAAAGAAATTTCAAGTTTAATTTCTCAATATGCTTCCGTATCCAAAACAAATTGCTCTATAGTTATATACTGTTTCGATTGTGATGATTATGATACAAAACAAGAAGACTCTAATTTTCTAAAAGATGCAGAATCCTATTGCAATAAAAAGGGATATGAATTTGCATGGTTTTGCAAAGACGTAGAGCGTGTCTATTTAGGAAAAAAGGTTGATGACCGTCAAAAGAAAAATGAGTCGGCAATGTTTAAAGTGAAACAGCTAATTACTAACGTTAAAACAGATAAATTATCGGGAAAAAGCTACAAAAACAATACCAGTAATATTATGAATATTCTTGATAAATACTTAAATCGCAAATTCCGATGAAATTACATATACACCTATATTGCAACATGATAGGCAGTTTTACATACTTTAGAGAGCTGTTACATTAAGTACTTAACGCAACAGCTCCCCTGTTTTTAAACAATATCTTTTTTTCTTATATACAATTTTTCAAATTCTGTTTCCGGCAACGGTTTGTTTAAAAAGTATCCCTGCATTACATCGCAATCCATTTCCTTTAAAACACCAAGTTGTTCTTCTGTTTCTACACCTTCTGCCACACATTCAATTTGAAGTTTTTTACAGATATGAATTACGTTTTCCACTACAAATCGTGCCCGCTTATCATGATAAATATCGTTGACAATACGTCTGTCTAATTTTAAAGCATTGATTTTTAAAGAATACAAAACATAGATATTACTGTATTCTGCTCCAAAATCATCCAAGGCTATTTTATATCCCGCCTCTGTAAACTGCTCTACAATTTCTTTCAAGCTGCTGGCATCAATACTTCCAATAGTCTCTGTCACTTCAATCTGAATAAGCTCTTTTGGCACTCCAATACCTTCTACAATCTCGTTGGTTTCCTCTAAAATTCCCGGCTCTAAAATAGTTGTTCTTGAAAAATTCAAAGAAATCGGAAATGGTTTCCATCCGCACTCTATCCATTTTTTCAAAATCCGGCAGGAATCCTTTAATATAAACAAATCAATCAGACGAATAAATCCTGCTTTTTCAATCTGGGGGAGAAAACGTCCCGGCGGTATAATTCCGCTTTTCTCATCATAATAACGGATTAAAGCTTCTGCGCCACATATTTCTCCTGTCCGAACATTTGCCTTAGGTTGAAAAAACGTACGGAATTTTCCACTTTCTATTACTTCTT
This sequence comes from uncultured Blautia sp., assembly GCA_900547685.1. Classification (GTDB taxonomy): domain Bacteria; phylum Bacillota; class Clostridia; order Lachnospirales; family Lachnospiraceae; genus Blautia. The sequence continues at coordinate 32,556 of URHS01000003.1, read as the reverse complement.
TTAATTTATTCATATTAGCTACAACTGTATTTTGGCTGCTTTCCATCTTGGTCATACGCAGCTTTGCAAGTGCTATCTGCAGCTTTTCTTCTACCTGCTGCTGCAATTTTTCCACAGAAATCACTTGTTCGCCCCATACCCTTGCAGCTGCAAACATTCCCTTGTACCGTTTTTCCAGACATTCCCTTACCTTTTCACATCTCTGCTGAAAATTCTCATAAGTAATGTTAGGATAAACTGCAAAGAAACGTGCACTGCTTACACGGAAACAATTATCTCTTCCAAAAAACTCTGCCAGGACATCCGCAGCAGTTTTTAACAAATGATCTCCTGCAACTGTCCCATAATGTCTGTTATAGTCTTTTAAAGAAGCTATGTGAATTCCGAAAATACCAAAAGTAGAATGGATATCTTCATTTATTCTTTCTAAATATTCCATATAGCTTTGGTAATTTAAAATTCCGGTTTTTTGGTCATACTGCATTGCATCTTCATATTTTTTACGAAGTTCAAAAACACTGCTTATCTGATGCATAAATTCTGCGATTGTCTCCAGTACTTTAAAAGATATTTTATCTTCTTTTACATACTCCAGAGCAACCATAGAAATCAATCTGCCATTTTTAAAGTTTCCAGTTAAAATCAGTGGCAACGGTACAATGTCTTTTCCATAAAGTTCTTGCGCTTCTGCATATCCCACGCTGTTTTTATCACGAATAAAAATCGTATCTTTAGGAAAAATTGTCTGAAAAAGCTTTTCTGCCTTGTCAACTTCCAGATTAAAATATTCCCATTCTGAAAAATCTTCTGCTTTCCAGCTCTGTTCGACTTTCAGTTTTTTTCCTGTTTTTTCCCGTTCATACAATGCCACATAGCTTGCCTGAAAAGCATCTGTAAGATACTTCATGAACGTAAAGACCACAGAAGCATGGCTTTCACCTCGCTCAAGCTGCTTATAGCTTTCCTTTAATAAATTCAGAACAAACATACTCTCTGTTTTCTGACTTTCTACGTCATGTTCCCGCAGATGAATTTTTCTGACTCTTTTCCCATCTTTTATCATATCCCGAATCTGCACCTGCATAGGTTTATTTAACTGTGGCAGAAAACATTTCCACACTTGTTCTTCATCTAACTTCATATTTTTGTAGCAGAAAGAACATGCTTCCGGATTGTTATATAATAACTCATGACATTTTACACTTGTATCGGAAAGTCCTGCCATATCAAAGGCAACTCTTCCTGTAGCATTCATACTTATAATTTCATAAGTATCAGGATTTACTGTAATATGAATGTCTTTTCCTTCTTCTATCTTTTCAATATCCCGGAACATCCGCAGGCTATCTTTGCCTTCCCTTTTAGCTGCCTGCAACGCATAACTGGAATATTGATACATTTGCTCATAAGACATATCTGTAGCAAAGTTCAGTGCCAGACCGACAGAAGCCGTAACATCAAACTCCTTCCCATCTATGTTATATATCCGACTGACATCTTCTCTGATTTTTTCTATATTTTCACGTATACCACCCGGTCCATTAAGATTATAGAAGAACAGCAAAAAGGTATCTCCGCTGACTCGTGCTTTAATACAAGATGTTAGTGTAATCTTCGTAAGTTGACTGCTGACTGCCTTTAAAATTTCATCTCCTGTGAAAAATCCACCATCCTCATTAATTTTTTTGAAGTTATCCACATCTAAAAGCACTAATGCACAGCTATCTTTTTTTGCCTTTTTAAGACTTTCATCAATTAAAAGCTTTGCTGTTTTAAAATTATAAAAACCACTTAAATCATCAATCTCTGCTTTTTGTTTTAAGGACAGTTCTCTTTGTTTTAATAAATCGACATCTTTCAAATATCCAAATAAAAACATCTCTCCGGATTCCGGCGAACGCATAACACGAAGATTTAATGCCACCCATAAAATCAGCCCACTCTTTTGTTTTTGGCGAAGCTCCAAATTAAAGCTTTGCTGTTCCTTTAACACTTCCGGTTTCATCTTTTCAGGTGCACATAACTGTTCAAAACGTTTTCTGTCGTCTTCTATTGCAATCGTCTCAAAAATTCTACGATAAACACCTTCATATCCCTGTTCCGGATTTTTTACTTCTCCTTTGCCGTTTAAACAGTCCCAAAAATTTTCCAAACGATTTTGACTTAGATTAATCTGGAAACTGCAAATCATGTCCTCCGACAGCAATTCTCCCAGTCTTTCTGCCTCAAAAACACGGATTTCTGCCTCTTTCTGTACTGTAATATCTTCCGATATTCCAATTGCCCAGATTGTTTTTCCTTTCTCACGCTGTATCGGCGTATAAGTTACCTTTTCCCAACGATATGTATTTTCTTCATCTCCTGTTTTTACTCGTACTTCAATACTGATTGCTTTATCACTGTCTTCAATTTTTTTGTAAAATTCTTTTGTTATATCTATATCTTCAGGATGAATGCGACCATTTGTAATAATTGTCTCCGGAATATTTTCTATTTTCATGTCATATCCATGTAATTTCTGAGCTTCATCTGTATGAATGATTTGTTTTTTACGAACATCCAGCTCCCACATATTTAAACGTGTATTTTTTCTGGCAACTTTAAAGAGCTGCTCTGTACGTATCAACCTTTCTTCCAGTTCCCGGCGCTCTGTAATATCCACAACCATTCCCAACAATATAGGGATTCCGTCTGCATCCATAAGAATACCGGCATTCATATATACCCATCTAATAATTCCATCACGTCTGCGAATTCTATATTCCAAGACCACCCGTCTTTTATTATCAGCAATTTTCTCTTCGATTTCACGGATAATTCTTTCCTTATCTTCTTCATAAAGAAGATCATCTGCACAGTTATTGAGTTCTTCTGCCATCTGTTTCTTCGTATATCCATGAAGTTCATAATAACCATCATTGGCATATAATACAGGAAATCCATCTGTCAGGACTGCTTTAAAAATCCCATCACCGCTGCTGTCACTGATTACACGTATCTCTTCATTAATGTCCATCTCTTTTTTATCAAGATTTCTGATAATTCCGCTGAATAAATCGGGCTTTCCTTCTGCATCTCTTACCATACGTCCCCGGCACATAAGGTGAATCCATTCGCCTTTGACATTTTTAGTTCGATATACAATGGTATGCCTGTCAATTCTTCCATCTGTAATTTCCTGATTACTGCGTAAAAATAATTCCACATCGTCCGGATGTATTTTCTTACTCCAAAATGCCGCTGCATTATCTAAAACCTGAGACGGCAATCCAAAATCCAACATCATTTTGTAAGAATATTTAAACTTTCCTGTTTTTAGATTTCCTACAAAAACATAATCATCAATACTTTCATCTAATGCATCAAAAAGATATTCTTTGTTATATTGAAATGGTGTTACTTCACTTACGTTTCGATGTCTTTCCTCTAACTGCCTTTGTGCTTTGAAAATATGATAATCTCTTTTCTGAATATACATTTGTACATCTACAAGAGAGAGAACATCTGAAACTGTCAGTCTTTCTCTCTCTTCAATAGTTGCCAAACCGTAACTGAATGTAACGTCATAATCAATACCTACTGCTTTCCGTCCCTTTTTCAGTATCTTTAACATCTTTTTCATCCAGCTGTCTGCTTTATCTGTATCTTGATTCATAAAGATAATAATAAATTCATCGCCACTTAATCGGAACACAAAATCCGATTCTGATAATTCTTGTTCAATGTTTTTAGCTACGTATGTGAGAAGTCTATCCCCTTCCAAATGTCCATAAGTATCATTTACCCACTTTAAACCATCAATATCATAAAGAACTGCCGTAAATTTTTCGTCCTTTTTTAAATTTTTTAAAGTTTGTGCAAGCTTTTCTTTTCCTGCCTTTCGATTTAAAATTCCTGTCAGCTCATCTGTTGCAGCCACTTCACAAAGCTTAATATAATCTGTAATGTCCATAGCATTCTGTATATGATACAGATTTCCCCCTACTTTTTCCAGGACACCTTCTATTAAGTATATCTTACCGGTTATTGCATTACACTCTTTCCAGAAATAAGGTTTTCCTTCTCCCTGTTTTTTCAACTGCTCTATTTTACAAAATTCACATCTTTGTTTTTTATCTTTTTGAAATACTTCCCAACATTTTTTCCCTTCCGGATTTTCCTCATGAAATGTTTGTTTACAGCAATCATTCATATATAGAATTTCATTGGTTTCCGCACTCATAACACGAATATTAGAAGTGATTTTATTTAAAATTTTAGAAAAAAACTGTAAATCAAAATTTTCTTTCATGAAACTTATATCCCCCTTGTAGCATACTTCCTATTTCTCGTATATTTTAAACCCATTTTTTCCTTCTTTTTTTGCCTCATAAAGTGCCTGATCTGCCATTCTGTACATCTCCTGAATCTCTGTTTTAGAGTCGGAAATCAATGCAATTCCTACAGATGCCGTAATCTGTACAGATTGACTGTCTTTTTCGTATGTTCTGTTTAATTTTTTTAAAAGGCTTGATATATTGCGACTAACTGTCTCTTTCGGAATACTCTTCATAAATACCATGAATTCGTCTCCTCCCAATCGTCCTATTACATCATAGCTGCGAAAATGCCTCTGCAGAATTTCCGCTATATCCTGAAGCGCCCGATCTCCTATTTGATGTCCCAAAGTATCATTCAAAACCTTAAAGTTATCTATATCTAAAATTACATAAGCATGAACAATACCCTGAGATAGCTCAGAGTTTTTCTGCAAATCTTTAATTTTTTCTCTACTGCTGTTTCTATTATACAATTTCGTTAAAGGATCTCGATCTGCCTCATCCTTGATTTTCTGTTTTTCAGTATAATCTTCTATCATACCTATACATTGTCGAATATTTCCGCTTCTGTCCACCTCTGTCACCAGCTGAATACGAAGATAAACCTCTTTATCTTCTTTGGCAAAAGATATCAGAAAATCTCTTTTCCCTCTGCCTGTCTTCATATCCTCAAAAATGCTCTGCAACTGTTGATGAAGCTTCTGATTATTTGGAAAATATCTCATAAATGCTTCCGAAAGATTTTGTGCTTCTTCCGGAAATTCTATATCACCTAATCTCCTATTAATAAAACGAAGCTTATTTGATGCCATGCCATAGTTCATAATTACCAATCCCGTTTTTTCTGCTGCTATCAGCATGACTTCTTCATCCATCAACAACTTTTCATTAAATCCTTTAATTCTTTTTCTTTCCTGCCTGGAATAATAGAAAAACAATAGAAAAAGAAGGAACATTGCTAATGCAATCTTTAATACCATAGCATAAGCATTACGATTTAGCATATAATCCACTGATCTTCTTATTTCTGAAAAGTCTATGACACTGACTACACACCAGTCATTTAACTTCAAAGGTGTAAAATATACAATTTCTCTGTTTTCTCCATCTGTAACTTCTGTATATACCTGTTCATCATTCTGAATTATTTCTTTAATTTTTTCTACACTAATCTGACTTTTCAAACTGCCGATTCCCTCGAAAATATTATCTCTTTTTCCGATTAATGTAGAAGCTTTTTTCCTGATATAGTTCCCATCAAAATCAACAATCTGAATGTATGTATTCTTGCCTTCCAAAACCGTATTATCATAAATTCTGAAAAAGTCTAATTCACTTACCCCGTAAATCATCCCTATTGCTTCTTTCGCATTATTTAAAATCGGAACTGCAACAATACAAATCTGTTTGTCTACAATATCTGAATATCTTATTTCTGTAACGCCACGTTTCTCCTCTATGCATGTATGGAAATAATTTCTGTCGCTAATGTTTAACATTTCCCCATTTGTTACCACTGCGTTTCCTTCTGCATCCGCAATTCCCATTCTCTGAAACCCTACGTCCCTTTTGTCCAGAAAACTTCTAAGGTATTCCATATTTTCACTGTTTGTAACGTCCTCTTCCTGTATGTGGTCTGTCAGACCATATAAAAGGTTTATAAAACCTTCCAGTTTCTTTTCTACCACAGCGCATCCCTGCATGGAAAGGTTTTTCATTTCTTCAATCTGCATCTCATAGATACGCTGATGTGTCAATCTATAAAATTCAAATAATGTACATACGATAAAAATTACCATCACCATTAAAAAGCCCAGAACAAAAAAATACTTTTTCTTTTCCTTACTTCTCATAGGATTCTCCCTTGCTCAATGAAATGTCTAATTATATTCTACCATTATTTTATAGAAAAACAAACATAAAAAGAGCTATCGCTTCAACGGATTCCTCATCTATGTCTCAGCAATAGCTCTCTCTCAATTTCATCTTTATCCCACTGTTGTAATTAACGCTTCACACTTTCCGTTGATTTCATATTCGCCGCTTTCTGCTGACATAAAGAAACTGTCACCTTTTCTATAAGGAATTTCTTCTTCTCCACAGGAGATAGTTCCTTCTCCTTCCATAATTAAAATACTTACGAAAGAATCTTCGTTTACAGAACCTTTCATGCTGCTCATCAATTTTCCATCCATATTCAGGCAGTCTACTGTGAAATAATCACAGCTTGCAACATGAGGATAACATGTATTTTTTCTGGAAATCGGAACACGATTGGTTACTTCTACAGCTTTATCAATGTGTAATTCTCTCTTCTTTCCATCTTTTCCTACACGGCCAAAATCATATACTCTGTAAGTTACATTAGAATTCTGCTGAATTTCTGCAATAACAATTCCTTTTCCGATTGCATGAATGGTTCCTGCTTCAATAAATAATACGTCACCTTTCTGTACCGGAACCGCATTTAAAACTTCCAGCAATGTATCTGTTTTAATTCTCTCTTCAAATTCTTCTTTGCTGACTTCTTTTTTAAATCCGTAATAGAGGAAAGCGCCTTCTTCGCAGTCCATAATATACCACATTTCTGTCTTTCCGTACTGTCCTTCATTTTTCAGAGCATATTCATTATCAGGATGTACCTGAATGGAAAGATTATCTTTCGCATCAATAAATTTAGCCAAAATAGGAAATTCTTCAAATTTCTGACAGTTACTTCCCAATACCTTTTTTCCTTCCTGATCAATGTATTCCTGCAGTGTTTTTCCCGCATAAGAACCATTGGAAATATAAGAAGGTCCATCCGGATGACAGGAAAGTTCCCAGCTCTCTGCCAGTATGTCACCATCAAATTCTTTGTTATATTTCTCTACCAGACGATGTCCGCCCCACAAATAATCTTTATAGCTTGGACGTAATTTTAATAATGCCATTTTCTTATTCCTCCTCTGCCAGTGCTCTGACTCCGCACATTAATGTATTCATTTTTGCTTCTGCATCTTCACTGTCTGTTCCTCTTACACCTACATAGAACTTAATCTTCGGCTCTGTTCCTGATGGGCGTACACAGCACCATGCATCTCCTTCCAGTTCAAAGTAAAGTACATTAGATTTTGGTAATCCCGTACCTTTTTCTTCTCCTGTCTTTGGATTTTTAACGATACCCAGTTCATAATCACGTAATTCCAGAACTTCAGAGCCACCCAGCTCTGTCGGAACTTCTTTACGGATTTTTTCCATAATGGCAGCAATCTGTTTTGCTCCGTTTTGTCCTTTTAAGGTTATCGTACATAAATCTTCTTTGTAAAAACCGTAAGTTTCAAAGAGATTATTCATCTGCTCACAAAGAGTAATTCCTTTGTCCATATAATAAGCTGCAGCTTCGCACAAAGCCATAACAGCAACAACTGCATCTTTATCTCTGGCATGTGTACCTTCCAGACAGCCATAGCTCTCTTCATATCCAAACAGGAATTCATTGGAATGTTCCTGCTCGAAGAACTTAATCTGCTCACCAATATACTTAAATCCTGTAAGAGTTTCAATAAGTTTTACATTATAAGCTTTGGCAATTCTTTTTGCCATTTTTCCGGATACAATTGTAGTAACTACTGCTCCGTTTTCAGGAAGAATACCCAGTTCCTTCTTCTGAGAAAGAAGATATTCCAAAATCAGCATACCGGACATATTTCCTGTGAAGCTCTTGTACTCTCCGTCTGCCGGATCTTTTGCATAAATACCCAAACGGTCAGCATCCGGATCTGTAGCCAGAATTAAATCGGCATCTTTCTCTTTTGCAAGTTCTAATGCTAATGCAAATGCCTTTTTATCTTCCGGGTTTGGATAAGGAACCGTTGGGAAGTTTCCGTCAGGAAGTTCCTGTTCTTTTACTACATATACATTTTCAAATCCCAGTTCTTTTAAAATACGGCGTACAGGAATATTACCTGTTCCGTGTAAAGGAGTGTATACAATCTTAATCTTATCTGCCTGACGTTTGATTGTTTCCGGATGCAGTACCAGTTTTTTCAGTGCTTCGATATAACGGTCGTCCATATCAGAACCAATAATCTCACAGAGTCCTGCTTCCATAGCTTCTTCACGGCTCATTGTTTTTACTTCATCATAAGATTCAATGGCATTTACTTCTGCAATAATATCCTTGTCACGAGGCGCTGTAATCTGTGCGCCGTCTTCCCAGTATACTTTATATCCGTTATACTCTGCCGGATTGTGACTTGCTGTAACCACCACACCTGCTGTACAGCCAAGCTCTCTAAGTGCAAAGGACAGCATTGGTGTTGGACGAAGTTCAGGGAAAATGTATGCTTTAATGCCGTTTGCAGCCATACAAAGAGCTGTTTCCCATGCAAATTCTGTGGATTTATTTCTGGAGTCATAAGCAATGGCAATCCCTTTTTCCTGTGCATTTTCTTTCAGAATATAATTTGCCAGCCCCTGTGTTGCCTTTCTTACTGTGTAACGGTTCATTCTGTTTGTACCTGCTCCGATAATGCCTCGAAGACCTCCCGTTCCAAACTCCAGATTTTTATAAAATCTTTCTTCTATTTCTTCCTCATTGTCAGAAATACTTTTTAATTCTGCCTTTGTATCCTCATCAAAATAAGGGGATTCACACCAAAAATTATAACTTTCTCTAATATCCATATCTCTTTTCTCCTTAAAAAAGATTTAATGTTTTACTTCCCACAGTTTGTCCCATTTCTTCTAAAATGAGCTGTACTCTGCCCGGCTCTGCTGTAAATTTCATTTCAGAATTCCAAACCGCAAATGCATCTGAAGGCAATAAAATACTGATTTTCTTGCTTTCGCCCTTTTTCAGCCACACCTTTTGAAAACCTTTTAACTCTTTTACACGGCGCACCACACTTCCCTGCTCTCCTGCAATATACACAAGAGGCACTGCATAGCCATCATATTCGCCGCTGTTTTTAATTGTCATTTCCACCGCAATACCGTTTTTATGAAGTTCCTCTATGGCTACCTCATCATTTCCAAAAGATACGTCCTCATACTCAAAATTAGTATAACTCTTTCCATATCCAAAAGTATAAGCTGCTCCATCCGGTATATTATAGTAATGCATACTGCGGTAAGAATTTTTATAATTATAGTAAACCGGAAGCTGACCACTGCATCTTGGCAGAGATACCGGGAGTCTTCCTGAAGGATTTACTTCTCCAAATAAAATTTCTGCAATGGCTTTTCCGCCTTGCATACCCGGATAAAATGCATATAGAAGAGCATCTGATTTTTCTGATACCGGTTCCGGTGCATAGGCTCTGCCTCCGATGATTACAGTAATCACCTTTGAACCGGAAGCCAGTACTTTCTCTGCCAATTCTCTCTGTACAGCTGGAAGGGCAATATCTGCGGTATCAACACCTTCTCCGCAATCCATGGAAACACCATGCTCAGAAATTGCAGCTCCGTTCGCATCAAAAGAAACTTCTCCAAAGCGACTGGAAGAACCACCTAATACCAAGATTGTAATATCAGATTGTTCTGCAAGCTTCACCGCCTCTGTCTGTTCTTCCTGCGTACCCTCAAAAACACCGCAACCTCTGGCATAGACTACATTATCTCCGAAATAAGAACGTACACCATCTAATACAGTGCTGCACTTCTCTCTTTTCACCTGTGGACTATAATCGCCCAACTGATTATAAACTGCATCAGCATTTGGTCCGATTACTGCAATTTTCCCTACTTCTTTTGAAAGAGGTAAAATCTGATTTCTGTTTTCCAGAAGGACAACGGACTCTCTGGCAATGTCTAAGGCTTGCGGATACTTTTCATAAGAATAATCTTCCAATTTCTGATTTTCATCTAAAAGAGGATGTTCCAAAAGTCCTCTTTTTATCTTCAATTCCAGAACTCGAAGAACTGCTCTGTCAATATCTTCCTCCGTGATATATCCTTTTTCAAGAGCCTCTTCCAGACGTCCGTAAGCTTCATCCCAAAGTCCGATATCTACACCTGCACGAAGAGCTGCTGCTCCTGAGCGAACACAGTCACCTGTGACAACATTCAACTGGTCAATGGCACAACCATCTGCCATTACTACCCCATCAAAGCCCATTTCATCTCTTAAAATATCTGTCAAAAGATGACGGTTTGCATGACAGAATACTCCATCGATTTCATTGTAAGCTGCCATAACACCATCAACTCCCGCATCAGCGCAGGCTTTCATTGCCGGAAGATGAATTTCACGAAGTTCTCGCTCTCCGATTCTTGCTGCACTGGCATTGATACCTCCGGTACATTCGCCCTGTGCTGCAAAGTGTTTTGCCACTACGGAGACACCTTCATCCTGAACTGCTTTTACAATCTGTTCTGCCATCCTTGAGCAGAGATACGGGTCTTCTGAAAAACATTCTTCACTACGTCCCCAGCGTGGATCTCTTACCACATCAAGCAGAGAAATCAACGCCAAATCTACTCCCATCTGGCGAAGCTGCTTGCCGCAGACACTATAGGCAGAATGAATTAATTCTGTATTAAAGGTTGCTCCCATATTCAGATTTACGGGAAGAAGATAGCTGTCAAGCGCTTGATGCCCATGAGGACATTCTGTGCTTAATAATGCGGGAATACGCAGTCTGGAATGTTCCAGAACGTATTCCTGCATCTTGTTGTACGCCTTTACGGCGTTTTCGCCGTAAAGACCGTTTTCATAATTCTTCTGAGACCAGGGGTCTGCACGATAGAGACCGTACAAAGTTCCAAGCCCTCCATACTTCTCTACTTCATCTTTAAACTCCTGACTAAAGGAGATTTCTTCCCCGTTTCTCTCATAGATACCAAAACCATAAAGTTTTTGATTTAACTGTCCAATTTTTTCCTGCAGAGTCATTTTGTCAAGTAATTCTTTTGCCTCGGCACTGTAGATATTTTTTTTCATTATTTTAACCTCACCCTATAGGTCTTAATTTCATAAGGTTTCACAGATACAGCAAAGCTGTTGCCGCAAGCCTCAATATCAGCCTCTTTTTCTTCCATAAGATTACATTCTTCTACACTTTCCAGCATTCCTTCAGCAAAAGTCAGAGTTGCTTTTGTCAGGCTGTTTTCACAGTCATAAAGTCTGACAATCATGCCATCTCCATTTTCTGCCGGTTTTACTGTCTCTATAATAATATTATCTTTGTCTGTAGAAATAAAGGATTTTCCTGAATTCTTCAATTCTCCTGCTGCTGCATAAGCCGGCTGATTAAGTTTGTAAGCTTCCTGAACAGTTCCTGCTGCACACCACACTTCTTTGTGAGGATATAAAGCATAAGTAAATACATGTTCTTCCTGATCTGCTGTCTTATTTGGCTCGATACCTGATTTAATCAGAGTAAGGGCAATATTGCTGTCTTTTGCAGAGTAACCGTATTTACAGTCATTCAACAGGCTGACACCATAGTGACCTTCGGAAATATCCATCCATTTCTGTCCGCAGCTTTCAAATCTGGCTTCATCCCAACTTGTATTTCCATGAATTTTTCTTTTCAGATTACCAAACTGTACTTCAAAAGTTGCCTCATCTGAATGAATATTTACAGGGAAGTGAACTTTCAGTAAATGCTGATGTTCTTTCCAGTCTACCCATGTAGAGAAATCAATTCTTCTGCTGTCTGCATAGAAATGAATTTTCTGTTTAATAACAGAATTGCTGATTGTGCGCTGAATTTCCAAAGTAGCACGTACAGGGCCTTCCTCTGTCCACTGAATTTTATCTGCTTTTTCAGCATCCCAGTATTTTTCGGAATAGTACATATCAATATCCCAGCAATCATAGTGCATTGGCTTGTCTTCATACATACGAAGAAGATTTCCCTTTCCTCCGGCTTTTAATACTTCGCGGTCACACTCTTTGTCATAAATAGAAGTAAACAGACCGTTTTCATCAATAGAAATACGATAAAACGGAGTTTCTATTCCATTTTCTGTAATCTGAATTCTGGAAGCTTCTTCCTTAACAGTATCTAAAAGCTGTAAAGTTTTTCCGCCTTTTGCAGGAATATCTGTAATGTATGCAACTGCTCCCTGAGCTGTTTCCTGTACCGGATAAATCTTACCGCTTTCATCTGTCAGGGCTGCTGCATGGCAATCGCCTAAGTTCACAACATCATTTCTATCAAATCCCAATGTATTAAATACACTGATTTTATCCTGTCCGTCATCCATAAGAATATTTAATTTTTCTGCAATCATTTCTGCCAGACGGCTTTCAATTTCCGCATATTCTTTCTTAGTTACTTCGTATACTTCTGCAATAGAAGAACCTGGTAAAATATCATGGAACTGATTCAAAAGAACTGTCCTCCAGATTTTATCCATTTCTTCTTTTTCACTTGTTCCTGTAAGCACTTCCAATAATTCAGCATCCATTAAAAGCTGCTCACATCTGCGGTTGGATCGTTTATTTCTTCCCATAGAAGTATAAGTTCCTCTGTGGTATTCAAAATACAATTCTCCTTCCCATACAGGCAGGCTCTTGTTTCCTTCTACACGCTCTTCAAGCTCTTCGAAATAATTTCCGGCAAACTCCTGACGTACCTTTGGAATTCCACGAATACCTTTTTCCATACGTTTAGAAGTTTCCAACATTTCTCTTGTAGGGCCGCCGCCACCATCGCCATATCCAAAGGCAATCAGAATATCATTGTTAATATCCTTATTCTGATAGCGATGCCATCCACCCAAAATAGCGTCTGGATGCAACATACCATTATAAGTTGTAAAGAAATCAGCTTCACTCTGTCCTACACCTAGAGTAGTAATCAGATGAGTGAAAATTTCACTTCCGTCAATTCCTCTCCACATCATTGTGTCATAAGGAACTTTATTAATCTGATTCCATGCCAGTTTTGTAGTCATGAAGTATTTAATACCGCTCTTCTTCATAATCTGAGGAAGTGCTCCTGAATATCCAAATACATCCGGAAGCCATAAAATACGGCTGTCAATGCCAAATTCATCTTTAAAGAACTTCTTTCCGTAAAGGAACTGACGTACCAGTGACTCGCCGCTTGTCAGATTACAGTCAGCCTCTACCCACATTCCGCCTTCCGGTTCCCATCTGCCTTCTTTTACACGCTCTTTAATCTTTTCATAAGTTTCCGGATATCTTTCCTTTAAAAATTGATACAGCGCCGGTTGACTGGACATAAATTTATATTCAGGATATTCATCCATATATTTCAGAACTGTGGAAAAACTTCTTGCAACTTTTTCTCTTGTCTGTGCTACTGTCCAAAGCCATGCTACGTCAATGTGTGTATGTCCGATGCAGGAAGCAATCACATCTTCATATCCGCTCATATCTTCGTATAATGCTTTTTGAATATAGTTATGAGCTTCTTCTATAGACTGATAAAAACTGTCAGAATAAGGTGTACGCAAATCCAAAAGATTCACCGTATTATTCAGGATTGTACGCAAATCTTTTCTCACTTTATCATCTTCCTGCATTCTGGAAAATCCCTGAAGAGGAACAACAATATCATAATAAATTTCATTGATTTTTTCGTCTACTTCTACTGCTTCCATTGTAAATGTCAGTTCGGCAAACATAACACCTGTGTATCCCTGTAAATCAATGGTATAAGTTTCTCCCTCTTTTGCACATCTTTCCAACATCACGGTCTGGTGGTTCAAATCCATTCCCTGTGTCATCTGTCCGTTTACAAACAGTAAAAACTGTGGATTTTTTGCATAGTCCCAGTGGTCTACCTGTGTTGCCACCTTGAGATAAAGAGTCTTTCCGTCCATACTCTTTGGAACGGTATACTCTGCTCTGAACCAGTAGTGTTTATCCGGTCCGTACCAGTGCATGGTTTTGCTGTCAAATTCCTCCCAGGGTTCTGCGGACTGGTCTGCTTCCTGTGGATAAAAATATAAACCTTTCTTATAAACAACTCCGTTTACCGGCTCCTTCTTTACAAAAGCCAATTCTTTTAATTCATTACATATTACGGAAATTCTATCTTCAATAAATCTCATGCTATCGCATCACTCCTTATATACCTATTATTCCTCCTTACGGAGGGTTTTTATCTGGGATATCAATATATTTTCAGCGAATTTGTCGAGCACGCTTTGAGATTATAAGCTCAAAGCAAGCGCAGACTGAGCGTAAAATATATTGATATCCTCAAGATGAAAATACTCCCAGATACATCTAATGCACCTGGGAGCATTTTCCTGCTGAGAAATTCCCTTCCAACAGGTTCATTAAAAAGTATTTTCTTTAATATATTTTAACATATCATCAACAGTTGTAAAGGCAAGACCTGTAACAGTATCTGCACAGCCATAATAAATGGCAATTCTTCCTGTATCAGCATCTGTAAGAGTTGCACACGGGAATACTACGTTCGGTACATCTCCTACACATTCATATAATTCGTAAGGTCCTAATACATAAGCTTTAGAACGTGCAATTACTTTCCATGGCTCATTTAAGTCTAAAAGTGCTGCACCCATACGGTATACAAATCCGTTACATGTGTTGATAACACCGTGGTAAATCAATAACCATCCTTCATCTGTCTCAATCGGAACAGGACCCGGACCAATCTTTGTAGACTGCCATGCTGAGATATCGCCTTTTTCTGTGGACATTACATGTCTGTGGTGTCCCCAGTATTCCAAATCAGGGCTCTGACTGCAGAAGATATCACCGAATGGTGTATGTCCTGTATCACTTGGTCTGCTCAGCATCATATAATTTCCATTGATTTTTCTTGGGAAAAGCACACCATTTCTGTTATATGGTAAAAATGCGTTTTCTAACTGATGGAAAGTCTTAAAATCAAAAGTATAAGCTACACCGATTGTTGGGCCATGATATCCGTTACACCATGTGATGTAGTATCTGTCTTCGATAAAGCAAACACGTGGATCATAACGATATTCTCTCTTTGTAACTTCAGAATCACCTTCAAAAGTAATTGGTTCATGGTTAATTTCCCAGTGGATACCATCTTTTGAAAATCCTGCAAAGATATCCATACTTACACATTTACTGTCGCATCTGAATACACCTGCAAATCCATCTTCAAAAGGTACCACAGCACTGTTGAAAATACTGTTAGAGCTTGGAATATCATTGCGGTTAATGATTGGATTTTGTGTGTATCTCCAAATCGGCATGTTATAATTTTCAGGCTTTTCCTGCCATGGAATATTTTTTAATGAATTTCCAATAATCTTTGACATTTGTCCTCCTCGTCAGAACAGGGGCATCCTCCATTCCTCAGAAAATGCCCCCCACTCCTTATATTCTCAGTTAATTTAGTAACTTTGTTTTATCGATACTGAATTATTTTGCAGCGTCAATCTGTTTCTGTGCTTCTGCACGAATTGTTTCCCAACCTGCTGTTTCCAGTTCGCTTTCGATTGTCTTAATCAGTTCTCTTGGATCCTGAGCGCCTGTGAAGAATTCTGAATAGTATTTTTCATATACGGCACGGCAGTTTGCAAGTTCTGTTTCAATCTTAGATGTATCCAGGTTAAATCCAAGTAATACAGATGGTGTTGCATTTTCATTTAATTCTTTAACTTCATCCCACTGGTTGAATGTTTCGATTGCCTGCTGAGTTACATTAAAGAATGTACCCTGTGTATAACCAGCCATTCCCCAGTCTGTAGTTAATCTGTTAACTTTTCCGTCATCTGTGTATTCGAAGTCAGAACCTTCTACACCATAGTAGAATAAGTCACGTACTTTAGAATCTGTATTAACTAAGTTTAATAACTGTAAAGCTTTTTCTGGGTTTTTGCATCCTGAGTAAATACCATTAATAGAACCACGTACTGTTGTGTTGGAAACTACAGTATCACCATATTTTACTGCTACACAATTGTTGATACCATTGTTTGGTCCCCATGTAGTAGTTGCAGCGCCACTCCATCCCTGTGCTGCAAAGAATGTTCTGTATTTGTTAGAGTCATCAGCTGTTGGTGCATCACCATTAATAAGTCCTTCTTTGTACATTTTGTGAATGATATCAAGGTTTGCTAAAACGTCTTCATCTGCTAATGGGTTTACAACTGTCTTAGATTCATCTGTGTATTTAACACCTAATACAGGTAAACTTGCACTTAAGTCATCAAATCCAAGGTTAATAAGGAAGTTTGCACCGTTTTTAGACATGTAGTATGGTGCTGTTCCTTCGCCTTCTTTAATTGTTTTTAATGCATCATACAGAGAATTGAAGTCAGTGATTGCATTAACATCAATGCTGTATTTATCTGCCATATCCTGATCCCAAACAAAGTATTCTGTAAGGGAACTATCTTTGTAAGATGGAACACCATAAATTTTTCCATCAACTTTCATTGCTGTCCAGTAATCTTCTGGAATCATTTCATACAAGTCAGATGCTTCTTTTGGTAACATTTCTGTTAAGTCCATTAAAGAACCATTTGCGATTTCTGCATTGTAACGTGTCTGGTCTGTGAAGAGAATATCAAAATATTCACCAGAGTTTGTGATAACACTTCTTCTGTTATCCCAGTCACCCCATGGAACGATTTCCATTTCTACATTTACACCGATTTTTTCTTCCAGGTATGGATTAATCTGTTTCAGCCATTCGTCGTAATTCTTAGGCATACCATTTCCTACCTGAATCCATTTTAATGTTACAACATCACTTGAGCTTTCACCTTTTTTAGCTTCTTCCTTTTTGCCATCTGAACCGCAGCCTGCTAACAGCCCCATACTCATTGCAGCTACAAGTCCTAATGCAACAACTTGTCTTTTTTTCATTGTAAAATATCCTCCTTTTAGAATTTTTAATTTTTAATTTTTAATTTCACCGGAAGCCGGATATTGCTTCCGGAAAATATCGTCTCATTATATCAGCCTTTTACAGCTCCTACTGTAAGACCTGAAATAAAGTATTTCTGGAAGAACGGATAGCAGCATGCGATTGGAACGATAATAATCACTGCCATTGCCATTCTCGCACCTTCTTTTGGCATAGAGTTTATATACTCAGTCATACTAACTCCAAGCGCCGGATTGCTTAACATAGCCTGCATATTTCTTTCGAAGTGATCCAACAATGCCTGTAAAGAATACAGAGATGAATCAGTAATATACAGAGATGACTGGAACCAGTCATTCCAATAACCAAATGTAAGGAACAAAGCGATTGTTGCCAACAGTGGTTTTGACAGTGGCAAAGCAATCTTTCCGAAAATCTGGAACTGTGTAGCTCCGTCAATCTGTGCGGACTCAATAACAGATTCCGGTATATTTGTTCTAAAGAATGTCTTACAAATAACTACATTAAATGAAGATACACACAACGGAAGGATTAACGCCCACATAGTGTCTTTCAAATGCATAAACTGTGTATTTACTACATAAGAAGAAATCATACCACCGTTGAAAACCATAGGAACGAAAACTAACATAGTAAAGAAGTTATTCAGCTTGTAGCTACGTCTGGAAATAACGTATCCCATTAAAGTTGTCAGAGCAACACCTAATGCAGTACCAACTGCTGTTACAATTACGGAAACTCCAAGAGCATCAATAATCATGGAAATTTCACGACCTAAGAATTTGTAAGCATCTAATGAAAACACTTCCGGAATAAAACGATAACCATTCTGCGCAATAGATTCTTCAGATGAAACGGAAATCATGAAAACAAAAAATACCGGAATAATACAAATCAATGCCAATAGGATAAATATAATGTTAAAAATTGCGTTAGTGCCTCCGGAAATTCTATTCAATTTTGAAGACTCTGCAAGATCTAAATCTTTTTTATTTTTCGCCATTTTCACACCTCCTATATAATTGCACTGTCTTCGTCTAATTTTCGCACAATTGCATTAGCTACTAAAATAGTAATACAACATGCTACAGACTGGAAGAAGGTTACTGCTGAAGTCATACCGATTGGTGTTGAAGACTGCAGCATATTAAATACCTGTGTATCGATAGTAGCCGTAGTATTGAAGATAGAACCAGTAGCTCCCTGAGACAACTGGAAGAATAATCCAAAGTCTGAGTAGAATACTTTACCTACATTCAAGATAAACATCATGATGATAACATTTTTTAAACAAGGCAGTGTAATGTATCTTACCTGCTGACGTTTATTTGCACCATCCATAACAGCTGCTTCGTATAAAGTAGTATCGATTCCTGAAATACTGGATAAATAAATAACCATATTGTATCCTGTACTCTTCCACAGATACATAAAAATCAAAATAGCCGGCCATACACTCGCTTTCATGTACCACTGAACTGGCTCATTTCCACCATCACGTAACATAGTGTTAATCAAACCATTGTCCTGATTTAAGAAAGCATCTAAGAAATAAGATGCTACAACCCATGACATAAAGTATGGGAAGAACATTAATGTCTGGTACACTTTGGAAGCTCTTTTATTGTGTAATAAGCTAATCATAATCGCAAATCCTACGGAAAGGATCATTCCAAGTATAATAAATGCTAAGTTATAGAGAATTGTGTTTCTTAAAATAACAAACAAGTCATTGGACTTTATTAAGAATTCAAAGTTTTTAAAGCCTGACCAGTCACTATGAAAAACATTGTAAATAAAGCTTTCTCCAGCAGTTACTCTGTAATTCTTAAATGCAATGATTAAACCAAACATTGGCAAAAAGCAGAATAAAATATACCAAACTGCTGTTGGAAGCGCCAGAATAGTCAGTTCCGTATCGTTTTTTGTCCAACGATTTTTCTTTCTGAGTTTTTTTTCTTTTTTCAACTCCATTCCTCCTTATCTTTTAGTTTATAATTTCTGTTCCTCGTTTTTTATATTACGAACAGAATCCCGATATATAATCTTACCGGGAATTCGGAATACACCTCCGCCCTTTTTCGTAGGGTTACCCATGTGCTTTATCATACGCCGTGCTGCAAGTTTACCAATCTCTTCAATGTCAACTGCCACTGTAGTAAGCTGCGGACTACAAACTTGTGCATAAATGGAATTATCAAATCCTGCTACGGAAATGTCCTCCGGTATATGGTAACCTTTTGCTGTTAATTCCTTAACCAGCTGAAATGCCGTCTCATCACAGTTACATACAAATGCTGTAGGCATTTTTTGTGGAAGCTCCAATGGGATTGCTTCTCCTTCCTGGCTGCGGTCCGGAATATTCCATACATCCTGGGGAGTAATATTATTTTCCAGCATACTTCTTACATATCCCAGATAACGATCTGTAATACTAGTAGTAGCGCCAACTGTACCTACAAACCCAATCTCCGTATGTCCCTGATGTATCAGATAATTAGTAATTTCATAACAGCTGTAAATATTTTCTGTTACTACTGAATCCGATTTATGGGTTTCATCATAGACATCCACGTAGATTTTCGGAAGGTTTACAGCATCTAACTGTCTTTTTACTTCCCAATCCAGTATTCCGAGAAATATCAGGCCATCAAATATTCCCGATGACTTAATAGTCTGCAAATCTCCTGCAAGACTATTTCTGTTTGGTGATATCATCATGCTGGTGCAAGAGGATTTCTGAAGCTCACTGATAATCTTTTCATACATTGCCATGTAGAATTTACCTTCGTCTCCGGAGTTAAAACGATCACTCATAATAATTCCGACTTTTTTCGTCTTCCTATTCCCATAGTTTGGAAGAACATATCCCGATTTCTCAGCAAGATCTTCTATTCGTTTTTTCAGAGCTTCGCCTACTCCTTCTTTGCCATTTAACGCTTTAGAAACAGTAACTTTACTTATACCCAGTTCATCAGCTATATCTTGCATAGAAACCGCTTTTTTCTCAGCCATCGTATCCCCCTTTTCCCTAACATTTCTATAATAAATCTATCACTTTTTGACGTTTTCGTCAATAACTTTTAGACTTTTCATATATAATGCACACTTTTAATAAATGCTTTTTGTATATAATTGCCAATTTTAATAGGGTTACTTTTAACTTTACAACCATTTGAATTACTTAACATATATTTACAAAACTGTAAATTTCTCTCTAAATATTATATTTTCTGCATTATCTCCCAAAAATACTTCAAATTTCCCCGGCTCTACAGACCAATGATATTTAGGGTCTAAAGTTCTCATGGATTTCGGTTCAATGGTTATTTCCACAGTACGGCTCTCTCCCGGCTCAAGTTCCACTTTTGCAAATCCTGCCAATGTATAAAACGGCTTTACTGTAGAGCTGACTTCATCCCTTAAATAAATCTGAGGCACCGCTGTTCCTTTTCGATTACCTGTATTTACAACCGTAACTGCTGCCGTGATACTTTCTCCCGGATGAATCTCTTTTTCAGAAAGCTTCATATCCGTAAATGAAAATGTGGTATATGTCTGTCCATATCCAAATGGATAAAGAGGAAGCCAATTCATCTCTACATAACGTTTTCCACCTCCGGGACGGCGGCTGTAATGGCAGGGGATTTGACCTACATGTTTTGGGAAAGTCATAGGCAAACGTCCGGAAGGCGCACGATCACCAAATAAAGTTTCTGCTATGGCATATCCTCCCTGCTCTCCCGGAAACCATGCTTCCAAAATTGCCGGAATGTTTTCCTGCTCCCAAACTGCTGTAACAGGACGTCCGCTTTGCATCACCAAAATCACAGGAGTTCCTGTTTCATATACTGCCTTCACAAAATCAAGCTGGCGTCCCGGCAGATCCAGACTCACCCTGTCAAAGTTTTCACCGCTTGTTTCAATACTATCTCCCACACAAACAATTGCCGCTTCTGCCTTTTTTGCCGCTTCAACAGCCTTTGTAAAGTCCTCTTTTCCACTGTTATATCCGAAAATAACTCTGGCTGCACGGCGGTCATTTGTAAATGTAATCCGGACTTTATATTCTTTCTCTGCTTCAAAGTGAAATTCTGCCATTTGATTTGCATCCTTATTTTCACCCCAGCCATCAATCAAAAGTTCCCCATCTACATATAACTGCATACTGTCTTGGGTACTAAATCCAATACAGCCGTCTAAGTCATAAGGCATCTTCACATACCCGGTCCATACCACACTAAACGCCGCTGCATCCAGATCAGGATGTGGTTTTGCAAAAATCCAGTTAAAATTAATCATAGAATCCGTTCTTACACAGACCGGTTCTCCCTCCGGTGTTCTGCCGTTATAATAACGTCCTGTAAGTCCTGAATTACCATCTTCATCCCGCAGCATTCCCGGATGAAATGGAGTTACTGTATCTCCCAGAATACTGCATCCTTTTTCATATAAAACTTCCGTTTTCTCAGATACTGCACTGCGTATACCATCTAATACAGATACTGCATAAGGAACTCCTGACTCTACGCAGTAGTCTCCCAGTACCGGCGTTGCCGCTGTAGGTCCCAGAACCGCAATACTCTTTATATCTTTTTTCAAAGGAAGCAATTCGCCTTCATTTTTCAAAAGACAGATACTTTCCGCTGCAATCTGCTTTGCCAACTCCAGATGCTCTGCACAGCGATGTGTCTTTTCCTGTCTGTCTTCTTCTGTATAAGGATTGTCAAAAAGTCCTGTGAGGAACTTCACTCTCAGTACTCGACGGCATGCCTGATCTATCACTTCTTCTTTCAATCTTCCGGTTTCTACAAGTTCTTTTAATCCTCCCTGCCATTCCTCGTGAGGAAAATCATATAATTGTAAATCTACGCCGGCTTCAAGACCCATAGCCATTGCCTCCTGGCGGCTGTCAGCCACGTAATGTTCATCATACAGACGGGCAATGGCCGTAAGATCAGAACGAACAAATCCACGCATACCATACTGATTTCTAAGTACCTCTGTTAAAATTTCATAATCAGATGCTACCGGACTTCCATCAATGGAATTATAGGAGCACATAGCATCTACCGCTTTACCTTCTAAAAAAGCAGCCTCAAAAACAGGCAGACATTCTGCAAACGCATCATGACGTCCCATAGAGGAAGGGGCACAGTTTAACCCTCCCACCGGACTTCCGTATGCAGCATAATGCTTCGGTTCTGAAGCAACTGCGTCCGGCGCCGCAAGATCATCACCCTGCATACCAAGAACTGTTTCTCTGGCAAACTGAGCACTTAAATAGACATCTTCCCCATAAGACTCTTCCGTTCTTCCATATCGGGGATCTCTGCTCAAATCCATAACCGGACTATAAGTTTCATGTATTCCCACTGCTCTGGCTTCTGCTGCAATGGCATGCCCCATTTTGCGTCCCAATTCAGGATTAAACGTAGCTGCAAGACCTATCTGTTGTGGAAAACAGGTGGCACCTGTACGGAAAAGTCCGTGAAGTGCTTCTTCACTGAATAAAAAGGGAATTCCCAACCTTGTATTTTCCACTGCATAACGCTGCAGTTCATTTGTCTGGCAGGCATTCATACCTCTTGTCTGAACACTTCCCACACTGTTTCCCTTTAATAATTCTTCTACAGTATCCATGAACAGCTCTGTTACATTCCCATTTACATCCCACTTTGTAAAATCATGAGAATAATACTGGTCTGTCTGAAGAATTTTTTCTTCCAATGTCATTCTGGACAATAAATCATCCAACCGTTCTTCTAATGGTAAATCTTTATTTTTATACGGATACATTATTTTTTCCCTCTCTTAATTTTATTTAATATGCGGCAGTTTTCGACCATTAATAAAGAGATTTACAATCCCTCCCACACCGGATAACAAGAATAATATAGAAATACTCTTATATCCCAGATACTGCTCAAAAACAGATTGTAAAGATGCACTACACGCCGTTGTTAAGCAACCTGCAACACTAATTATGGCTGCTGTAACTCCCAAATATAAAGTTTTCCCTGTGGCAGGACTGGCAGAATACTGCAAATTCGTATTGGCAATAACCGTTCCTGAATTACATGCTGTAGTGATTGTCATTAAAATAGGAGCTATCAAAGATGCACTTTCAGGGGTGACAAAAGCCCAGGACACCGTACATAAAAAACCAATGGCAGCAGAACGGTGAATGGTCCAATCCCATGTATGTCTGTCCGAAAACCGCCCCCATAAATAACTTCCCGCCATTCCTGCTATGGCAGCAACAATTCCCGCACTTGCCAGAAAAGTATGACTCAGCCCCAGAACCCGAAGCTGATATACGATTAAAAACGGTGTAGCAATACCACTGGCAACACTGGAGAAGATGTTATACAAAAGCAAAGACCGATAGCTTCTGTCCTTCAATGGCTGAAAAACATCTGATAACTGAATTCCTACCGTTTCCTCCACAGGACGTTCACATACATTAAGCAAAAGTACCGCATCTAAAAGAGCTAATACCAGACAGACAACACCTACTGTCTGATACCCTTCACTGTCTCTTCCCACTGCCATAAGCTTGTCCAAATGGCGACTGAGTAAAAAGGTTACGATACTGTTTACTCCCACTGCCAAAATATCCTTCTTAGCCATATAAACCCCTCGTTCACTTACGTCAACAAGGCTTATCGTCCACTGCTGAAGTCCCGGTGTTACAATACCTGCACTGGCAAAGGCAATTACATACAAGGCAACTGCCGTTCCCACCCGAAGGTTTGCGCCTGATAAAAGCAAGGGAAGTAAAAACATTGCCGCTGCGGAAAAACGGTAAATTACACACAAAATCCATATAATCAGTTTTCTGTAACGAAATCTCTCAAACAAAAACGGAGAAAAAAACTGCAAAATACAGCCCAACTGCGGAATTAAAGCAATGGAGGCACATGCAGCAACTGATGCCCCCAGATAGCCAAGATACCCCGTCATAATATTATTTGTTGCAGCTGCATAAATAATTGATGCAACTGCACCTTCTATCATAATACCGCGAGTTCCAATCAAAAGTTCACGTTCTGTGGGATTTTGATTAGGAATAAATTTCTGTCTTAACTTAACATTCATCTCTTTATTTATATACCTCTCAAAATCATCAGATATTGCTGCAGATGTGCCTCCATCTGCAAATCTTATAAAATTTTTTATTCTACAATCAATACATGAGGTGCATAAGCAGCCTCTTTTAACTGATCCATCATTTTTTCAGGATTTTCTTCGTTACTCAACCACAAACTGTACTTAAATTCGCTAAATCCTGATAAATCCATTTTAAAGTTTGTTTCCCAGATATTATTCATAACCCATGAGTAAACAGGACGATGATTATCTGCTTCGCATCCTTCACACAATCTAATTGGATGATGCTTCATTTCCCCCATAAAGACAAGAGGTGTGTCATGCATTGCAATCATAGCTCCGCCCTGTGGTGACACATAACCAAGCCCCTGATCAGACATATAGAATTCCATACAGGTACCCGGTATCTGATCTACACCCGGACGGAATGCCTCTGTTCCTTTTCTCAGATATAAACTCCTGTCTTCAAAAGCAAGATCCAGCGGCAGGTATACACTCTCAATATCAGAAGAAATTGTTTTACCAAGTTCAAGGCTGAAATCAACACGTGGGATTTCATTAAAGAACTTCAATACCACTTCTGTATGTACAGAACCTTCCATTGTAAATTTAAGACGAAGTACCGTGAATACCGGTCCTCTTTCCTGACGGATAACTTCCTCCAGACGTCCCACATACAACTGTGCATGTTCTCCACGCATATTTCTGCCCATAATTCTTCTTTCTGTTTCTTCCGGACATCCTGCCTGATTTCTGTTTAATACCTTTGTAACTTCATACATTGGTGTAAAAATAGGTGCAACACCTTTTCCCAGCATTTCCTTGCCTGTTCTCTTATCGATGAAAGATGTTATTCCTTCATGAGGAGCATAAGACAAACGGAAGAATTTATTTTCGAAATAATATGGCAGATGATAGGTCTCAGGATCATATTCATTTACAATATCACGAATACGCTCTGCACCTGCATAGCACTGACGTGTATTCAGTGTTTCCACTACTGCTTCTTTACTGCAATATGTATATGTTTTTTCCTCTCCCGGCAGGAAAGTATCTACAAAGCTGACATTTCTTCCTCTTGGATGAGGAGAAACCTGACAGGTAATTACTTCACCTTTTTCATTTCTCACCTCTGCATTTGGCAGCATCATGGTTTCGATATAAAACTCTACAAGCTGAGGTCCTTCTGTTTTAGAAACGTTGCAGACTTTAATCTTTCCATTTGTATTATAGTAACGAAGCACATCACCTTTTTCCTTAATAATCTGGTTTAACATTCTGGCAGATGCCTCATGTGCTTTGGAAGCATAGCTGTTTTTACGCATATCCAAATTCAAAACCATGGTATCATAAGGATTTGTAATCGTTGAAGAATGACCCCATGTGTGTTCTGCATAAAGCATAAGATTATCCTGCGCTGTTCTGTATAATTCAGGATATTTTGTTTCTATATCCTCATCCAGACGTTTGCATAAGTGATAATAATGCTGTGCCTCACGATAATGTTTTACTGCGTAAGGTGTACTTCCCACACCGTTTGCCCACCAGTCTGTCAAATCACCATGATATACCGGCGCATCTGCAAACTCATTTTTAATTGCTTCATACAATTCCTGTAAGGAAACCATTTTTACTTCAACTTCATTTCCATAGCGGCGATTATATTCTTCAATATTTTCCAAAATCTCTACTTCCGGCGGAGCATTGTCACTGAATACACCGGATACAGAAGAAATAATAAAGTTATAAGCATATCCTTGTTCTTCACATTCATCTAAATAGCGAAGCAAGTTTTGATGCAGTTCTTCTACCGGACCTTCTGCTTCCTGTTTACCTCCCAGATAGCTGTCCTGCATAAAGTTTGTAACATAATTCGGTTTAAATCCCAGTACATTTCCCAGATTATAATGTTCGCCGTTCCACACTAACAGTCGTTTTCCTTCTGCATTTTCCCACCAGTATGCATTCTGATTTTGACGCAGAGGATACATACCATGATGGCAGTGGATATTTGTATACAAAAATTCTACTCCATTATCCAGCATTGCATCACGACATCCCATGGAAATACCATTAATATCTGCGAACATAGCGGTTTTCATTGGAATATTTTTTCCTTCGAAGTATTTTCTCCACTCCTGCAGACGCTCATTATAAACTTCACTGTCCAGTAAGTCATTAAAATTCAGATAATTAGCAGAAAGTCCCAGTTTTCCTTCTGCTACCAGATTACAAAACTCTTCCTTTTCTTCCTCAGAAGCTGTTTTGAAAAACTCTTCTACACAGAAAAGTGTTTCACAGTTCCAACGAAAACCCTGATATTCCGGTTTTTTCATAATAGACAGCACTGTACGAATATAGTCTGTCTGATTATCAATTACACGTTCCTGTAAATCAGTATAGCCGATGTCTGTGTGTGAATGATGAATTACATATACGGTTTTAATTTTATGTGCCATTTTATAATCTCCTTTCCTATTTACGTACAGTAGCCACAATTAATTTAATTTCTTCATTTTCAGGTACAATTCTGTACTGACCTGCTGCAGCAGGTACAATAGCAGTTTCTGCATAATGAATTTCAAATGACTCAAAGCTTCCGTCTACGCTTTCAATAAGGGCATGACTTCCGTCTACCAAGTTCATTACATGTACAGAATCTTCTGTATTTACCGTATAAGGTTCTGTCAGAGTATAACGGAAAGTATCAATAAATTCTCTGTTATGAAGTCCTGTTCTTTCTACTTCATAACCCTCCCCTTTCTCAAGGGTTTTCTGCTGTCCTACCACATTTTCATAAATCCATTTCGTATCTCTGTCCCACTGAATATTCTTCATTCCATGGTTCACATGAATTGGTCTTGGCAGTCCATCCAGACCTAATCTGCCCCAATCCCAGAGTTTAAAGGTAAAGATATATGGTGTAGCACTGATTTCCAATACCATGGTGTTCTTTCCCGAACAATGTACAGTACCTGCCGGTATTAAAACATGGTCATGTTTTTTCACAGGTACTTTATTTACATATTTCTCAGCAGGAAATTGAATTTCTCCTTTTTCTGCTGCCTTTAAATCTCTTTCCATTGCTTTACGATCTACATTTTCTTTTACACCCAGATAAACATAAGTTTCTTCTGTTTCATCTGCATCAAGAAGATAATAACTTTCGTCCTGTGTGTAATGCATTCCAAATGTATCCTGTATGTATTCTGTCAGCGGATGTACCTGTAAGGACAGATTTCCACCGCCCATAGTATCCAGTAAATCAAAACGGATAGGGAATTCCGCACCAAACCTTCCATGTACACGTTCTCCTAAAAGTTCGTGAGGTGCATAAAGTACCAAATCAATAGCCGGGATTTTTAAAATATGATTACCTATTTTCAGATTTAAACTATTTTCTTCCGGTACACCATCAAAACTCCATGCAAAGTTTTCTTTTTCCTTGTCCAAACCAAAGTTTTCTTTCATCCACTGTCCGCCCCATACGCCTGGGTCAAAATAAGGCTCCATACGAAATGGTTTTTTACTTATCTGTTTTAAACCTTCTCTGAAAGCCTCACCGGAAGCTAAAACAGGATGTCCTTTTACCTCGGTATCCAACACATAATCAAATTTCTCATATCTTTGTTTTTTATATCTGTCTGCCAGACGCCATTCAATGAAAAATCCTCTTTTATATTTTGTCAAAACCGGATCCTCTGTATTTGTACAGTGCCAGTTCGGCATACCTTTGCGGTATCTTAACTGAATTTCCCAGCGGGTAATATTACAATATACATAAATATCGCCTTCTGATAAAAGCCCTGCCCCAACACCTGCGATTACAATAATTCCCTCCTGAATATCTTTCAGTTCCTCAGCTGCTTTTTCCAATTTTTCCTGATGGAAAAAATCTTCCAGCTTTTTGTGGCAGATAATCCCAAATACTCTGTCATCTGTTATATATTCGTAAAATTCCTCGTTAAGTTCCTGTTCTGATTTGGCATAGTCTTCCATATCAAAAATTCTAACCGGAGCTAAGTTATTCACGATATCCAGAATATCCTCTTTCTCTACCCCCGGATACATATCCATACACACAACAACTTTTTTATTAACTGCAAGAAATTTCTCCACTCTCTCTTTCAGTTCATTTATTGTATTTTCTTTACCATCCCAAATACAATCATCAAAACCTTTGACTGTAGTAGCCGGATGCAAATCATAATTGTTGTATTTACTTACAATATTCATTATTCTGCTTTCTCCTATAAATCTACTGTATATTTATATTTATTGCCCGGATAATAGCATCTGGAATACTCATAAATTTCCCCTCCCGGCAAAAATGTCTGGCGGGTTCTTATAAAAATGGGCATTTGCGCTTCTATTTCTAAATACTTCTGTATTTCAGGGGAAGGCAGTGCCGCCTCCAATGTATCCTTTCCGGATCCAATCCATATACCATGACTTTCCCTTAAATACTGGTATAAGGATTCTGTATAATAGTGACTATCCAGAGGAAGTTCTTTAATCTTCTTTAAATATGTAACCGTATAAACAATAGGCTTCCCGTCTACAT
Organism: uncultured Blautia sp.; assembly: GCA_900547685.1. GTDB lineage: Bacteria > Bacillota > Clostridia > Lachnospirales > Lachnospiraceae > Blautia. The sequence goes on along the minus strand of URHS01000003.1, from coordinate 3,748 downwards.
TTCTAACCCTTTTCAGACAATAGCATTTTTCCGTCAAAGGAATTTGCAGCTGCTTTGCCACCAGTTCACCGGGTTTTACTAATTCCATGCTGCAATATGAGGTCGTCATAAAGATATTATGCTTTCGCATTTCTTCTGTAAAACTGATAACACTCTCTATCTGCTCCTCGATTTTATCGTATACAACATCTGTTCCGATACCTCTGCGAATTCTGACATAACCGGTCTGAACCAATCTTGCCATTGCCTGACGGACTGTCACACGGGAAACCTGATAAATTTCCATAAGTTCCTTTTCTGTAGGAAAAAAATCGCCCTTCGTATATTCACCCTGTTCGATTTTCTTTCTTAAAACCATTTCTAACTGTGTATACAGTGGGATGGCTCCCTTCTCTCTATCTAACATTTTCATCCTCTTGTCATTTTCACAAACAATCCTTGCATAGCTTTCTCAGAAGTTTCTGTCTGAACATGAATTTTAATATTTCTCTTTTCACATTCTTTTGCAAAGTCTTTGCCAAAATAAGAAAAGCTCTTTGAAATCTGACCGCCGAAAATAATTGCATTCGGATGGAAGTCTTCAATAACAGGAAGAATTGCTGCTATTATCTCATCCCCAAATTTCTTCCATGCTTCCAAAGCCGCTTCATCATTTTTCTGACATAAATCATAAAGTTCTTTTCCACTCTTAGGTTCTCCAAATACTTCCTTGCAAATTCGTTCCAGTCCTCTTACAGAAATGTAGTCGTCAATAATAGAATCTCTATATGGAAGCCAGTACAGCCAACCACATTCTGGAACTCCCTCTCCTGATTTCTGTGGAACTCTATCTTTTAAAAATGCTGTTCCTGTACCTGTTCCTATGCAAAGGCATACGATTTTTGATTCATTCTGCATTTCTCCGAACCATGCTTCCCCAACTGCAAATGCCTCAATATCATGTAAATAACCAAATTTAGCATTTTCAATTTCAGGAATTCTTTTTTTCATTTCAGGTTCCAAGGCTCTTCCGTAAATGCTGTCATATTTATTCAATCCCTGGATTTGACAAATTCCCTTTTCATAATCAAAAGGTCCCGGAAATGCCATACCAACTCCTATTATTTCCGCCTGAGGATTTGTATTCATTAATTCTCTCAAAATAAAAGCAAAGTTATCAAGAATAACATCTGCACTTTCTCTGGATTTTGATGGATAAGAAGAAATATCTGTTTTTCTGTTCCCTTTCTCATCAAACACAGCACCTTTAATCTGAGTTCCTCCTACATCAAGAAGTAAATACGCTTTTTCTGTATAATTTGTCATAGTCACATTTCCTTTCAATACTAGTATTTCTACGTTTGTAGTAATCATAACGTTATGACCTTTATATTACCAAATTTTTTTTCATTTGCAAGTTTTTTTCCTCAATTTTTTTTATTTGTGAAATTTTAATAATACCTTTTAGATAATTTGTAAAAAAGTGTAACGTAAAATTTACGTTACACTTCTTCATAGAAAACATATCCATTTTTACCACTTTTCTTTACCTGATAAAGCGCTTTATCAGCTTTCTCATACAGTATCTTAAATTCCTGTCCATCTTCCGGCGTTACAGCAATTCCTACAGATGCCGAAATAGATTCTTTCTTCCCGTCAAATTCGTAAGTAAGCCGCAGTTTGCGAAGCAGCGCTTCCACATTTCGTCGAATAACATTTTTCGGTATATCCGCAAGGAATACTACAAATTCATCTCCACCCAGTCTGCATACAACGTCCCGTGGCCTCACATGCTTCTGTATGATATTTGCCACATCAATTAATGCCCTGTCTCCTGTCAGATGTCCCAAAGAATCATTGACCGCTTTAAAATTATCCAAATCAACAATTAAAAAGGCACATATTTGACCTTTATTTCTTTTCAGAAAACCGTCAATTTTCTCGATGGCTGCAAGACGATTATACACCTTCGTCAACGAATCCTTTCCTACCTGACTTTTCAAGAATATTGCATTTTGTTTTTCTTCTGTTACATCAACAAGACTTCCAATTCGAAGTCTTCCTTCTTTTGTCGTTTCTCTGGCACTTGTTATTTTTGCATTATAATGTACAATCTGCCCATATAAATCAAAAGAAATTTCTCCTTCCACCACATCATTCCCTGCTTCTAATTCTTCAATCATTTTTTGGATTTCGCTATATGCCATACTGTTGCGTGGGATAAAAGCCGGGATATTTTCCGGAAAGTTTTCAATGGTTTGAGCAAATAATTCTGCATAACCTTCTTTGTAGTTCATAAATTCTATCCGTTTTGTATCTACATTATATATAAATACAAAACTTTTTGCTTCTGTTGCAGCAATCCGGAATATTTCATCTTTAAGAAGTAATTCATGATTCAATTTTTGAATAAACTTCTTCTCTTTGGTAACCACATAATATCCAATGGCAATCAGTGCTATAACAGACAACATAATTTTCGCAATCAACATCAGCACTATTTTCTGTGAATAATTGATATTAATACTTGCCGCTTCTTTCGTCAAAACACTAATTACACACCAATTTTCTATATTCATCGGTGAAAAACACATCAAACGGAATCCTTCATCGTACGTAATTTTACGAAATTCACTCTTTTCGCTTGTTATCAACTCTTTTATTTCTTTTCGAGAAATTTCAACATTTTCTAATGCCTCAAATATGTTGTCTTTTCCTTCACAGGCATAATTCCCCCGTTTTCCTTTTGAAATATAATTGCCGTCTGCATCTACGACATGAACAAGTGTTCCCTGGCTTTCTTCCTCTTGAAACTCTGTATTAATTCCCAAATCCTTTACAAGAATTACGCAATACAATACACCAATTATATCTTCACTCTCCGCTTTAATAGGAACTGATACACCAACACTCTTTTCTATCGTTGTTTCTGTTGGAAATACATTACTGATAAAACACTCACCTTTCAATGACTTCTGAAAAAACTCCTGACCTTCCACATTAGCTCTTTTCCCTTTTGTCGTCAGAACATTCCCCTGTAAATCCATCACGCCTATGCGATCCACATCATTATTCTCTGCTAAAGTCTTCAGATATGCCATTGTTTCTGAATCTTCCATTGCTTCTTCAGGATTCATGCGTCCGGCTGCTGTTTCCAATATACTGACCGTATTATTTAATTTATTCTCAATTGTTAAAGCAGCTTTATCCGCAACATCCAGCATTTTAGTACGGTTACGAGAATATTCCATCTTCTTCATATCTTCATTGAATTGCCATAAAAATACTCCGATCAACAAAAACAAGGCACTTACAGCAGTTAAGATTCCTACAATCCGTTTCCCTCTTTCTTGTTTTAATTCCCTCATATTTTTCTCCTTCTAAATTTAACAGAACACTTTCGCTTCTAATTAAACAGCCAAAATCAGCTCTTACCACTACTTTAATATAAAATACAATATTCCAACAACTGCTGTTTTTCCTTTACCATTTTGTAGTATTCAGTCCATACAGAATACCTTTTTTGACATTTGTCAATTATAATGATGCCATAAAGCAGTGATTTATTCAATGCTTTTTCTCTGTTTCCGTATTTTTTTGTGTTTTTTATTAAATTTCTCATCAGACTGCATTCTTTAATCCCAACATATTTTATTTCATAGGATACAAATTTCTGTATAAAAAATAGGCTTCGCCTATTCAACTCCCCTGCCCCTCATTCATGAGGGGTTAGGGGTTTCTTTTTGTTACTTTTTCCTGCATAATAGAA
>URHS01000002.1 GCA_900547685.1 uncultured Blautia sp. | reverse complement strand
CATCGCTAAAGCTTCTATAGAACCACGCGACTATCGCGTGGTTTTCTTAATACAAAAAGGCAGGCTTACGAATTTGTTTTTCGCAAGCCTGCCTCAAATCTACTATTCATTATCTTTTTACTATATAACGAATGGTCACATAGATTGCCCTCACAATATAGTATGGAATCATAAGACTTCCAAATAAACCACCCGCAATAACACTCAATGCAATCATTCCAACGGTGCCCCCAACATCATAGCCTCTGGGGATCAAAATGATACACATTTTATGTATTCCAAACGGAAGCCCTGCAAGGAACAAGAACATAAATAAATTTGTATTCCCGCTTACTCCCATAATCGTTTTTACCATCCAGAGCCAGAATGCCATAGCTGCCAGTGGTAACAATGCCTTCTTAATCACATCCACGATTGTCATTATGAACACGCTCCTTATTATCTGCCCATTCCTTTAACAATTTAAAAATCACATCTTCTATCTGCTCTTTGGAATAACTCTCCGGGAAAAACATCCGGAGTTTCTTTTCCGGCAGCTTCACCTGTAATTTTTCTGTTTTACTCTGGCAACAGATACTATCAATTTCCGGATATGTCAGTATATGTTCCTTAGAGCACTTCTTCATTTCCTGCGCCTGCTTCATGGACGGAACCATTTCATGGTTACCCATATACTGCAGTAATATATCCTGTTCCTCTTTTTTCAAATATGATAATTCAACAGCAGTATTAAACGGGAGCTGTTTATGATCTGCCATGTCCAGAAGAGCTGGAAGTAATTCCGTCAGATGGATATACCTGAAAATCTGCCGTGTGCTATCCTCTGAGTTTTGGCTGATATCCTCTGCCGCCAACTTCTTGCCAACTTGGCAAGAAGTTAAATCACTTCGTTTGCCCTGGCGTTTCAATGCATCATATTTCATTTTATAGGCAAATGCCTTTTCACTGATCAACAGTTCTTCACGCTGAATGTTTGAATCAACCATAATCACAGTCGATTCATCATCTGTCAGGTCTTTAATTATGACTGGCATGGTTTTCAAACCAGCAATCTCACACGCCCTCTTACGGCGGTGCCCTGCTATAATTTCATAACCGCCGGTGTCCTTTATTCTCACAATACCAGGCACCAAAACTCCATGCGTCCTCACGCTTTCAGACAACTCAGTCATCTTGTCATCATCCAGAACCTTAAACGGATGATTAGAGAAGGAATGCAGATTATCCAGAGCAATCTGTTGGATGCCTGCCTGTTCCTCGCTTGTTGTTCCGAACAGGTCATCTAATGACTGTAATGGGATTGGCGTTGGTTTCTTTTTACCTGCCATGTTCAAGAACCTCCTCCGTAAAACTCATATAAGCTTTCGCAACTTTACCTTTTGGTTCGTACTTAAAAATACTCTGCCCCTCTCTAACCGCTTCTTTCATCCTGACAGAAAATGGAATATAATTTTCAAATACATGTATCTGATTTCCATATGCATTATGAAGAAGCTCCATATTGTTTCTGGCATCATTTGTATGAGCATCCACCATATTGAAAAGGATACCAGCAATCTGCAGTTTCGGGTTAATCTGTCTTCTGACTTTTCCGATTGTCTTTAAGAGCTGCTGCAATCCCTTGATTGGAAGATAAGATGCTTCTACCGAAATTAATACTTCATCTGATGCTGCCAGGGCATTGATGGTGATCATACCCAAAGATGGCATACAATCTATCAAAATTGTATCGTACCGGTCTTTTACTCTGTTTAATATCTGTTTTAGGACAAACTCACGGCTCATTGCATTTACAAGCTGAACCTCGGTTCCTGCCAGTCCAATATTGGAACAGATAATATCAATACCTTCCTCTGTATGCTGGATAAAGCAGTCTTCAGGAATATCTTCATCACTCAACACCATTTCCATCAGGGTTGTTAATGTTTCATTACTATTATCGCAGTCACGGAAGCCAAATCCCGCAGACACATCTGACTGAGGATCAGCATCCACAACTAACACCTTCTTATTCATAAGAGCCAACCCCACACCAAGATTTGCAGCACATGCGGATTTTCCGGTTCCGCCTTTCTGGTTTACTACTGATATAATATTTGCCATATTCATTCCTTTCCGGTATCAGGAAGGAAAAATAGTAAGAAATAACAGTGGATTTTTTACGAAGATTACGAAAATGAAAAGTTGCATTATAAATCGCATTATAGATAGCTACCGAAATCGCCACATTTTTCTTAAAAATCATGCGAAGTTTGCGTTAAGAAGTTCGTACAGGATCATTACGAAAACACTGACGAACCAATTACGAAAAATCACCTAAAAAGTTACATGAATTTATAATGCAATATATGAAGTGCCCTGGAAAGGAAAAACCCTTGAAAATACTGGATTTTCAAGGGTTTTAAGGTTCTTATTTAAGATTTGTAAAATCGGGATTATTGTCCCATCTGTGCAGCAACTTCTGCAGCAAAATCTTCCTGTTTCTTTTCGATTCCTTCGCCTGTTTCAAAACGAACAAATCCTTTTACAGTGATTTTAGCGCCGTTAGCTTTTGCAACTTCTTCTACGTATTTAGCTACGTTCTGTTTTCCGTCTTCAGCTTTTACATAAACCTGATCTAACAGACAGATTTCTTTTAATTCTTTATTGATACGTCCGCTAATCATTCCCTGAATAACTTTTTCTGGTTTCTGGGATTCTTTTGGATCATTCATAATCTGAGCAAGAAGAATTTCTTTTTCATGTGCAATATATTCTTCACTTACTTCAGAGCTGTTTGTGTACTGTGGTTTTAAAGCAGCAATCTGCATTGCTACGTTTCTAGCCATTTCTCTTACTGCATCGTTTACAACATCTGTTTCAACATCAACTAAAACGCCGATTTTTCCGCCCATGTGTGTATAAGAAGCGATAAATCCGTTTTCTTCAGATACTTTTGCAAATCTTCTGATGTTCATGTTTTCACCAATAACAGCGATCTGTGCTGCTAAAGCTTCATTTACTGTTTTTGTTGTATCAAATTTCCATGGAGAAGCAAGGAAATCTTCTGTTGTAGTTGTTTCTGTTTCCATAGCAGCTTCTGCAACCTGAGCTACATATCCTTGGAATACATCGTTTTTAGCAACGAAGTCTGTTTCTGCATTTACTTCAACAACAACTGCGTGTTTTTCGTCTGCAGATACTAAAGTCTGGCAAAGACCTTCTGCTGCAATACGTCCAGCTTTTTTCTGAGCTGTTGCAAGACCTTTTTCTCTTAAAAATTCAACTGCTTTATCCATATCGCCTTCTGTTGCTGTAAGAGCTTTCTTACAGTCCATCATACCAGCGCCTGTCATTTCTCTTAATTCTTTTACCATTCCTGCTGTAATAGCCATTTTTAATTCCTCCTGTATAATACCGTTTATACGGAATAAGGCTGTCACATAAAATTAAATTTTATATGACAGCTTCAGTTATTCCATTTTGAATAAGATTATTCTTCTACAACTTCTTCTGTTTCTTCTACGAAGATTTCTTCAGCATCAGTAGCTTCGCCCTGATTTGCTTCGATAACAGCATCAGCCATTTTAGAAACGATTAATTTTACGGCTCTGATAGCATCATCGTTTCCTGGGATTACGTAATCTAATTCTTCTGGATCGCAGTTTGTATCAGCGATACCAATTAACGGAATACCTAATGTATGAGCTTCCTGTACACAGATTCTTTCTTTTTTCGGGTCTACGATAAAGATAGCATCTGGAAGTTTTTTCATTTCTTTAATTCCGCCAAGGTTTTTCTGTAATTTTTCCAGTTCTTTTTTCAGGTTGATTACTTCTTTCTTAGGCAGAACATCAAATGTTCCATCAGCTTCCATAGCTTCGATTTCTTTTAATCTTGCAATTCTGCTCTGGATTGTCTTGAAGTTAGTCAGCATACCGCCTAACCATCTTTCATTTACATAGAACATTCCACATCTTTCAGCTTCTGTTTTGATAGCATCCTGAGCCTGTTTCTTTGTTCCTACGAACAGGATTGTGCCACCTTCTGCAGCGATGTCAGCGATTGCTTTGTATGCATCGTCAACCATTCCTACAGATTTCTGTAAGTCGATGATGTAGATACCATTTCTTTCTGTGTAGATGTATGGTGCCATTTTAGGGTTCCATCTTCTTGTCTGATGTCCGAAATGAACACCTGCTTCAAGTAACTGTTTCATTGAAATAACGCTCATTTTTTTCTCTCCTTTGGTTTTCTCTTCCACCTGCTTCTGCTCCTTCGGGACTTTCTAAGCACCCCCCGTTGAAATTCACAGGCGTGGTTATTTTCTACATTGCACCTAGCAACGCAAGCATTATATCACAATTTTTTCTATAATTGCAAGGCTTTTTTACGAATAAAGTCCGAAATTTTCCAGCATCCATGAATGAAGAAGGGACACCCAGCTCTGACATGCTTTTTCCACACCTTTTCCTTCCGCATTTGCCGTTTGTTCTTTAGCCAGTGAAAGTCCATGACCTCCTTGCGGATATAAATGATATTCCATTGGAACCCCTGCTTTTCCCAATGCTTCTGCAAATCGGAAAGAATTCCAAAAAGGAACGACAGGATCTGTAAAAGTATGCCACAGAAAAGTTTTCGGTGTATGTTTTCCCACCTTATCCTCTAATGACACCTGCTCCTTCCTTTCTTGATAAGATTCTCCCAACAGATTTTTGATACTGTCCTGATGTGCGATTTCCTCCTTAGAACTGATAACCGGATAGCACAAAACAAGTCCATTTGGCTTTAAAAGTTTCTTATCACACTGCATTTTCTCTACCAGCCACGGCTCATTCCAAAACACACCATAACTGGCTGCCAAATGCCCTCCTGCCGAAAATCCCATAACAACAATTTTCTCTGCATCTACATTCCATTCTTCTGCATGTTCTCTGATAAGCTTTACACTTTGTGCCACTTCACAAAGAGCTGTAGGATAAACTGCCGGAGCACAGGAATACCGTAAAACTGCAGCCTGATATCCCATACTGTTAAATTGTAGAGCAATGGGCTCTGCCTCTCGATTAGAAGTCATGGCATAACCGCCTCCCGGACATATCAGCACTAACGGTGTCTTCCTATTCCTTGCACCATCCATTGTATCTCCCAAAATATAAGTTTCCAAATATGTATCTTTTCCGGAACCCTCTACTTGAATCTTTATCTGTTCATTTCTCATAGCTTTTCTACTAGCAGTCCGTTTCTATAAGCATCTAAAAGCTCTTTCAATTCTGCTATCCTTTCTTTTAATTTTGCACCTGTATCTGTTGCCCCTACATTTTTTCTTTCTGTCACCCTTTTTACTAAAATGCTGTCGGAAAGAATATCACTTTCTTTCGTAATAGCGTCCTGCGTAGATGTAAACGGCTCATGAGCAGCCAAAATCATCCCCCATGAATTATAAATTAAAGTATATCCTGCAATGCCCGTTTCTTTTTGATATGCTCTTGAAAAACCTCCGTCAATAACAAGAATCTTCCCTTTACATTTAATCGGGCTTTCCCCTGAAGTATGATGTACAGGAACATGTCCGTTTACAATATGCCTTTCTTCTCCTTTTACTTGAAATTCCTCAAAAATTCTCTCTGCTGCCTCATCGCTTTCCAAAAAATTATAGTATGGATTCTTTATCTCTCGATGTGTTTCCTTTTCTTCCAGAAAATAACGTTCAAAAGTTGCCATTTTGGTTTTTCCAAATAAAGGAGAATTCGGACTGGTCCAAATATACCACAGCATATCTTTTCCCCTTTCTTTTTCCTTCCTGTCTCTTGCCATGAAAGCTTTACGAACATAACTTTCTAACACATCATACAAGGCTTTTCCTTTATAGTATTTTTCAAAAATCTGTACTTCTTTTAAACTACCGTCTTCGTTCATTGGAATACATCCATGGTAGAGCAAATTTCCATTAAAGATTTTATACATACTTCCTTTTTTCAGAAGAAACTGTATATGACTTTGCAATTTTTCGCAGCTTACAAATGCTGACACCAATCTTTCCATAACTTCCTTTTCTTCTTTTGAAAGTTCATAAGGATTTTCTGCATCAATAGTCGGAAAATAACTATCCAACAACTTATATTCCTTTCCCTTTAAGCGAATTGTTCCTTCTGAATAATCAATGTCATCTAAGAGTGCCCTGTCTGCCATACCAAATTCCCGTCTTCGCATAAGAAGCTGTCCTTCCAGTTTAAATTGAATAATGGAAATCGCCTTATGCATTTTCATATTCAAATCCTGCTCTACGGGATTTAAACGATGATTCCCTTTGATTTTAAAACATTGGCAAGTGTCTTCTTTGTAATATGTCAGAGCAAACGTTGCTAATGGCAATAAGTTAATACCATATCCATCTTCCAGAATGTCCAGATTTCCGTAACGGGCACAAATTCGGATGACAGTTGCTATACAACACTCCTGACCTGCAGCTGCTCCCATCCACAAAATATCGTGATTTCCCCACTGGACATCTAAAGAATGATAGGATTCAAGTTTATCCATAATCCGATGAGGTGCCGGTCCCCTGTCATAAATATCTCCCAGAATGTGAAGATGATCTACCACCAACCTCTGTATAAGTTCTGATAAAGCAATAATAAATTCTTCTGCACGACCAATGTCAATAATCGTACATATAATCTGTTCATAATAAGATTCTTTATCTGTAACATCCCATCTTTCTGTAATCAATTCTTCAATAACATAGGCAAAATCTTTCGGAAGGGCTTTTCTTACCTTTGAACGCGTATACTTGGATGCAGCTTTTTTACATACTTCAATTAAACGATACAATGTAATTTTATACCACTCTTCCATATCTATTTCCTGTTTCTTAATTAACGCTATTTTTTCTTTTGGATAATAGATTAAGGTGGCAAGACTCTTCTTTTCCTGTTTGTTCATAGTATGCCCAAAAACGGTATCAATTTTTCTTCGAATCGAACCTGAACCATTTTTCAATACATGAGAAAATGCTTCGTATTCTCCATGTATATCTGTAATAAAATGTTCGGTTCCTTTTGGCAGATTTAAAATTGACTGCAAATTAATAATCTCTGTAGATGCTTTTGCTATTGTTGGATATAGTTCTGCCATTTTTTCCAGATACTTCTGTTTCATCTTCTCCATTTCTTTTCCCTCATATACTTTCCGTTTTTCCCCAACATTGTTTCTGATACCCCCATTCTAACATAAAACAGAAAAAAAGGAAGCCGTTGCTTCACGATTTTTTCATCGTTGAAGCAACAGCTCCTCTTTAATTAAAATTTAATACTTATTAAATTTTCTTTACTATGATCTATGCCATCTTTCCGGATGCATCTACATAGTATCCGTCAATCCACTGACTGGTTGCCATTGTTCCATCTGCATTCAGATAATACCAATGTCCACCTACTGCTGTCCAGCCTGTTGCCATTGTTCCATCTGCATTCAGGTAATACCATTTACCACCTACAGATGCCCAACCTGTTTCCATTGTTCCGTCTGCATTCAGGTAATACCATTTACCATCTACTGCTGTCCAGCCTGTTGCCATTGTTCCATCTGCATTCAGGTAGTACCATTTACCACCTACAGATGCCCAACCTGTTTCCATTGTTCCGTCTGTGTTCAGGTAATACCATTTACCATCTACAAGTGCCCAGCCTGTTTCCATTGTTCCGTCTGTGTTCAGATAATACCAATGTCCATCTACTGCTGTCCAACCTGTTGCCATTGTTCCATCTGCATTCAGATAGTACCATTTGCCACTGATGGATGCCCAGCCTGTTTCCATTGTTCCATCTGTATTCAGATAATACCAATGTCCATCTACTGCTGTCCAGCCTGTTGCCATGATTCCATCTTTATTGAAGTAATACCAATGTCCTTCAATTGCATTCCAGCCAACAACTTTCTTACCATTTTCGTAGTATTCCCATCCATTTTCGGTTTCAACCCAACCGGATTTTTCTACTAAGTTCTTCTGTGCTGTTTCTAAATCTGCAACTGCTTTTGCAATTTCTTCTGCTGTTGCATCTGCGTTATCGTAAACTGCCTGTGCTTTCTGAAGTTCAGTTGAGAATGCTTTCCAGCTATCTGCTGTATAGTTTTCTTTCTTCAGTTCTTTTGCTGCTGCAAGAGCTTTTTCTAACGCGTCTTTAGATGGTTTTGGAGCCTGTAATCCTTCTGATGCTTCTAACAGAGCATTTACAGCATCCTGTACCATTTCTTCTGTTGCTTCTGCATTTGCATAAACTTCTTCTGCTGCTTTTAATGCTTCTGCAAATGGTGCCCAAGTTTCTGGTGTGTAATCAGCTTCTTTTTTCTCTTTTGCTGCATCAATTGCTGCTTTCAGGCCAGCTTTTTCAGGAACTTTCTTTAAAACGTTCATAGCCTGTGTCAGTTTCTCTTCTGCATCATTTACCTGATTGAAAGTTACTTTATTATCTGCTGCTACAGCCTCTGCTTCTCCTAATGCAGCTTCAAATTCAGCCCAACCAGCACTCAGATAATCTTCCTTCTGTTTGTTCTGTGCTGCTGTGATAGCATCATTTAAGTTTGTCTTATCAACACCTGGTGCATCTGCTCCAAAACGAACTTCAGATACTACGATGTAATCATCTGTAGGTACTACTACAACGTCCAGAGTTTTTGTTTCTTTTCCGTCTGTTACTGTTACTGTATAATTTCCTAACGGAATATTTTTAAATTTGTAGTTTCCAAGAGCATCTGTTTTAACAGTTTTAGCAATTGCTTCTGCTGCACCTTCTGCACTCTTGAGACTAACTGTAGCACCTTCTAATGCCTTTCCAGCTTTATCAGATACATGACCAGAAACAGTTTCCACATTACCTTCCGGCATATCATAAGAAGTTACTTTTACATTGTCAATTGTTACATTGTTAGCATTTCTTGTATTCAGACCTACAAAACCAGCTTTTGTTGGCATTCCACCCATATTCAGCTTACTGAATATTAACTCACCATCTACCCATAAGGAAACAGTTGTGTCAATAATTTCAGCTTTCAGATGTAAAGTTTTACCTGCTGATGCTGTTGGACCATTATACATATTGGACCATGAGTTTGATCCATCGCTGCCCCAGTATTCTGCAAACCATGTATTTTCTGAATCGCCTACACCAACGTATATACGATCATTCATACCATTTGCACGAAGGAGAATACCTAAACGTTTACCGCTCTTTTCAGGTGTAATATCCATTTCAACTACACCATTTTTAAATCTTGGTGCTGCTGTTTCATAAACGTTAGCATGTCCGCCAGGGAATTTAACCTTAATTGCTTCATCAGCCACACTGATTGTTGTACTTGATGTATTTCCTGCAAGGTTATCCCATGTCTTTTTGCCATCACTATAGTCATTTTCATAATCTACAGTAGAAAGTGGCTGTAACATAACATTCTGAACAAGACCTTTTTCTTTTGTTATTGTGATTTCCTGTGTAAAGACATCATATCCGTCTTTTTCAACTTTTAATGTGTAAGTTCCTGCTAAAAGCTTATCAAACTTATATGCACCTTTTGCATCTGTCTGAATTGCTTCCGGTCTGCTCTTTCCTTTAAGAGATACGGTAGCACCTTCTACATTTTTACCAAGAGCAGTTACATGACCTTCTACAGAAGACTGTGTATCCTTTAACTGGAAGTCCTGTGTAAATTCAAGGTTGTCTTTTGTAACTTTAACTTTTGCTGTTGCTTTTGCCCAAATTGGACTGTCTGCTTTTACTGTCCACTCACCGAATAATACACCTGGAAGAGTATACTGTCCACGGCTGTTTGTAACAGTTTTCACTGTCTTGTCATCCATCTTAACACTAACAGTAATGTTTTCAATTGGTCTTCCGTTTGTATCTGTAACTGTACCGGACATAGTTGCACCGATTACTTTCAAGCCTTTAATTGCTTTGTCTAAGTTTTCGTATGCCTTATCTACAGCTGCCTGATCTGCATCAAAATCATCTAATTTTTCATTTGCTGCTTTCATAGCTTCTGTAAATGTTTTCCATGTATCAGCACTATAGTTTACTTCATAGCGTCCTTCATTTTCAGCTACTAAAGTTTCCAGTTTTGCTTTCTGTGCTTTGGATTTTTCGATTACAAGATTATCTAAAACGAAATCTTTGTATCCACCAAAGTCAGCATCTCCGCCACCTGTTCCCTGAAGATCAGGAGCTGTTCTTGTAGACTGAATACCAAACCAGCTCTGTCCGCCTTCTGCACCTGTAATACGGAATTTATATTGTTTTGTTTCTGCTCTCTTTCCACCCGGAATAGAAGATTCTACCGGAATAGAAGATTCTAATGGAATGTACTCTACATTTCCATTTTCTACATTTCCGTTACCGATTGCCAATGCATAAGTTCCTTCGGAACCACACTGATAATCAAAGCTTACATTGTATGTAACGCCTTCTTCAAAACGGAAGTTCTGTGGAATTGTCTGGTAAATCAGGTTTCCTCTCTGTGTCAGACCGTTTGTCTTTAAGGACCAGTCACCTTCTAATACATCATCCAGTTTCTTTGTAAACCAACCTGCAGATGTATATTTTGAATCTTTTTTATTTCTTTCAGATAAGTGAGTACGGTTATCTGTAACGCCTTCTGCTCCACCTACTACGAATGGCCATAATCCCTGTGGAACTGTTTCGAAGTTCTGTACAAATTTACTGTCAGATACAAAGTTGTTAGAATCATTCTGAACAAGTCTTAAATCATCAAAGTAAACTTCGCCTTCACCTTTTTCACGTTTCAGTCTGATAGTTGCTTCGCCGTTTTCATCTGCTGTAAAGAATACATACATATTCTGGAAGTAACTTCCCTGACCTTTAATTGTTGCATTGCTTCCATTTGTATTATGAGCATCTGCCTGGCTGTAGTTCTTAGCAATAGATCTTGTAGTGTAATTAGATTCTGTCTTATCACCAGATGTAACTTCCAGATAAGCTTTTGCATCACTTCTGTTATCTACTCCTACCATTGCTACATACTGTTTTCCTTTTTCAAGGCCTGTAGCTTTCTGTTCCAGAACTACTTCATCTGTCTGGTTATTCAGACGCAGCATTGGGTTGAAGCCTGCACTGTGAATAATCTGTGCAGCATCTTTTTCACCTGTAATCTTCCACTGTTCTAAAGAAGCACTGTTAAATCCTGTATCTACAAGATGAGTTCCAACACTCCAATTCAGTTCTTTATTTGTTGGATTTTTAGCTTCTGTCTGATAGAGAACATAAGGTGTTTTTGCTGTTGCATTAATTGTAATCTGACCATCAGATACAGTCGCATTTGTTACTTCTACCTTACCGTTTTCTGTAAGTTCGTAAATTTTTGCATTTTCCCATCCAGCCGGAAGTTTCCATGTAGACTCTCCGCCTGCCTGATTCCAGTGATACAGTTTATAGTTATCACCTAAAGAATTACCATTTGCATCCCAGTACCATGGAATTAAGTATTTTTCACCATCCATGATTACTCTTTCACCATTTCCGTCATCGAACTTCATGGTTCTCAAGCTATAACCCGGGTTGCTTCCATCATTGGACTGTCTTTCTACTGTAACAGTCTGTTTTCTTTCTTTATCCTGAAGAACAACTTTCATTTCAGGAGTCCATACTGAGCCTGCAACCATAGTAGCATCTCCGTCTACCCATTGCATAACTTCGTAATGCTGAAGGAATTTTGTAGATACATCATCGTCAAAGAGGTTTTCAATGTATCCCTTATAGTCATTTCTTCCCTGCCATCCTTCAAAGTCTTTCATATCGTATCCACCAAGAAGTGGATTAACTGCTGCTCCGCCATAGCTTGGATAATCACCAACCCATGAATCTTTCTGATGGTTACGAATAAATCTTGTGATTGCACTGTTAATACCTTTATTCGCTGCTCCACCATAAGTAAGGTCTGCTGCCCAGTGCTGGAATGTAGAATCATACTCATTTGCATGTCCCCACTCACCTGCTAATCGCCAATCACATGTTTCTGTGATTTCTTTTGCCAGCTGGCGGCTTGCCCATGTACCGTTATCACCGGACTGACCATTGCCCCATACGTCTACATAGATAAAGTCAAGGTCATTCTTTCCGTCCGGATCTGCTGCATCCAGTTTTTCTTTTAAATCTAAGAAACGTTGTTCACGACCATGTCTTAAGTCATAGTCCGCATTAATATTAATACCCTGATCCAACCAGTTCCAACCATAAGAATATTTTCCATTGGAACCTTTCATCAATCTGTCTTCTTCGAAGTAAATAGATTCCGGATAAGTTTCACTGGCATTTACGTGAATACCAAAGGTAGCTCCGTATTTTGCACCCTCTTTCATAAGAGTTGTCATATCTTCTGCGCCACCGATTCTGGTACCGATATCAGCGTAATTCAAGTGTCCGGAGTCATGTCCTTCACTTCCGTAACCTTTTAACAGAACGCTCTGTCCCAGACCATCTGTATTTAAGTATACTTTCTTAACATTATCCAGAGTCATCAGGAATGGGTTCTGTGCCTGGCTGGAGAAGTTCATTGCGATACGAAGTGCAGCTCTGTCAGGTACTAATTCACTTCCCTTTGGATTGTTCATAATATCACGGTAAGCAATAGCACCATCCTGCCAGTCTACTTTTTCATCGCTGTTTTCATCTGCTGTAATTGCAATCTTTGTGGAAGGAAGTTCATAAGTTTCATCTTCTACTCTATAACCTTCACCTTTTTGCCATGTCCAGTAGTTACTGCTCAAACCTGTTTCACGATATCCTTCTTTTGCTGCTGTATTAGCTACAACACGCTGCCAGTCACGGTTTACATTGTTTTCAGAGTTACTCCAAAGACCTGCACTTAAATCAGAATTAGATACAAATGCATACATATAACCGGTTTTACCAGTTCCCATGGAAGCAACATCCTGATGTGTATCTCCGCTGCTCTTTGTGTTGTTGGACATATTCGCACCATCAAATCTTGCGCCTGCCTGTGAAGTTCTTACAGATACCAGATTTTGATTAGGAATATTGATTGTTTTTACTAATTCAGAGCCTTCTTCTCTTTCTACAGATTTAATATTGAAAGCAAGTGTATTTTTCTCTACTACCAGCTCTGCTTTAATCGTTGCATGAATATTGTTGTTTTCATCATCTAACTTCATTGTGTAAACCATCTTGTTTGTGCCTTCTTTTTTAGAAGTAACTTCTGGTTTTATCGCAATACCTGTAGAATCATTTGCAGATGTCTGGTTAAGCACGATAGTATCCAGCTTTTCAGTCTGGCCATACATTTTCTTGCCGGCTCCGTTACCTTTTAAAATTTCATATCCTGCTACTCGTGGGAATTCACTGTCAATTGCCACTTTCATCTCATCGGAAGAAATACTTTCATCTGCTGTGCCTTCGAAATCTACTGCATCACCTGTGGATAAAGTAATATCTGCAATTACTTTGTCTTCTTTTTCAATGGTTGCAGTTGTTGTTGCACTCTTATAGCCTTCTTTGCTTACTGCAATTTCAACTTCGCCTGATTCAATACCTTCCAGTGTCCAAGTACCGTCTTCGCCTGTTGTTGTGCTCTTATCCCCAACAGTAACAGTAGCTCCGGCAACCGGATTCTTGTCAGCATCTACAACTTTACCTGTTAAAGTTACTGTTGTAATTTCTGTGCCGGCTTCAAAGCTTTCACCATTTCCGGTAGACAATTCCCATGTATCAGCGCCTTTTTCTACAACGACTTCTCCCTTGCTGTTCTTAACCTGAACATCTTTAAAATAGACGTCTGTTATATCCTGACCATAAGTACCGGCCTTAATTGCAAAACTTCCGCCTTTTAATGCTTCTAAAAATTCAGCAGGTACTGTCTGCTCTGCACACTTCTGACCATTAATTGTAACAGTATACACATTTCCCTTCCAGGAAATTACAATAGGAACTTCCTCATCTGTATTCCATTCAGAAATGCCAAGTCCAGGCCAATTACCAGCTAAACCATCTGCCTTGTATTCAAAGAACCATTTACTGTTTGCATCAAATCCTACTGCATTTATGAAGTTGCCTCCATCTACCCAATATGGACAAATCTGAACTCTGTTTAAAGCAGAGTTCTGTGAAGTCTTTAATACAAGACTGATTTCTCCACCTGCAGGATCGATTGCATTTTCATTGGTGTTCTTCAATACTGCCGGTTTCTTTCCATTGTCATTTGTTGCACCTGATGTAAGGTGACGCCATACTTCAGTTACTGCTTTTTGAGAAACTTGTTCATTTACTGCCGCATGTACTACAGTAAGTCCTGAAAGCTGTGAATAATCAGCTAACTGTGGAACAGTCATGCTGGCTACTAAAAGCAAACTGAATACTTTCATGTTTCTTTTTTTCATAGTCTTCTCCTTTCTCTTTAAATATTCATACATTCTGCACAAATATTTTTCTTAATAATACTATTTAATGCCATATTTTGCAATTATCTATATGCATTTTTCCTCTTATGTGCACATTTTTCAACCAATCGGACAAACCAGCCGCAAGGACTTATTCAAAATAACGAAAAACCCCTGCAAAGGCTCAGCATGAACCTTGCAGCGGGGGGTATCTTTTACATTCTATCCGGCGCGTCAAATCCCAGTAAATCAATACATGTTTCTAATACTTTTTCTGTCAATGTCAACAAACAAATCCAGGATGCTTTCTTATCTTCATCTTCTTCTGATAAAATCTTTGTTTCATGATAGAAACTGTTAAAAGCATTTGCCAAATCGTAAATATAAGAACAAATTCTATGAGGTGCTTTTTCTTCAAATGCAGGTGCAATAATAGAATTAAAGCGAGATAATTCTAACATCAATGCTTTTTCACTGTCATTTACTGCCCCTTTTATCGTCTTTGTATCTACACTTTTTCCGCTTTCTGTGTAACGGCTTAAAATGGATTTAATACGAACAATTGTGTAAAGAATATATGGACCTGTATTTCCTTCAAAGGAAGTAAAACGTTCAATATCAAACACATAATCTTTTGATGCCTGATTGGATAAATCTCCGTATTTAATTGCAGATAATCCAACCATCTGAGCGGTTTTTTCTGCGTTTTCGTCTTTAACACTACGGTTTTCTGTTATTTTTTTGAACATTTCCTCATTAATTTCCGCAATCAGACGTTCTAATCGCATCACACCGCCTTCTCTTGTCTTAAATGGTTTTCCGTCTTTTCCATTCATAGTACCAAAGCCAACAAAAGACAACTGTGTATTTTCGTCTACCAGTTTTGCTTTCTTTGCACAACGGAATACCTGAACAAAATGCAGTTCCTGACGTTTATCTACTACATAAATAATTTCATCCGGCTTATAGTCTTCCATACGCTGCACAATAGTCGCCAAATCTGTTGTATTGTACAGAGAAGCTCCATCTGATTTCAAAATCATACATGGCGGAATTTCTTTTGTATCTGTTTCTTCTTTTACATCTACTACAAGAGCTCCCTGATCCAGATAAGCGTAACCATTTTCTTTTAAGTAATCTACCATAGCAGGAATATACGCATCGGCATCAGCTTCGCCTTTCCACAGATCAAAATCCACTTTCAATTTCGCATAGTTTTTCTTTAAGTCTGTTACAGAGACCTCCATAATATGTTGCCATAAAGCACGATAGCCTCTTCTTCCCTTCTGAAGCTGAAGAGTTGCTTCTAATGCCTCGTTTTTGTATGCTTCATCTTCTTTTGATTTTCCACTGGCAGTAGGATATATCTCTTCCAGTTCACTTACTGTAAATGGGGCTTCCTTTGGATACTCCCCTTCATAATTTTCATTAAAATACACTAAATCCGGCTGTCTCTTGGAAAGTTCTGTAATAATCAAGCCCATCTGAAGACCCCAGTCACCTAAATGAACATCGCCAATCACTTTATGACCTAAAAAGCGTCCCATTCTCTTAATACTTTCTCCGATGATTGCAGAACGTAAATGGCCTACATGAAGAGGTTTTGCAACGTTAGGACCGCCATAATCAATTACAATTGTCTTTGGATTTTTTGCTTCCTCTACAGAAAGTTTTTCATCTGCCAACATATCATTTAAATATTCTGCCAAAAATTCTTTCTTTAACTTCAGATTGATAAATCCCGGATTAACTGCTTCTGCACTTTCAAATATTTCATTGTCTTTCAATTTCTCTACTACGCTGTTAGCAATCATAATCGGTGCTTTCTTATAAGTCTTTGCCGCTGCCATAGCGCCATTACACTGATATTCGCATAAATCAGGTCGGTTAGATACTGTTACTTTGGCAAATTTTTCATCATATTCTGAAGCTGCAAATGCTTCTTTTACTACTTCCTCAATTTTTTCTATGATTTTCTTCATCTGTCTGTTACTCCACTTCCACTTTTTTTGATGCTGCTACTGCTAAAGCTCCCTGACCGATATGGCATGCCACACTCAAGGACAGAGGCGCCATGTATACCGGCATTCCCGGAAATTGACTTTCCAATTCCTTTTTCCATTCCATAGCTTCTTCTTCATTACCGGTATAAGCTGCCTGTAGGCAAATTAAATCTCTATTTACATACTCTTTAAATCTGCCTTCCAAATCAGCTTTCATGGCCTGAAGCATGGTACGTTTTGCCTGTTTCTTGCCTCTTGCTTTTGAAAAGGCATCTAATTTATCTCCTTGAATCTGCAGAACCGGTTTTAAATTCAATACTGTACCAAGAGCTGCCGCTGCCGGTGTAATTCTTCCGCCTTTTTTCAGGTATTTTAACGTCTCCAATGTAATATAAATACTGGACTCCCCGGCTTCCTTTTCCAAAATTTCTTTTATCTGGGCTGCATCCTTACCTGCCTTTACCAATTCCATAGCATCTAACACAGATTGACGCTGAGTAACGGAAATACGCTGGTTATCTACTACCTGTACTCTGTCATGAAACTCCTTTGCCAACACAAAGGCTGTCTGACAGGAATTGCTTAATCCACTTGACATGGGAATGTGCACAACTTCATCGTATTCTTCCAAAAGTGTTTCCCATGCTTCCATAACATCTGCAGGTGAAGGCTGAGAAGTTGAAATATTTGCATCTTCTGCCAGCCGTTTATAAAATTCTTCCTGTGTCAAAGTAATATCTTCTAAAAATAATTGTTCATTAATATAAAATGGCATTGCCAATACTGTAATTCCAAGCTGCTGTGCTTCTTTCTGAGTGATACCGCTATTGCTGTCTGTAATAATTGCGATTTTCTTTTTCCCCATCATTCTCAGCTCCCTTTTCTAATTTTAGGTCATTGTTTTTAATGATACCATACAGCACGTCCAAATACAATGATTTTTTATTTCATAAAGTTCTCTTTCCTATGAAAGACAAATGGAACTGTCGTTTTAAGCAACAGTTCCATTCTTACTTTACATTCTTCTTAAAGCTTCAATCGGGCTTAAATTTGCCGCTTTTACAGATGGCAATAAACCGAAAATCAAACCAATCACCGTTGAGAAAATAACGGCTAATGCTGCCGCCGGTACACTGATTACCATAGGAGCACCCGACATCTTAGCAATTACCGCCGCCAGGATAATTCCTGCAAAAACGCCTAAAATACCGCCTATGCTGGTGAGAACTGCTGCTTCTGTAAGAAATTGTCCCAAAATTCTTCTCTTATTTGCACCAATAGCTTTTTTTAAACCAATCTCCCCTGTTCTTTCCGTCACAGATACCAACATAATATTCATAACACCAATACCTCCGACTAAAAGGGAAATGCTGGCAATCCATAAAAGCTGGCGATTAGTACTTTCACTAATTTGCTGCAGACCTTTTGCCTTTTCCATCATATCTCTGGCCTTATATTTAATATCCCCATTTACAGAAACAATACTTTCATTCAAAATTTCTGCTGTCTTTTTCCCTGCTGCACTCATACTTTCCGGTGAAGTAGCTTTTACAGACACAAGCTGAGGTTCATCATACTGATAAACAATAGGCCATACACTGTCCGGTATTAAAACCATGCCGCTGCTTTCATTGTAATACGTATAATATTCTTCTCTGCTGTTAATGACAGGTTCAAATTCCTCCGTCTTTTTAATCACCCCTACTACAGTAAAAGGTTCTCCTTTAATTTCTATAACCTGCCCTATCTCCTGTCCTTTTTCAAAAAAGTTACTGGAAGCAGTTTCATCAATCAATGCTACCTTCTGGAATTTCCCATAATCCTTTTGTGCAAAACCTCTTCCTCTGATAATCTGATATCCGCAGGTATCCAGATAATCTGTATCAATACCGAGTACACTTCCGCCATTCATGGTTTTATCCTGGTAGCAAACACTGTCTGCATACTTTCTGGCCTGATAGCAAGTTACATCAATTACTTCATCCAATTCTGTTATTTTTTCTTTCTGTTCTTCTGTAACCACAGGTACTCCATCCGGCACCCCCTGATATTCTATCTCATATTCTCCTCCGCTCTGGCTCAGGTAAATATCCACTACATTATCACCCTCACCAATGAGGTTTTTCTTAATCTGTTCATTTGTTCCTTTAATTGTAGACACAATAGATATTAAAGATGCGATACCAATAATAATTCCCAGCATGGTCAAAAAGGAACGCATTTTATGTGCCCAAATCCCCTGAAAAGACAATCTAATATTTTCAATCATTGCGCTGCTTTCCTTTCTTAAAACATATTTTCTTCCATTAAAGAGGTGCGTTTTACCTTTGCTCCTTCTTTTACCTTTTTGCCGTAAGGAAATGCGATGTGATCCTCCATAGTCAGACCATCTTTAATTTCTACTATAGAACCATAAAAAGTCTGACCTGTACGCACAGGCTGTTTTTCCAGTTTCCCATTCTTTCCTTCTTTATAGACAAAGTCTTCTCCTTCTTTGCTTCGGATATATTCTTTCCCAATGAAAATTCCTGTCATGCCGCCATCTTCAGCCGGCAGTTCCATATTTACCATTTCACTATCCTTTAATCCGGTGCTGTCTGCAATATATGCAGTGAATGGATAATAAGTAAGCTCTCTGCCATCATATCTTTGATAACCGCTTGCCGGATAAGGAGAAACTTCTTTTACTTCTGCCTCAAAGAATGTACCAGACTCATAAGCCATACCGGTTACAATCTGTCCCGCCTTAACTTTTTCTAACAATGCTTCACTTACTACGCCTTCAATATATACACCTTCACTACTTTCAACTACAATAAACGGCTCTCCGTCTACTTCTCCCTTAGCAGGATCTCCCACCTTCTTTACGACACCATTTACTGTACTGGAGACAGTTTCACTCTGAAGTTCCTGTTCTACTTTTTTAATCTTCAAATCAGATTCTTTAATATCCAGCTCTGTAGTTTTAATTTCTTTTTCCTTTTCTTTAATGGCTTTTTCTAATTCCTCTTTAGAATAACCACCAATAATTTCATTATCAGGAATTGCATTTCCTGTTCCATCCGGCAATTCAGGAATTACTTCTCCTGGTGGAACTTCCTCCTGGGGAAGCATTTCTTCCCACTCATTTTTTCCTAATCTGGTACGGAACCAGTCACTTGATTCTACTCTGCTTTCAATTGCACTTCCGTCTAAAATCATAGCCGCCTGCAAAGTTCCATCAAAACTATTATCACTTCGTACTTCCAGCTTACAGTAATATGGTTCACGCACTCTGTTACCGGAAGCATCAAAACCGGCCAGCTGATTTAAAAATTCTCCCTGTATAAGAACACCTTTTTGACACACATACACATAAGGATCTTCTTTCGTTCCTTTTCCGGAATAAGGAATTGCATTTTCTATAATAGCATCATCATTTGGAAATTCGGTATTATCAATGGCAATATCACGATACAGTCTTTTATACACACCAGACGGTCTTACCTGCTCCTGTGATGTTTCCCGTTCTTCCGGTTTCTCTTCTATATTACTGAGAAATTCAATTTTATAGGGCTTGCTTCCTGCTGCCATATTCTTTTTGTCATTTTTCAGATTCTTCAGCTCATTTTCCAGACCTTTTTTCTTCACTTTTAACTGTTCTTTATTCAGTTTTTCCATTTCCAGATCAATATTTACCAAAGTCATATCATAGGTCAGCAAAGGATCTCCTTCTTTTACCTCTTGCCCTTCCTGTACATGAACCTGTGAGACTAATTGTTTATCCATCAAACGTACTTCCTGAGATACATTAGAAGAAACTACACCTTCCAAACTGTTGGTTTCTCCCCATATCTGTTGAGATAGTTCTTCCATCGGATACACTTTTATCTCTGATTTTTTCAATTTGCCCGCTGCAAACCAGATACCTCCGCCAAGGAGAAGAACACCCACTGTACTGACTGCGGCAATTTTTGCTGTTTTTTTATTTATTCGCATTTTCCCGCCTCCTTTACTCTACAGTTGCTGTACCTTCTTCCGGTATTACAGCTTCTCCTTCACCTTCTTCCGGTAACATTTCTTCCTCCGGCAGCATTTCTCCTTCCGGCAGCATTTCTCCTTCCGGTAACATTTCTCCTTCCGGCATTGGAACTTCTTCCATCATTCCTTCTGTCATTTCATGAGTAGTCTTTACTCCTTCTTTAAAGAAATCCTGTGGAAAAGCTATGTAATCGGAAGACTTCAATCCATTTTCAACTTTATACTGCATCATGTTTTCATCATAAGTCCCCAACACTACAGTTCTTTTCTCCAGTGTACCTTTCTTAGATTCTATCCATACATAAGGGTTTCCATCTATGTCTGTAATAAATGCCTCATCCAGCCAAATTCCATCTTCTCTTTCTTCTAATCCTGTATCCTGTTCAATATAGACATGCTGTCCCAAAAGTAATCCTTCCGAAGATTCTAACTCCACATAAAACGGATAGGAAGTAGAAGTCATTTGCTGTTCCTGATTGCCACCAAACATCATATTATCTGTATTATTGTTAGGATTTTTCGTATCTACTGCTGTATAAGTTCCTCTCCATACAGCATTCTTATCAACTCTGGAGCGAATAATTGCCGGAGCTCCCTCTACAATCTGAGTAATGTTCTGTTCATTGACTTTTCCTTTAATTCGATATTCTCCCGTAGCTAAAATAGTCATAAATTCCTGCTGAGAACCATCATAAGGATTAAAATTCTCTCCGTTTTGAGAATTATTAATAGATTTCACCACACCTTTCATTTCACTATTAACAGTAGAATTTTCAATTTGGCTTTTCAAGCGATTAATCTCCACTTCTTTTGCCTTTTTTTCGTATTCACTTTTCTTTAAATCCATCTGCGCAGACTGTATCTGTGTGGTGTAAGAGAGTTGTTCTTTTTCAGGTGCCTTTTTCTTTTCTTTCTCCAACTGGGCAATCTGTGCTTTCTGATTCTCCATATCATTATTTACTCTTTCTAAATCCAGATTTGCCTGTTGTAGATCTGTATCCAATTTTGCAGTATCATAAGTAAATAAAGGAGTTCCCACATCTACTTCGTCTCCTGTTTTTACCAAAATCTCCTTCACCTCTCGCTCTGCATCTTTTTGAATATCTAAAGTTTTCTGAGATTCTACCACTCCTGCCAATTTTTGTGTACCTGCCATATCATTCATAGAAGAAACACTCATAACATAGGCAATCTCTTCTTTACTCCCTTTTTCTTTATGCTGTGCAAAGAAAATCCCCGCACCAATTACTCCTACACACAGTACGGTACAGGCTCCGATTATAATTTTTTGCTTTTTCTTCATACCCTACTCTTTCCCTTCTTCAAAATTTATTTCATATTCACCCTCTTAGTATATGCTACAATACCAGTATATCAAAAATTTTACCTCCTGTCCCT
The DNA here is from genome assembly GCA_900547685.1 of uncultured Blautia sp. GTDB lineage: Bacteria > Bacillota > Clostridia > Lachnospirales > Lachnospiraceae > Blautia. Next base: position 67,889 of record URHS01000002.1, on the reverse strand, counting down.
GTATTTTTTCTTAATTTTTGCAATTTTCTTTACATTTTTCTTGCAATTCTATTGCAAGATATTACAGATCATATTGCAACTTGTCTCTGACTTTGTTAAACTACTTTCAATATATAGAATGAATATCGGAGAAAATTATGCAAAAACAAATAAAAAAATTATTTCTAATCCTTTCCTTATCTCTCTTTTCTTTCCTTCTATCCGGATGTCTAAGTAAAGAAGAAAAGGCCGTACAGCATGCCATTGAAAAAGAACTTGAGCAATTAAAAAGTACAGATATACAATCTATCCAAAATTGTATCGTCACCGAAAAACTTCTTCCCCCTAATACGGATACAGCAGAACTGGAAGAAGATATTACCTCCATCTTCACTTTATTTTATAAAAATTTTCATTACAAAACAGAAAAAATTACTGTAAAAGAAAATAAGGCTTCTGCAAAACTAAAACTTTCTATCATTGATACAAAAAAGCTGGCAAAGGATTTCAGCAAAGCTTCCCTGAAAAAACATATTGAACAGGGTGCTGCTCCTACCGCCGTGGAATTTTCTATCCACGACTCTTATTTGCTGTTAGAAAAACTTTTACAGAAAAATCGCTATAAATCAAAAAACATTGAAGCCCATATCTCTCTGACAAAAGAAAAAGACAGCTGGAAAATTCTTCATACTCCGGAACTTCAAAACCTTTTAACCGGAAATTTTTTGTCTTATGTAACAGACTGTAATTTATTAAGCCCAAAAGAAATTTTAAATACTCATTTGAGCAGCTTGAAACAGTTTGATGCCGAACAAATGAAAATTTATCTTTCTTTAGACACACTCTTTGACACAAACGATGCCTATAACAATTCAATTGCTCATGCCATTGCTCAACAAGTCAGCACCTGCTTTGATTTTAAAATTTTAAGCGAAAAAAAAGAAGACACCTCTGCTGTGGTGACAGTTTCTATTGTAAGCGTAGATTTTCACAACATTATGGAAATTTATAAAAAAGAATTGTCAAAATGGCTGAAAACTTCGGAGTCTCTATCTATCGGCTCTGAAGGCAGAAGAAAAAAAGAGCAAGAAATCCTGCTGTCCTGTATTGAAAAAAATCAAAAGACTGCTTCTCACACTGTAGAAATTCATCTGGAAAATGATGGTGTTAACTGGAAAATACAAATGAGTGAAGAAATTGCCAAAGCTATATTCGGAAATATTCAAGAGGCTGTTACAGAATTTCCTGTAGCAGCCTCCTAATTTTTATTCTTCTGTTGTTTCTTCTTTTTGTGTTACAATGGCAATTCCCAGTTCTTCCAACTGTTTTTCATCTACGATATCCGGTGCTTCTGACATGAGACAGGAAGCATCTTTTACCTTTGGAAAGGCAATTACGTCACGGATAGAATCGACTTTTGCCATAAGCATAACCAGACGATCCAATCCATAAGCCAGTCCTGCATGAGGCGGTACACCATATTTGAAAGCATCTAAAAGGAAACCAAACTGTTTCTGTGCCTCTTCTTTTGCAAAACCTAAAGCTTCAAACATTTTTTCCTGAACATCATCCTGGAAAATTCTTACAGAACCTCCACCGATTTCATTTCCATTTAATACAATATCATAAGCTTTTGCACGAACTCTGCCCGGATCTGTATCAATGTATTGTAAATCTTCTTCCATTGGCATAGTAAATGGATGATGCATAGCTGTAAATCTCTGATCTTCTTCAGACCACTCTAAAAGAGGGAATTCTGTAATCCATACGAAACGATATTCGTTTTTGTCCAGTAAATCCATCTGTTTTGCCAATTCCAGACGCAGAGCGCCCAGTACATCCCATACCAGTTTTGTCTTATCTGCCGCAAAGAGTAACAAGTCACCGTTTTCACCCTGCATTGCAGCAATTAAAGCCTGCATTTCTTCTTCCTTCATAAATTTCGCAAAAGAAGATTTCACAGTTCCATCTTCTCCAATGGCAATGTATGCAAGACCTTTGGCACCGTAACCTTTTGCAAATTCTACCAGCTTATCGATTTTCTTACGAGGCATAGCCCCCTGTCCTTTTGCATTAATACCGCGCACACTTCCGCCGTTTTCCAAAGCATTTTTAAATACTACAAATTCGCAGTCTTTTACTACTTCAGAAACATCGGTAAGCTCCATTCCGAAACGTAAATCCGGTTTATCAGAGCCAAAACGATTCATAGCATCAATCCATGTCATTCTCTCAATCGGAAGCTGTACTTCCACACCTAAGACTTCTTTGAATAAGAATGCCAGCATTCTTTCATTTACATCTAATACATCTTCCACATCTACAAAAGATAATTCCATATCAATCTGTGTAAATTCCGGCTGACGGTCTGCACGTAAATCCTCGTCTCTGTAGCATCTTGCGATCTGGAAATAACGGTCATATCCGGAACACATTAAAAGCTGTTTAAAGATCTGTGGTGACTGAGGAAGTGCGTAAAAGCTTCCCGGATGTACACGGCTTGGCACAAGGTAATCTCTTGCACCTTCCGGTGTACTTTTAATTAAAGTCGGTGTTTCAATTTCAAGAAATCCTTCATTTGCAAGGAACTGGCGCACCAATGTAGAGACCTGAGAACGAAGCATCATATTTTTCTGTAAATCCGGTCTTCTCAAATCCAGATAGCGATATTTCAGACGAACTTCATCTCTTGTCTTGCTGTTTTCTTCAATTGGAAACGGAGGAGTTTCTGCTTCGGATAAAATACGAAGTTCTGTTGCTCTTACCTCAATTTCACCGGTAGGAAGATTTGGATTTACTGCGCCGGAACGAGCTTCCACACGACCTTTGACAGCAATTACAAACTCGCTTCTTAAACGGCCTGCTTTTTCAAATCCCTGCTCGTCAATATCACCATTTTCAAAAATAATCTGCATAATACCGGAACGATCACGTAAGTCTACGAATACAATTCCACCTTTATTACGGCTTTTCTGTACCCATCCCATTAAAGTTACGGTACTTCCAATCTCTGCCTTTGTCACCTCTGTACATCTGTGGCTTCTTTTAAGCCCCTTCATTGATTCTGCCATGATATAAATTCTCCTTCTTATAAAACAGTGTCATTATAAACTTCTGTAATGACAGCATATCCTTCTTTTTCCAACTGTTCTTTTTGGAATTTCTTATTTTTCTTTGCGTAAGCAATGTTAATACTCTGTCCTGCTTTGCGTTCTTCTGCTGCTTTTTTCATAACTTCCAGAAGTTTTTCGTTGGAAAGCTTCTTATCCAGAAGGTATACTTTCTTTTCTTTTGCTCCCGGAACTTTGAAACCTCTTTCCATAAGCAGCATTACAATACGCTCAAATCCAATAGAAAATCCTGTTGCAGGTGTTGGTGTCCCTGTAAATTTACCAATCATTTCATCGTAACGGCCGCCGCCGCCTACACTTCCTGCAAAGCCATCAATGGAAATCTCAAAAATCGGTCCTGTATAATAGGACATTCCACGAACCAGTGTCGGATCAAATTCTAAAGTAAAGTTCGCTGTTTTTGCCTGCATAACGCTTTCAATAATCGTTGTCAGATCATCTGCAACTTTTTCATCCAGAAAACCTTCCAGTTTTTCTTTGCAGTATGCAACGCCATCAACGCCACTTCCCATAGCTTTGAATAAATCCATGTATTTTTCAACACTTTCTTTTGCAAATCCAGACTCTTCTAACTCTTTTGCAACACCATCCATGCCGATTTTGTCCATTTTATCCAGAATAATAAATACCTGTGTAAAAGTTTCTTCCGGAAATCCGCTATAAGCTGCCATTGCTTTTAAAATTCTTCTGTCGTTAATACGAATAGTAAAACTGTCAAAATCCAACTTTCCTACTAAAGTAGAAGTAGCCAGAATAACATCAATTTCTGCTAAAAAGGTTGGATCGCCTAAAATATCAATATCACACTGCATGAACTGACGAAAACGTCCTCTCTGCGGACGGTCTGCACGAAATACATTTCCAATATGAAGTGCCTTAAATGGCTGAGGCAGTTCATTTGCATTATTAGAATAGAAACGGCAAAGAGGTACTGTCAAATCATAACGCAAACCACTGTCTACCAAATCATTTTCTTCCTTCGCCTCATCAATTTTCAGTTTTTCTCCTCTTTTTAAAATACGGAAAATCAACTTTTCATTGTCGCCGCCCTGCTTGCTTGTAAGATTTTCAATATGCTCTACACATGGAGCTTCCATAGACGTAAATCCAAACTGTTTATAAGTATCCTTGATTAAGCCAATAACATAATCACGAATTTCCATTTCCTGAGGTAAAATATCTTTCATACCGGTTACCGGTTTTTTCTTTAAACTCATACTTATCTTCTCCTATCTTTTTACAATATAATTCCGTCTCTTTTTCTTGCAATCATTTCATCAATACGGCTGATATAATTGGTAACATCCTTTACGTTCTCTATACGTTCAATCTTTTGTCCCTTTTCTGAAACAATTTTCGTAGATGCCCCTGCCCCTGCTGCTATAATGGTCTGTTTCTCTTCCATTATAAGTATATTGTAAATTCCCGCTTTGTCAACTTTTGCGTAACCTACATTTTCCAGATTTCCACACATATTTTTCTGTCTGTACAGATAATATGGTCCCATCTGGCAGCTTCTGGCATAATTCATTGCCATTTCCATGATTTCCTGATTATTCTCAAATCCCATTTCTTCGTACCGGTCTTTAAACATCCGAAGTCTTGCTGCTCTTTTTACTGCTAAAGAATGTATGGTAAGACTGTCAGGATCAAGTGCCTGAATTTCTTTTAACGTATGTTCCACATCATCTTTATGCTCTCCCGGAAGACCTACGATTAAATCCATATTAATATTGTCGAATCCACATTCCCTCGCCAAAGCGAAGGCGTGTCGTGTATCCTCCACAGTATGATTTCTTCCGATAATCTTCAATGTTTCTGCGTTCATAGTCTGCGGATTTACAGAAATTCTGGTAACCGGATATTCCCGGATTGCCTGCAGTTTTTCTCTTGTGATACTGTCTGGTCTTCCCGCTTCTATAGTATATTCCTTTACTTGTTCCACAGGAAACCGTTTCTGTATATGCCCTAGCAAACGATGGAGCTGTTGCGGCTCTAAGGTTGTGGGTGTTCCTCCACCTATATATATGGTATCTAAAGTCTTATCTTTCATCATATCTGCTATAAAATCCAGCTCTTTTAGCAGTGCATCTAAATAACTGTCAACTTTATCGCGCCACCTTTCTAAAGGTGAAGAACTAAAAGAACAATACAGACATATACTTGGGCAAAAAGGGATTCCCACATATAAACTGTATCCGTTCTCATAATCAATATTCTTTAAAATTTCTCTTTCCCTGTTGGCTATGGTAATAGAAAGCGCTGTCTTTTCATCGCTGGTATAATAAGTTTTTCTCATATACTCTGCTGCTTCTGCGTTACTCATGCCGGACTCTATAAGTCCCATAGCAATCTTCGTAGGACGAATGCCTGTCAGATTTCCCCAAGGCAGTGTATGACCTGTTTCTTCTGCCAAAAGCTGATACAGCACCTGTTTTAATTTATTTTTTCTGATTTTTCTATCTTCAGCCTCGTCAAATGCCTGTTCCCCCTCCCGCACTTTTCCATCAAAGCACAGTCGGATTAGCACTTTCTCTCCGTAAAGAATAGAAATCAGCCTGTCATAGCTTTTTTCTTCCTGTGTTTCCTCTGTATAATACATTTCAATGTCTTCTTGGGGATAAAAAGCCTTTACTAATGTATAGGCATCATATTCAAATTCTTTTTTATTAAAGGAAATTCCTATCATGGGCTCTTCCTCTTTCTGTATTTTTCTTATAAATAAGGATTATTTTTCTTTTCAAACTCTGCGTCTGTGGCTTCTCCATGCCCCGGATAAATAATCGTTGCATCCGGCAGTATGGCAAAAATTTTATTCAAACTTTTTCTCATCTGGCTCATGCTGCCTGTAGGAAGATCACATCTGCCGCAGTTTCCGTAAAATACCGTATCTCCGCTAAGACAAATTTCCTCCTCTTTAATCCAATAACAACAAGAACCTATTGTGTGTCCCGGTGTAAGAATTGTAGTAATTTCAAAACCTGCCGCTTGAATTTCTTCTCCATCATCCAACAGCACATCCGCTTTTACCTTATACGGAGCACCGGACCATGCAGCAGAGAGATTCTGATTTGTATCAGCCAGAAGTGTTTCCTCTGCCTTTGCTGCATACACCGGAATTTCATAATGTTCTTTCAATTCATTTACTGCACATACATGATCATAATGACCATGTGTCAACAAAATTCCAACAGGTTTCCCCTGCAATCTATCTAAAGCATAGATAATTCTCTCCTGCTCTGCACCGGGATCCACAATTAAAATTTCCTGTGTCTGTTCATTTTTCAGAAAATAACAATTTGTCTGTACAGGACCTACTACAATCCCTCTCAGCATCAATTTTTTCATAAATTCTCCTTAACCGGCAGTACGCTCAATATCTATCACACTTTCAATCTGCCTGATCTTTTCAATCAAACTGTTTAATTCTTCTTTACTTCTAACCTCAAAGCTGATATTGATTGTTGCCATTCCCTGCTTACTCGTCCTTGTATTTAAAGCCAGAATATCTATTTTTCTCTCTGTAAAAATCTTGGAAATATCCACAATCAAACCTGTACGGTTATAAGCAAATACGTTAATATCCGCCATATAACGTTCACTGCTTTCATGAGCAGGAACCTGCCATTCCGCATCAATCAGGCGATTTCTGTCCTCTGCAGACATATTCATCACATTGATACAATCTGTACGATGAATGGTAACACCTCTGCCTCGTGTTACATATCCCACAATTTCATCACCGGGAATCGGACTGCAGCACTTGGAAAAACGCACTGCCACATCGTGAATTCCTTTCACTACAATACCACCTTTGGATTTACCGATATGCAGTTTCTCTTTATGATCTGCAGTTGCTTCTAACACCTTTTCATCTGTCAGTTCTGCCTTATGATCTTTATTATAACCTTCCAGAAGCTTATTAATAATCTGTCCCTCTTTTAAGCCTCCATGTCCTAAAGCAGCCAAGACAGAATCCCAATCTCGGAAACCGTATTTTTTCATAACCGCTTCCTGATATTTGGGTTTCTGGATTTCTCCAAGAGAAATTGCCTTTATTTTGGCATACTGGATAAGCATTTCCTTACCCTTTAAAATGTTATCCTCTTTCAGTTCCTGCTTGAACCACTGGTTAATCTTATTTTTTGCCTGTGTACTTTTTACCACTTTCAACCAGTCACGGCTGGGACCTTTGGAATTTTGAGAAGTGATAATTTCCACACGGTCTCCGTTTTTAATCACATATTCAATAGGAACCAGTTTTCCGTTTACTCTGGCGCCTACCATTTTATTTCCTACTGCACTGTGAACATTATAGGCAAAATCAATAGGAGTAGAGCCATTTGGCAAAGTCTTGACATCTCCTGCAGGGGTAAAACAATACACACTTTCAGAAAATAAATCCAAATCACTTTTTAAAAGGCTTAAAAACTCCTTATTATCAGACATATCACGCTGCCATTCCAAAATCTGACGCAGCCAACTCATTTTTTCTTCTTCTGATTGTGTGACATTGACCTTTTCATTATTAGAAACCTCTTTATATTTCCAGTGAGCAGCAATACCGTACTCTGCAGTTCTGTGCATTTCAAAAGTTCTAATCTGAATCTCAAAAGGCTGTCCGTTTGGTCCTATCAAAGTAGTATGCAAAGACTGATACATATTGGGCTTTGGCATAGCAATGTAGTCTTTGAACCGTCCCGGAATCGGCTTATACATTTCATGGATAATACCAAGAGCCGCATAACAGTCACGTACTGTATCTACAATAATTCGTACCGCAAATAAATCATAAATCTGGTCAATGGTTTTATCCTGATTTACCATCTTCTTATAGATACTAAAAAAATGTTTAATTCTTCCGTCTATCTGAGCGTTGATAGATGCCTTTTCAATATGTGCTCGTACATCCCCTACAATCTGGTCAATAAATGCCTGACGCTCACTCTTTTTCAGATTTATTTTTTCTACTAAATCATAGTAAACTTCCGGCTTCAAATATTTAAGAGACAAATCATCCAGCTCAATTTTTACTTTGGAAATACCAAGACGCTGAGCAATAGGTGCATAGATATCCATAGTCTCTCTGGCTTTTTCCTTCTGTTTATGAGGAGGCATATATTTTAAAGTTCGCATATTATGCAAGCGGTCTGCCAGTTTAATTAAGATAACACGGATATCCTTTGCCATTGCCAGAAACATTTTTCTTAAATTCTCTGCCTGTACTTCCACTTTATCTGCAGAATAATTCAACTGTCCCAGCTTTGTTACACCATCTACTAAAAGCTCTACCTCTCCATTAAACTCTTCTCGAATTTCTTCAGAAGTCATAACAGTATCTTCTACCACATCATGAAGCAGTCCAGCCACAATCGTTTCCTTGTCAAGCTCTAAATCAGCCAGAATAATTGCCACACACAACGGATGAATAATATAAGGCTCACCGGACTTTCTCACCTGCCCTTTATGGGCATTATTAGCAATTTGAAATGCCTTATCAATCATGGAGATATCAGTAGATGGATGGTATTTCCGAACACTGCTTATAAGCTCTTTATAGAGCACTTCCGGACTGGTGAAATCCTCCATGGTTTTCACATTGGCATCTGCCTTTTTAATTTTTTCAATTTCTTCTGCTTTTAAGGTAGCTTCTTTTTTTTCTTCCATAAAAAATGTCACCTCTTATCCATCATCTGATTTTATTTTCCTTCATAACAAATTACAGATTGAACATCATATTTTTTTAATCTCTCTCTGCCTTTTAAACCGGCAAGTTCCATGAGAAATACCAATTTTACCACTTCTCCGCCAAGACTTTCAATAAGCTTGGCTGCTGCTTCTACAGTCCCGCCTGTAGCAATTAAATCATCAATAATCACTACCTTTTGTCCCGGTTTAATAGAATCCTTATGCATTTCAATCACAGCACTTCCGTATTCTAAATCGTAGCTCTGTTCTACCGTTTCACATGGTAATTTTCCTTTTTTTCGTACCAATACAAGAGGTTTATGTAAATTATACGCTATCGGTGCTCCAAAAATAAACCCTCTGGACTCTGTTCCTACAATCACATCAATGTCCATACCTTCTAAAAGTTTCTGCATAGAGTCAATTGCCAGAGTAAAACCATCTGCATCCTCTAAAATACTGGTGACATCCCGAAAAATAATTCCCTCCTGTGGAAAATCAGGAATACTTCTGATATAGTCTTCAATCTTCTTCTTTTTACAATCTTCCATTGCCATTCCCTGCCCTTTATATCAAATTATGTCACTTTTGTGATTTTTATGTGGTTTAGTATATCATCTTTTCTTTACGGACGCAAATTTTATTTTTTCTCATCGAATATTTTGAATAATCATTTCAATACTCTCTCTGCCCTGAAAGGAATTAATAGACGGATAATAAATTACATCCCACAATTCTTTCTCTTTTAAACGTTCCAATATCTCATCTCCGTCTCCAAACCAGACACATTCCACCGTAAATCCAAATTCATCCTGTGCTTTCATTTTCACTACATTTCTGTTTTTTCCAAAAACTTTGTAATTTAAAAACCGAATGTCCTTCTGTGCAAAAATCGGCTTTGTATTTCCTTTTCCAAAGGGTTCCAACTGTCCCAGCTGACGAATAAGAGGAATTGTAACATAAGACATTGGCATTGGAACATCAATCACCACTTTTTCCATCATATCTTCTGCTGTTAGTGTACAGTTCTCATTTAACCTTTTTCTGAATTTTTCGATATTTTCTTCCTCCATAGAAAGCCCTGCTGCCATGGGATGACCACCGAATTTTATAAGAAGATCCCTGCATTTTACCATCTCCTGAAACATATGATATGTTTCAATGGAACGCCCTGAGCCTTTTACGCCTTCTTCTCCTTTTGTAAGTACAAATACAGGCTTGGTATATCTTTCCCGAATACGTCCGGCAATAATTCCCGCCAGACTTTCATGACAATCCGGAAGGTAAATTACCAATACTCTGTCATCTTTCATCTCTGTATGCTCAATGATTTCTACTGCCTGTTCCACACCTTTTACTGTCATATCCTTACGGCTGTCATTCAATTCTTTTAAATCCTCTGCCAGAACAGATGCTTCTTTTATATCTTTTGAGAGTAACAATTCCAAAGCCCTCTTCGCTGTACTCAATCTTCCGCTGGCATTAATACATGGTCCCAGCACAAATCCAATATGGTATGCTGTAATTTCCCTGTTCTCCAGATTATTGACACGAATAAGGGCTTTTAAACCTTCATTGTTTGTATTCTGAATACGCCTTAATCCTTCTTTTACTAAAATCCGGTTTTCATCTACCAGATCCATTACATCTCCTACCGTGGCAATGGCAGCAAAAGGAATCAGTTCCTCAATTTCGGAAAAAGGGATACAAAGCTTTTCAAACAGCCCCCATACTACCTTAAATGCAACCATTGCTCCGCAAATCTCTTTAAATGGATAAGGACAACCTTCCTGCTTAGGATTTACAATGGCATCTGCATTCGGAAGAAACCTTTTAACACTTCCGTCTGCATTCTCTTCATAAGGAATTTCATGATGGTCTGTCACCAGAACTGTCATATTTTTCTCTTTTGCAAAGGCAATCTGTTCTATAGCGCTAATGCCATTGTCACAAGTAATAATGGTGTCAATTTCTTTTTCATAAGCCCGTTCAATCAATTCCTTACTGATTCCATATCCATCTTTCATTCTATCCGGTATATCTACATCCACCATAGCATTGGCTTTTTTTAACCCTTGAAGAAGAATGTAAGTTGAACATACACCATCAATATCATAATCTCCGATAATTCTGATTTTTTTGTTCTGCTGTATTTTTTGAATTAAAATATTTAATAATTCTTCAATGCCTTTTAACTCTTTCCATGAATGTAAATTTCTGATTTTCCCGTGAAGATATGTATCAATTTCTTCATCTGTAATATGTTCTCGATTTCTAATCAGTCTGGCAATCACAGGGTCTACTCCAAAACGATTGCTGATCCCCTGAAAATCTGCCTTTTTGGCAGCAACTACCCATTTTTCCATCTTCATCTCCTTATAATCCTAAAAGAGGCTGTCGCATCAAGCAACAACCTCTTTTTGATTTCTTACTGCTGTTTTTTAAATTTTTTCTTCATAACATACCAAAGAGCGCCTGTAATACATACAGAAGAATATCCACCGCATATAATACCTACCATAAGAGGTAACGCAAATTCACGGATAGAAGAAACTCCCATGATAAATAACAGGAATACCATAATGAAGGTTGTCAGGGAAGTATAAATACTTCTTGTAAGTGTCTGTGTGATACTGGCATTTACCAGTGTTTCCAAATCAAATTTCTTACCTGCACCTGCAAGGTTTTCTCTGATACGGTCAAAAATAACAATCGTAGCATTGATAGAATAACCTACGATAGTCAACATACATGCAATAAAGGTATTTCCTACAGAAACTCTTGCAACTGCATAGAATGCAAGAACTACTAATACGTCATGAAGCAAAGCAATAACCGCACTGCTTGCAAAACGAATATCCTTAAATCTGAACCAGATGTATAAAAGCATCAGTACAGTAGCTACAATAACAGCTTTTACCGCATCGGCACGCATTTCACTGCTGACAGTAGATGAAATACTTTCTGATGTAATATCTTCCTGTTCCACACCAAAATTATCAATTAAAGCATTCTCTAATTTTTCTCTCTGTTCTACATTTAAGGTTCTTGTTTTAATAATAACCTGATTATTTCCTACTACTTTTGTTGCCTGAGCATTCTTATCACCTGTAACTTCTTCTACTAAAGGTGTAAGCTTTTCGTCAATTTCTGCAATGCTCATATTTTCAGCAAATTCTACATTTGTAGAAGTACCGCCTTTAAATTCCAGACTGTATTTCAGGGACTCTCCTGTTGTTCCTTTGAAAATCAACATAGAAACAGGAGCACATAAAATCAGAATAAGAGAAACTGTAAAGAATACTTTTCTTTTCTGCAGGAAAGGAATTGGTTTTCTTTCTTTTCTCTTTCCGTAGAGTTTCTCATCTCTTACACCTACTGCATATACTGCATACATCAGGTATTTGGATACTACTAATGCAGTGAACATGGACAGTACAATACCAAGTGCCAGAGTCTGTGCAAATCCTTTTACTGTTCCGGAACCCAGCCAGTTCAATACAAAAGCTGCAATTAAAGTAGTAATGTTACCGTCAAAAATTGCAGAAAATGCCTTTTTAAATCCGTTCTGAAGTGCATTTCTTACACTCTTTCCGGCAGCAATTTCTTCCTGAATACGAGCATAAATAATAACGTTGGCGTCTACTGCCATACCGATTGACAAGATAATACCTGCAATACCCTGTAATGTCAAGGTCAAATCAAAAGCATTTAATGCAATCAAGTCAAGACATACATAAATAATCAAAGCAATACCGGATACCAGTCCAGGAATACGATATACAAAAATCATAAATAAGATAATCAGAGCAAGTCCGATAGCCGCTGCTGTTAAACTGGTAGAAATTGCCTTCTCACCTAACTGTGCCGCAACTACGCTGGAACGAAGTTCACTTAATTCCAGCTTCAATCCGCCGATACGGATGGTAGATGCCAGATTTTCTGCTTCTGCTGCATCTTTCATACCGTCAATCTGTGCCTGTCCGTCTTTGATTTCCTGTTTTACACTTGGAACACTTACAAAAGTTCCATCATAATAAATACCAATGGTATCATTTCCTGCCTCTACTGCTTCCTTTGTAGCAACAGCAAATTTATCTGTTCCTTCTTTTGTAAAGGATAAACTTACTACGTTTACGTTGTTTTTCAAATCATCCTGTGCTACCGCAGCTTTTGCGTCCTTGATGTCTGTTCCTGTCAGAACAATGCCGCCGTCTGCCTCAATTTCTTCAATGGTTTTTGTAAGCTCATACGCTTTTGCTTCTGCATTATATGTATAATTTTCTTCTCCTGCAGAGTCTTTGTGCTTAATAAAATACAGAGAACCCGGTTTTCCCAGTTCTTCTAAAATTTTATTTGCATCTTTTGCTCCGGGGATTTCTACAATAATACGATTTTCCCCTTCTTTATAAACCTGTGATTCCGAACTGTAATGTTCCACACGTTTTTGCAGTTTATAAATAGTATCTGCCATCTCATCTTCTGTAGGTGATTCTTTTGATGCTTCATAAGTGATACTTACACCACCTGACAGATCAAGACCTGTTTTAATGTTCTTTGCTGAACCTGTACCGGTAGGACCAAACCCTACTGCTGAGGTAAAAATCAGAAATCCTGTAATAATCGCTGTTAAAACCAGTACAAGTATTCCTCTGTTTTTCTTCATTTTCTTTCCCTTCTTTGCTTAATTTTCTTATTCTTCTGCCGCCTCAGCTGCCTTTAACATAATCGCACACTCTACACGTTTTCTCTGAAGCTCACATCCCAATTCATACACATCATTAATAGAGCCGTGGAAATTATAGGAGTTTGCCGCACAGCCTCCGCTGCAGTAAAATTTTGCAAAGCAGTTTTGACATTTTTCTTTTGCATATACATTGCAGTTTTTAAATTCTTCACATAAATCTGTACGTTTTACACCATCCCATACATTTCCCATGAGATATTTTTCCTCACCTACAAACTGATGGCACGGATATAAATCACCCCATGGAGTTACCGCCAGATACTCTGTGCCTGAACCACATCCGGATAAACGTTTATATACACAAGGACCGCCTGTTAAATCAATCATAAAGTGGAAGAAATTAAATCCTTTTCCTTCTTTTTTACGGCGTATCATTTCCTTAGCAAGCTTGTCATATTCTTCGCAAATTTTCGGAACATCTTCCCATTTCAGTGCATATTCCTCTTTTTCATCTGCCACTACAGGTTCTACAGAAATCTGATCAAATCCTAAATCTGCAAGATGCAGCACATCTTCGGAAAAATCTAAATTATGACGTGTAAAAGTACCTCTTGCATAGTAGCTCTTTTCTCCTCTGCTCTTTGCAAACTTCTGGAACTTCGGAACAACTAAATCATAACTTCCTGCTCCTTTTCTGAAAGGACGCATAAAATCATGCACTTCTTTTCTTCCATCAATACTCAATACTACATTTGCCATCTCTTTATTAGCAAATTCCATGATTTCATCATCTAAAAGCACACCATTTGTAGTTAAAGTAAAACGGAAATTTTTATTATGAATTTTTTCCTGCTCTCTACCGTAAGCAACTAAGTCTTTAATAACCTGCCAGTTCATCAAAGGCTCTCCGCCGAAGAAATCAACTTCTAAATTTTTTCTGTTGCCGGAATTTGCAATTAAAAAGTCCAGAGCCTGTTTTCCTACTTCATAAGACATCAAAGCTCGTCTTCCGTGATATTCTCCCTCTTCTGCAAAACAATATCTGCATGCCAGATTACAATCGTGGGCAATATGCAGACACAATGCCTTTACTACAGTTTCTCTTTCTTTGAAATGCTCAATGGCATTTCGGTAAATATCCTCAGTAAACAACATTTCCGCATCTTTTAATTCCTGTATTTCCTTTAATGCTGTCTGAACATCTTCTCTTTTATATGTATCTTTTAACTTCTCATAGACAGCAGCCTCTTCCTGTCCTTCATCCAGAAGTCCGATTACATCATAAACCAATTCATCTACTACATGTACGGAACCACTGTTTACGTCCAGCACAATGTTATAGCCATTATTTTTATAACGATGTATCACCGTATTTCTCCTTTCCGTTTCTATCTACCCAGCGCAGTTCCCTATAACACACTTTTCTATGCAAAAAAGAATTCTGCCTTGCAGAATTCTCCGCCTGCGGCTGGTTGCTCCTGCAACATAATTCCTTTCTGCCGCAGTGCGATCCTCGCGGAGCGTTAATTATTGCATAGGAGACGTAGTCTCCTATGCAATAATTAAGCAGCGGCTTTTACACCGCTGCTGTTCAGCCATGTGCCCAGAAAAAAACGCACTGTGTTATTTTATTTGTGTTCGCAGCTCTGGTTTCCTACTGTGCAAGATGTCTTACATGCAGACTGGCAAGATGTCTGACATTCACCACATCCACCTTTTTTCACTGTATTCTGTAAGCTTTTTGTATTTAATGTCTTGATATGTTCCATAACATAATCCTCCCATATATGATAATTTAAGATATAACATCTAGCGGTATTATAGCATAGCTGCAACTGCCTAGCAAGTAGAAATTGTTCTGTATGCTAAGATAAAATCCCTCCTAATGCCCCACCAAAAAAGCACAAAAAAAACATCATCAACATTTCCTTAAAATCTCCGCTCACCTGATGTTCTGTTAAAAAGGTAACTGCCATGAGAAGAAGCGCGTACCCTGTACCCACTCCCATTCCCCATGCAAATCGTCTGACTTTTATCTTTTTACCCATATAAAATCCACCAAAAAGACAGGATACAACGTATGTAACCATAATTCCTATGTTTATCTGACTCTCACCAAATCCCATCTTATACAGCAAAAATGCCAGAATAAGCAAAGAAATTCCGGTAGCTGCATAAGCAAGCAGAAGTGCTTTTATCATCAGCATTGGTTTTTCATTTTTTAAAGTTCTTTCTTCCATAGAAAAATCCCTCCTATATATCAATATATGGGAGGGATTAATAAATCATAACTCTTTTCTATTTTTCTTTTTTCCAAAAAAGGCTGCCAATCCTGCAACAAAGAAAGCACCTAAACCAACAACAATGTATGTTATAGTTTTAGCTTCATCACCTGTTTTAACTATCTGAATAACAGATGTTATATTATTCTGTACAGGTTTCTTCTGTGTCTGGTTTTTACTAGGTTTTACCGTACTTTGTGTAGTATTCTGTGTAGAAGTATTGGGTTTCGTCTGAGTGGTCGGCTTTGAGGTTCCTGTTGAAGGTGTATGATTACCACTGTTTACACCCGGACCTACAATTTGATGTCCACCTACATTAAACGGACTAAAGGAAGCAGTTTCAAAAGTCAGATATTCTCCTCCGTCCTTTTCCTCTATAGTCATATTACCCGTCTTTCCGTCTTTAGAAAACACAAAATATTCATACTGATTATTTCCCAGATAATGTGCTATGGACAAATCGGAAAAGCAATTTGCATTTTCCGGCAAAGGAATCATAACCTTTACCTTCTTTCCCTCCGGAACTTTATACTCTTTATCCTCTTTTAAATCCCAGAGTTTCAGCTCATAAGCGGAAAGAATTTCTCCAATTCCTGCATCCGGCAATTCATTCACCGCTTCATTGTAAGTAACCTGCAAATCTACATAATACGGAATAAAATCACCGGATACCTGTACACCGGTTTCATCAATCAGACTTCCTACCGGAAGCGCTTCAGGAACTTCCTGTGCAATTTCTCCATTTTGGCCTTCTTCTGCCTCATAGGTAACTTCCGGCTGTGTTTCCGGTTCAGTCTCCACAACTTCGTCAGGATTTACATATTCAATCTGAACCCCATCGCTTTCCGGTGTTTCCGGTTCTGCAGGCACTTCCGGCTGCGGTATCTCAGGTTCAGGCATTATCGGCTGCATTGTCTCAGGATTTTCCGGAATTTCTGTTTCCGGCTCCACCGGGGGAATTGTTTCCGGTGTTTGAGAGTCTTCCGGAACTTCCGGTTCTGTCGGAGGTGTTGCCTCCGGTGTTTCTGCATCGGGTACTTCCGGCTGCGGTGTCTCAGGTTCTGCAGCATTTTCCTTTAATTCCTCAATAAACACTTTCACTTCCCGAACAATCTTCTGACTTTCTGCATTCCATCCGGCAAGCTGCGTATAATCGTACTCTTCTTCATCAAAAGGAGTAAACACTACATTCATCTTTGTTTCATAAGAAGACAGTTCTGTCTGCGCCTCCCATGCAAAAGTTCCTTTTCCCGTAAATCCAACATTTGCAAAATCCATATTTTTAAATTCTTCTTTTGTAGCAAATTTCAATTCAGATGGGATTTTTACATCTGCCATGGGTTTTGATGGACTTTCTTCCTGAGGTTTTAACGCTTTGATAAAAACTTTTATACTTCTGGTTACAGTTTTATTCTGGCTGTCCCAACCTGAAACCAACGAATAATCATAATTTTCTGTATCTTTTGGTGTGAAAACCACCTTCATCTCCGTTTCGTAAGACGATGGCGGTATCTGTGTTCCCCATGCAAAAGATCCCTCTCCGCTAAATCCTAAAAGAGGAAAACTGCAGGTATTCCATTCTGCCAGGTTATTCAGCGTAATCTGTTTCGGCATCACTACCTGTGGAACTTTTGCTTCAACAAATGCTCCTTTTCCGTTTTCAGCTGCCGAAACATCTACATCCTGTGCTGTAATTCCGCTGCCTGTTACTGTAAGCTTTCCTTTTCCTGTAACTTTCACCAAAGCTCCGGTAAATCCGTCATCTCTTTTTATCTTAATTCCTGCCGGAATATGCAATCTTTTTTCTGTACTGACATTAACGGTGCCACATACCACAATAGTGCCTTGGCCCCCTGCCAAACGAAATGCCGCTTCAAAAGAATCCACTGCCTGTGCCTGACTGGTACCGTCAGCATTCTCACCTGCCTGAATATTTCCATTTATATAAATAATTTTCCCCTGTGTCTGTATCTCTTGTTGTCCGGCAAATACAGGAATTGGAGCCGCAGTCTCTGTTATTGCTCCTGTTACCAGTGCAGAAGCAAGGGTAATACCCAGAACATTGGCCGCCACTTTATGTAAATTTTTTTTGTTTCTATTCATTTCCCTTATTCCCTTTCTAAATCAAATGTGAACAAGTTCTGTTTTTTGTTATTCTGATTAAGTATAACACAATTTTCTTTTTTCCGACACCCCCAAAAATCAACTTTTTTCATACAGATTTCATACAGATTTCTTGCAATCCACATAAAAATCATGTATATTAGACTTTAATAGCCAAAGCTATAATTTATTATTAAAAGGAGTTGAACATATTGGATTCCAGTGACGCCATACAGTTTCTGATCTTGATTATTCTCATTTGCCTTTCGGCTTTTTTTTCATCAGCAGAAACCTCTATGACAACAGTGAACAAAATTCGTATTCAGGCTTTAGCCGACCAGGGTGACAAAAAAGCCCTGACACTTTTAAATGTAATCGAAGATTCCGGCAAGCTTCTGAGTACTATTCTTATCGGTAACAACATTGTAAACATCAGTGCATCTTCCCTTGCCACTACACTTACTATGCGTTTATTCGGTAATACTGCTGTAAGTATCAGTACGGGTATTATTACCCTTTTGGTCTTAATCTTTGGAGAAATCACTCCAAAAACTTTGGCAACTGTACATGCCGAAAAAATGGCACTATCTTATGCAAAGGTTATTCGCATTTTAATGTTCATTTTGACACCTGTTATCTTTATCGTCAATAAATTAGCCCAAGGTGTTCTGACGCTGATGCGAATTGATTCTAATGTAAAAGGAACTACCATTACAGAACATGAACTTCGTACTTTAGTAAATGTAGGACATGAAGAAGGTGTTATCGAAAGTGAAGAACGTCAAATGATTTATAATGTGTTTGATTTTGGCGATTCTCAAGCAGAAGATGTTATGATTCCCCGTATTGATGTAACTTTCGCTGATGTAAACAGTTCATACGAAGATTTAGTTGCTCTGTTTCGTGATGAAAAATATACTCGTTTCCCTGTCTTCGAAGATACTACTGACAATATTATCGGTATTGTCAATGTAAAAGACCTTCTTCTTACAAACAAAGAAGATTTTTCTGTGAGGAAAATTTTAAGAGAGGCTTATTTCACCTACGAATATAAAAGAACTTCTGAACTTCTGATGGAAATGAAAGAACATTCAGTAACTTTCGCCATTGTATTGGATGAATACGGGGCAACCTCCGGTATTGTGACTCTGGAAGATTTAATTGAAGAAATTGTCGGAGATATTCATGACGAATATGACTCAGAGGAAGAGGAACTTCATGAAATTATTCCGGACCGAGAATATATAGCTCTTGGTTCTGCCCGACTTGATGATTTAGATGAAATACTTCATTTGAATATTGCTTCTGATGACTATGATTCTATTGGAGGCTATATTATTGAACAGCTCGACAGATTTCCTACTGCTGGCGAATCAGTCACTACAGATAGTGGTATACGACTTGTTGTAGATAAAGCAGAACGAAACCGTATCGAAACCGTTCATATTTATCTTCCTGAAAAAATCGAAGAAAATTTTGACGAATAAATTTAAAACAGGAAAGGATTTTTATTATGAGCAGCTTGTTTAATATGGACAGCCCGATTATGCGTTTTCTGTCCCGTGTATGTGACATTATGATTTTAAATATTTTATGTATTGTATTTTGTATTCCTATTATTACCGCCGGTGCTTCTGTCACTGCAATGTATACAGTCACTCTAAAAATGGTACGTGGAGAAGAAGCTTATATCTTCAAAGGCTTTTTAAAAGCTTTTAAAGAAAATTTCAAACAGTCCACTATTATCTGGCTGATTATGGCAGCAGTTGGAATTTTTATTTATATTGATTATCGTTCTACTGCTTTTCTTCCAGGAAATATGAGCACAGTTTTTCAAATTTTAATCGGAGCGTTAGCTATTATTTATTTTATGATTCTTGTATATATTTTCCCATATACTGCACGTTTTATAAATAATATTAAAAATATCTTTAAAAATTCTCTGTTAATTGCAATTTTAAATCTCCCATGGACAATCCTTCTAATGGGTATTCCTCTGGGACTTGGATTTATTACCTTCTCAACAGCTTCAACGCTCATATACGGCAGTATGTTGTGGCTATTCTTCGGCTTTGCCGGCGTAGCTTATGTATGTTCTATTGTTTTAAGAAAAGTTTTTGAAAAATATGAACCTCATGATAATGAAGATGATGGAAATGAACTTCCTGAAATTTCTGAAAAATAAATTTTTCAATTAATTACGATAAGATAGGCTGTCACTTTAAATATTATTTAGAAATATTTAAAGTGACAGCTCTTTTTTTGTATTAAATTATAAACACAATACCACCTTGACTTTCTTAGTCCAATATTATAAAATCCACCTATACAAGAAAAGTTATTTATAACTAACCACAAGATATAGGAGGACACAGACTTATGAGACAAGAATGGATTTCCTTTAACAAGGGAAATTGGACAAAAGAAATAGATGTAAGGGACTTTATTCAGAAGAATTATACCCCTTATGACGGTGACGATGCCTTCCTTGCAGGCCCTACACAAGCGACAAAAACACTTTGGGACCAGGTTATGGATCTTACAAAACAGGAACAGGAAAAAGGCGGTGTTCTGGATATGGATACAAAAATCATTTCCACAATCACCTCCCATGGACCGGGATATTTAAATAAAGACTTAGAAACTATTGTAGGTTTTCAGACAGACAAACCTTTTAAGCGCTCTTTACAGCCTTACGGCGGCATTCGTATGGCGATGAAAGCCTGTGAAGACAATGGGTATCACGTAGATCCCGAAGTTGTTGAATTCTTTACAAAACACCGTAAAACACACAATGACGGTGTATTCGATGCTTACACACCGGAAATGCGCGCATGCCGTTCCAGCCATATTATCACAGGACTTCCTGATGCTTACGGCAGAGGACGTATTATCGGTGACTATCGCCGTGTAGCTCTTTATGGTGTAGACCGCCTGATTGAAGATAAAGAAAACGAAAAAAATACAACACGTACTACTATGTACTCAGATGTAACAAGAGAGCGTGAAGAATTGTCCGAACAAATCCGCGCTTTGAAAGAATTAAAAGAACTGGGCAAGATTTACGGTTTTGATATCTCCCGCCCCGCTGCCAACGTACAGGAAGCTATTCAGTGGTTATATCTGGGCTATCTGGCTGCCATTAAGGAACAAAACGGTGCTGCCATGTCCCTTGGACGTACTTCTACCTTCCTTGATATCTATGCAGAACGAGACTTAAAAAATAAGACATTCACAGAAGAACAGATTCAGGAATTTATTGACCATTTCATTATGAAGCTGCGTCTTGTTAAATTTGCAAGAACACCTGAATACAATGCACTGTTTTCCGGAGATCCTACCTGGGTAACAGAGTCTATTGCAGGTATGGGTATTGACGGACGCCACCTCGTAACAAAAATGTCCTTCCGTTACCTTCATACATTGGAAAATCTGGGTACTTCTCCGGAGCCAAACTTAACTGTTTTATGGTCTACAAAACTGCCTGTAAACTTCAAACGTTTTTGCGCCAAAACTTCTATCGCATCCTCTTCTATTCAGTATGAGAATGACGATTTAATGCGTGTAACTCACGGTGATGATTATGCCATCGCCTGCTGTGTATCTTCCATGCGTATCGGAAAAGAAATGCAGTTTTTCGGTGCCCGTGCAAACCTTGCAAAATGTTTATTATACGCAATCAACGGCGGTGTTGACGAAGTTTCTAAAAAACAGGTAGGTCCGAAATTCCGCCCCATCACTTCTGAATATTTAGATTATAATGAGGTTATGGACAGATTTCAGGATATGATGAAATGGCTTGCCGGTGTGTATGTAAATACTTTAAATGTCATTCACTATATGCATGACAAATATTCTTACGAAAGATTACAGATGGCTCTTCATGATAAGAAAGTCACACGCTGGTTTGCAACAGGTATTGCAGGACTTTCCGTTGTTGCCGATTCTCTGTCAGCAATCAAATATGCAAAAGTAAAAACCATTCGTGATGAAAATGGCATTGCTGTAGACTATGAAATCGAAGGTGATTTCCCAAAATACGGAAATGATGATGACAGAGTTGACGATATTGCTTACGATATTGTCCACACCTTCATGGAATATATTAAAGGAAATCACACTTATCGCGGCGGAATTCCCACAACTTCCATCCTTACCATTACTTCTAATGTGGTATACGGAAAAGCAACCGGCTCTACACCGGATGGAAGAAAAGCAGGACAGGCATTTGCCCCTGGAGCAAATCCAATGCATCACAGAGACAGCCATGGTGCTGTTGCATCGTTAAATTCAGTTTCTAAACTTCCATTTAATGATGCGCAAGATGGTATTTCCAATACCTTCTCCATTATTCCGGGTGCTCTTGGAAAAGATGATGCAGTATTCTTTAATGATATTGCTTTTGAATTAGAACCGGACTGCGCTTGCTGCGAGCCAAACATTGACTTACAATAATACTTTTTTACAGGAGGAACTTTCAATGAATATTAGCAATGCTCAAATCGACAACTTAGTAAATTTATTAGACGGATATGCAGAAAAAGGCGGACATCACTTAAATGTCAATGTATTCACAAAGGAAACCCTTTTAGATGCACAAAAACATCCTGAAAAATATCCTCAGCTTACTGTTCGCGTGTCCGGATATGCTGTAAACTTCCATAAGCTGACTAAAGAACAACAAGATGAAGTTATCTCAAGAACCTTCCATGACGGAATGTAAAACAGGATTTATACACTCCATTGAAACTTTTGGCACAGTAGACGGTCCTGGAATCAGACTTGTGGTCTTTCTTCAGGGCTGTCCTATGCGCTGCCTGTACTGTCATAATCCGGACACTTGGGCTCCCCAAAAAGGACAGTCTATGACAGTAGATGAAATTCTGGAAATTTATGAAAAAAACAAAGGATTTTATCAAAATGGAGGAATTACCGTCACCGGAGGAGAACCTTTGATGCAGCTGGAATTTGTCACTGCATTATTTCAGGCTGCAAAGTCAAAAAACATCCATACCTGCCTTGACACTTCCGGTATTCTTTACAGAGAAAAACAAGCGGGAGCTTATCAAAAACTATTTTCCTATACAGACTTGATTTTGCTGGATATTAAGCACAGTGCTTCAGAAGAACATAAAAAATTAACAGGACATCCCCTTTTCCCTGTTCTTGATTTTCTGAAGGCTTCGGAGACAGCAAGAGTTCCTGTGGTTGTCCGTCACGTCATTGTGAAGGGCTTTACAAATTCTAAAGAAGAACTGGACGGTATCGGAAAGCTTCTCGCTTCCCATAAAAATATCAAAGGACTGGAAGTTCTGCCCTACCATAATATGGGAGAACAAAAATATTCCGAATTAAATATGGAATACCCCTTAAAAGGTATGGAAAATCTCTCAAAAGAAGAATGCCAAAAGGCACGCTCTTATATTTTGGAAAGTTATAAAAAATACCGAAAAAAAATGTAAAAAATCTTCCATAGAATGTCAGCTACGAATAATACTGATTCTATGGAAGATTTTTTCTGAAGTTATTCTTTATATAACTTATATCCTCTTTTTTTATTTCGTTTTACTTCAAACAACATCTCATCTGCTTTTTGAGACAATTCTTGAAATGTACTACCGTGATCCGGTGCAATAGCAATACCAAAAGAAGCTGATACTCGAACTTTTCTTCCATCTTTTTCATACTCTTTATCACAGTCTTCAACCAGCTCTTGAAACACATGCTCCATTTTCTCAAATCCCTGCGTATTTAAAAGAAAAGCAAAAAATTCATCTCCACCAAACCTTCCCACAATGTCATCATTTCGGAATTTATTTGAAAATATATTCGCTATTTCCACTAAAACCTGATTGCCATACTGATGGCCAAAAGTATCATTAACAGTCTTAAAATTATCAAGATCCATAAAAACCAGTATATGTTTTTTAGTTTCATCCTGTGATAATTTCAATATTTTATCAATTTTTTCTGCTGCTGTCATGCCATTGTAGAGTCCTGTCAGTGCATCTCTCTCTGCCTTATTTTTAAAATTTTTTTGTCCCTTTTCAGCTTCCATTCTCAATTCTTCCTGCATTTTTATATCTGTAATATTTTTTATACTGCCAATGGTATTGATAATCTGATGCTTTCTATCATAAATATTTTTCATAGAAAACTCAAACCATAGTGAATGATATTTAGGCATAGTCTGTACAACAACAGAAACACTTTCCTTATACTTAATCTGTTCAAAAGCATCTAAAAAAGCATCTGCAAACTCCGTTTTTATAATGCCTTTATCTAAAAGCACATTTGGAACATTATTGGTAATAATATCCGGAAAAATTATGTGCTTTTCTCCTGCTTTTCTTTTTAAAATTTTATTCTCACTATTATATTCAAAAATAAATGCATTCGAATTAACCACAGCCACCTGCATTATTTTCTCATTACTTATCGCTTCATTATAAGACTGTCTTAATTCATAAGAAGCTTTCTTGGTAAAGAGATAAATTGCCGTTATAAAAATACCAAGTGCCAGAGCTACCTTCATTGACATTTCAAAAGTCAAAGTCTTAATCTTTGATGATGTTTCCTCCATTTGAGACATACCAAGATTAGAATAAATATAATATCCTTCTATTTCCAAAGGAGTATAATAAGTCACTCTCTTCTCATTTTTATATTTCAATGTATAATATCCGGATTTTAAATCTTTAACATTTTTTCTTATTTGTTCAACATTACCATCAATAAATTTACATTGTGTATAAAAATCCCACACATTACTATATCCGTCCAGCCATTTACTGGGTTCTAAAATAGTTACAGGCTTTCCATTTGAATCCACAATTTCTGTAGAAATAAAGTTACCCATGGTATTTTCTAATGTTTCACTTATGGTTCTTATATTATGCACTCCATAAACTATTCCTATAGAAAGCCCATCTTTTACAATTGGTACAGCCATAATCTGAACATCGTCTCCATCTATCACACTGGAAACCAGAACATCTGAAATAGAAGCAGATTTTCCATTCATAATTTCTTGAAAATACTTTCGTTCACTGATATTCACTCTGTTTCCTACAGAATCAATAGCGTTTCCCTCCTGGTCACTAATACCCACATAATCAAAAAAACTAAATTCTGAAAGAGCTTTAACACCGCTGTATACATTTTCAAAATTTTCTTCTCCCATTTTCGCAATATTATTTGCTAAAACAGTCAGTGCTTTAATCTTTCCGGCATAGTCCTTTTGAATATCTTTTGCATTCAATTCTGCTGTTTTTTTCAATTCCATAAGCTTATTATGGTTATATATATCTATACTTTCTTTTTCAAATATCCACGCAGCATAAATAATAATTCCAAGGAAACAAATAGTACCTAAAATCAAGATTCCCCATTTTTTTTGCTTTTTCATAATCCTTCTCCAAATACTCTTCCTTATTGTATTACACTATTCAATATTTTACTGTAAAAACTTCAACTACAACTTTAATCACCTCAACAGGAACTGCCATTTCTCCCGTACTTGCTCATATTCGATGCAGTTCCTGTCAGCATATTTTATCTCAATATCTTCTCCATTGCTTTCCCTTTCGCCAATTCATCTATCAATTTATCCAACCAACGAATTTTTTGCATCAAAGGGTCTTCGATTGCTTCCACCTGAATACCACAAACTTTTCCTGTAATAAGCACTGCATTTGGATTTAACGAAGGGGCATCTTCAAAAAATTGGCGATAACTGCTTTCCTTATCCCACTGTTCCGGCAAATACCCGGTTAACCATGTAATAATCTCATCTACTTCTTCCTTTGTTCTGCCTTTTTTCTCTGCTTTTGCAACAAACAATGGGTAAACTTTTGAAAATTTCATATCAAATACACTTTGTCTTGCCATGCTACTTCTCCATTTCCTTCGTAATATCTATAAACTGCTCTCCTATCCTCTGCACTTCCCCAAATACCAAACGAATTCCTTTTTCCGTCAGATACCAATTCTCTCTTTTTACATCACTGTCCTGTATGGGACATACATAAAACTCTGTATCCGGATATAAAAGCTGATAATATAGAAGACTTCTTCTGGCATGATAAGGTTTACAGCATAAAATTGCTTTTTTTATTTCCATTCCCATACTATCTGTAACTTTTCTGGAATAAATCGCATTTTCATAGGTATAAGTAGCTTGATCTTCTTTTAAAATATGTTCTTCGGGAACCTGATTTTTCTTTAAAGCTTCTTTTAAAAATTCCCATTCCGTCTCATATTCTCCGTCATAAAGCTCTTTCTTTTCCTGTACCCCTGCGAATCTTCCATTTAAAACACTATATCTTCCTGACGGCAAAATATAAGGTGCTAATCCCTGATGATACAGGTTTGCAGCTTCCTCTGCCAACTGAGGGAATCCACTTCCCGGTATAAAAATCATATCTGATTTTTTCGGTTTGTCTTCTACAAAAATAAACTCTGTAATCTGATTTAAAAATTTATCGTTCATGACTCATTCCTTTTATTTCCAGCGGGCATACTTGAAACATTTCTTCTACTATTGCCTGATATTCATCTAAGTGCTGGGATTTCTTTATTTTTTTCAAGTATTTCTGATTATCTACAAGCAGGTTTCCCATGTAAAACCACAATTCTTTCATCTTAAATAAAGCATTTTTGTCCCCCGACATGATTTCTGTGTATTCCTCACACAGCTTGTCATGAAAGGCTTTTAGCGTTGTCTTTTCTAATACTTTTCCATTCTGCACCTGTTCTGCCAATGCCGGATTTACCAGAAGTCCTCGCCCCAACATCACTTTATCTATGGTGGGATACTCTTTAAAGAAGTTTTCACATTTTTCCTCTGTAAACAAATCTCCGTTATAACATAAGGAATTTTGACTACATTTTACCGCCTCTTGAAATTGTTCCATTCTAGGCTCATTCTTGTAATAGTCGCTTTGAATTCTGGGATGCACAATCAGCTCTTCTAAAGGAAATTGGTTATAAACCCGAAGCAATTCTGTAAATTCCTCCGGTTCATCCTTTCCAATTCTTGTTTTAATGGAAATCTTCATATCCAGATTTTCAAATATCTCGTCCAAAAATTTCTGAAGCTGTGTGGGAAATTCTAAAAATCCAGAGCCTTTCTTTTTTGCTGTTACAGTTCCCGAAGGACAGCCTAAATTCAGATTCACTTCTTTATATCCATACTCTCTTAATTCTTCTGCCAACCGAATAAAATCCTGTGCCTGATTTGTTAAAATCTGAGGTACAAGATTATATCCTTTATTATTTTCAGGCAAAATATCACGCAATTCCTTCGGTGTCATCAGTTTTTTACTTCCCGGTGTTAAAAATGGGGTAAAATATTTATCTATTCCCGTAAAAAATTGATGGTGCACCTGTCTGTAAATATATCCTGTAATTCCCTCCATAGGGGCGAAATAGTACTGCATAAACTTCTCCTATATTTATACTTTTTAATATTGTACCATTCTCCTCTTTTTATTACAACGAATTTTACCTCCTAAAAGAAGCAATATTCCCACACCTGTGCAAACAAACCCCAGTGTTTTTCCCGGAGCCTTATAAGTAATCTCAATCGTATATCTGCCTTCCGGTACTTTTGCACCCAAAAATGCAGTATTCACTTTTTCCAAGGAACTCTTTTCCCCATTTAACCGTATTTCAAAGCCTTCATCATAAGGAATACTGGTAATCAAATATCCCGCTTCTTTATTATCCACATTACAAACCAACGTATCGCCTTCTATTTTTTCTAATTTTAAAGGCGTTTCATACAATTTTTCATTAGTTAATTCCCTTAGATTTCCGGTAAATGCCTCTAAATTTGAAATTTCGTATTCCCCAGGTCCAAAAATAAATTCTGCTGTCTGATTTTCCTGATTAAGAGTAACTGTATAGGCAAAAGATTCGTTGTGATTAGCATATTCGTGAGATTTTGCAGTAAGACGATTAGTCTGCCCGCAAAGTCGTATATACATATCCTTGTCTTTTTTATTTTTCACCTGAAATTTCACAGACAACAAATCTTCTGTCATCGGTACATCTTTTATCGGTATACTGACTTTTTCCTCTTTTGAAAGAGAAAAACTCCAGCCGGACGAAATCTTTCTAATCTGATTTTCTTCTTCGTTGATTTCCGGTATTTCCAAAGGATATGCATTCATAACAGGAAAATCCGCATCACCTTCTGCACTCTCTGCCACAGCTTTCCACAACAATGATGTCTGGTTTGCAGGAAAATCCAATGCCTGATAATTCTTTTCTGACACCACTGCATTCGTCACATACCCTATAGGTGCTGCCTGATAATTCACATAGAGATTTCCGTTTTCCCCTTCTTTTAAAATCTCATACCCTGCCAAAGGGTGATTTCCAATCACATATTTCACACCCATAAGTTTTAAAAACAATGGATTGTCTGATACAGCCTGCATCATATTATTCCGGAAATGCTCATTTATATCATAGGTTTCCTTGCGAAATTTATAATATTCCTCGTTATAAGCAGAGGAATACATAGAAGTAATCAATTGTCTGCTATCTGCTATTCGGTTTATATCCTGTAATTCTTTTTTTCCTCCCTGTTGCTCCTCCATACGATACCAACCGGTATCTTTTTCTAAAACTTCCTCTATTTCTGCCTCGGTATCTTTGTCTAAAATTTTTTCATGATCTCCTTTGTCAATAATATGATTACTTCCTTTGTTAATTGCCCAGCCGGAGCAAAATAAAATTATACAGGAAGCCCATACCGCCAAAGGATAACCAGAAAATTTCTTTCTTAAAAGGAAGAAAAGCAACATCAATCCACAATCTAAAAATGCCCAAAATATATAAGGTTCAAATCCTTTTTCTTTTCTTCCTACAAAAAGAAAAACTGCTGTTATAAGATATGGAAGAAAGGACTGAAAATCACTTTTTCTCTCTTGTATGCTATCTATGTACCTGGCAGTTTCCATGCATAAAAGAGGAAGGAACGGAATAAAAACCTTTCCTTTGTCATAAAGTCCTCCATTTAATACATATCCTGCAAGAGGAATGGTAAAAATTAAAAAAAGGCTGACAGGAAGCAGTTTTTCCTGCCATTTTCTCATGCATACAATCCCATCAAATAAAGCAATCAATCCCAATGCAGATAAACCGGCACCATGAGGCGTATACAGAAAACGCATAGGCTGAACAGTAAAAAGAGATACAACTGCTTCTGCTTGTGAACTGCTTCCACCCCGTCCCAAAAGTACAAATGCCGTAGGAATAAGCAAAATCCCACATAAAAGCACGCCATGAAGCAACGCACCTGCTAATGAAACACTGCTTTTTAAAAATTCTTTTATTTCTTTTTCTGTAAACTTTGAAACTCCATAAATTCCCAATGCCAGAAGTCCACCTATGCTAAAGAAAAAGCTGGTGAGTATCATTCCGCACACACCACATAACAGCAATGCTTTCTTTTTTTCTTCTACATATTTATCCACTCCCAGAAAAGCAGCACATAGAAAAGGCATATAATTCACAAACATCAGCTGATTATAGGAATGGTACACCAAAGGCGCTGCCAGCATAAACAGAAACGTACATGCCAGAGTAATTCTATTATCCCATTTTTTCTTTAACCAGCAGTAAAAAATCACCACAGATACACCATAAGATAAAATTGAGGTAATCTGAATGTATATATTCATGGGAACAAAGGGAAGGAGATAAGAAATCCAAATAATGGGATTAAACAGACCATAATAAGAAAAATTATAGATATTCTGTCCTGCACCTAAATTCCATGCGATATCAGGAAAAAGCTGCCCTGTATCGTAAAATCTCTCTCTGAAATAGTCCGGCAGTACACTGTGTTGATTTACCCAGTCTAAATCTGAGCCGAAAATTCCATACTGCAATACAAAAATCCAGCATACTGCCAGACACATACAAAACAGCAGCAAAGGTATTTTAATTTTTTCTATTTTCTTCATCTGTATCTTCCTTCTGCTCATGGGACTCTTTTAAAATATAAAGAGGTCTGTGTTTTGTTTCCAAATAAGTCTTTGACAAATATTGTCCTACAATTCCTGTACAAAATAGCTGAATTCCACTTACAAAAAACAGGATACAGACTAAAGAGGGCCATCCCGGAACAGGATCTCCAAATGCCAATGTACGAATAATGATAAAAATAATCAACAGAAAGGAAATTCCGCAAAAAGTAATCCCCGCCACAGACGCCAATGACAGAGGCGCTACAGAAAATCCTGTAATTCCTTCCAAAGAATAGGACATCAACTTCCGTAAGGACCACTTTGTTGTTCCTGCACAACGACTGGTATTTGGAAATTCCAACCACGTGGTACGAAATCCCACCCATTGAAAAATCCCTTTTGAAAAACGATTATATTCACTCATGGAAAGCACTGCATCCACCATAGTTCTTTTCATCATTCGGAAATCCCTTGCTCCATTGACAATCTCCGTCTTTGACATTTTATTAATGACTTTATAAAAACTGTCAGATAAGAAAGAACGGATTTTCGGTTCTCCCTTCCTGTCACCTCTTTTGGTGGCAACACAATCCCAGTCCTCGCTCTGCAAAAGCTTATACATCTTTGCCAGCAATGCAGGTGGATCCTGCAAATCTACATCCATAACAACTCCATAATTTCCTGTAATATGGGAAAGCCCTGCATAAATCGCAGCCTCTTTTCCAAAGTTTCTGGAAAAAGACAGATAATTACATCTTTCATCTTTATCCGATAAAGTTCTTAATTCCTGTAATGTCTTGTCGGAAGAACCGTCATCCACAAAAAACAGCTCAAAATCTACATAAGACATCTCTCTCATTATTTTTTTCATTTCTTCATAATATACAGGAATTGCTTCTTCCTCATTAAAACAGGGGATTACGATTGATATTTTGTCCATTCTTGCACCTCATTCTCTTCTGTATAAGGAAACTCTATTCTCACTTTGAATAAATCTCCGTCAATCTCAATTTTCATGTTGCCTGCCATGTTTTTTACAAAACTGGATACGATTGCCAGTCCCAAACCATGACCTTTCGTTGTCCGCGCCTTATCCCCTCTTACAAAACGCTCTGTAATTTCATCCGATGAAAAATCCATCTCATAAGAAGCTGTGTTTTTAATTTCTGCAAGAACCTTATTCCCATTTTTTTCAGCAGTGACATAAATTCTTGTTCCTGCCAATGCATATTTTTTCGCATTTTCTAAAAGATTTTGCACTACCCTGTACATCTTTCTGCTGTCTGCTGTAAAATATAAGGGTTCTTCCGGAAGCTTCAATCGAACCATACTGTCCTTCTCATCAGGATTTTCCTCTAAATCTCCCAAAACCTGTACCAACAGCTTACTCATATCCAATCTTTCCATTTGAAGCTGTTCCACATTGCTGGTTGCTTTGGAAAGTTCAAATAAATCTTGTATCATATCCTTTAACTGTTCCTGTTTCATACCCAGAACTTCTATGTAATCCTGTGCTGCAGGTGTGAGTTCTTCTTTTTTCAATAAATCAATATACCCTATCATAGATGTAAGCGGTGTTTTTAAATCATGAGACATATTCGTAATCAAGTCTACCTTCAAACGTTCTGCTTTTAACTGTTCCTGTATACTCTTTTCCATTGCAGTTTCTATGTTTGCCAGATTGAAATCTGCTTCATAAAGCAAGTTTTCCGAAGTCAATCGACATTCCTCCGGTACTTCTTCTCCCTTTGCCAATGCTTCAATATGACTCACCAGTTTCCCCATCTCCTGATAAGTTTTGTTCAGAAGTATGTTTTTCAAAGCCAAAATTTCCAAACAGAGAGCAACAGCAAAAGCTGCCAAAAGCCACACTTTTTCCTCATAAAATGCCTCAAATAAAAAAGCTCCGTCTAAAATCAGAAATAAAAGAAGTATTCGTGTAAAAACCACCTTCTGCTTATCTTGAATTTGCTTTTCTAATACTGTCCTGTTCTTATAATTTTCAACTGCCTGCACACACCAGCAAGTTTTGAAAAATGTTTTTTGCACATAACGAAGATACAATATAAAAATTGCTGCATAAAAAACAAGAAGCTGAGCTTCAAAAATTACTGCAAAACGAAAAATATCTCCTCCGTCTTCCAGCACGTGCCCCATCACATAAATATCTCTGCCTGCACAATCTGCCACAGTAGAAAAAATAAATGCTCCGCTTCCCAAAAGCAAAAGCATAAAAATCTCACTTGGGATTTTATCCAATTTAGAAAGCTCAAATTGCTCCGGTTTTAAATACTTTTTTCGGTAAACATTGGTAGCAAAAAGAAGCATGATACCCAAAAATCCACCAATCCAAAGAAGAAATATAGATATACTTTCATATACACGCACCAGCTCAAAAGACAAATCTCCATAATATTCTACGGAGGAATAACTTCTAAAAAATAAAGAAACAGCCAGAATAACCGGCAGGAACATCCATGCTGCAAATAAAAACTTTCCTCTATTTTTATCATTAATGAACTTTTTCAATTTTATAGCCAATACCCCACACCACCTTTAAATATTTTGGATTTTTCGGTGTAATTTCTATCTTTTCCCGAATTCTTCGAATATGTACCATTACCGTATTTTCTATTCCGTAAGCTCTCCCCTGCCAGACTTTATCGTAAATTTCCTCTGCGGAAAACACATAGCCCATATTGCTCATTAACAGTTCTACAATCTTATATTCTGTAGCTGTCAGATGTACATCTTCTCCGTCTACCTGAAGGCTCTTGGTATGTTTGTTCAACACCAGCCCTCCGTTGACTATGACGTCCTCCTGATTTTTGGTGGCTGAGCCAAGAGAAAAATACCTTCTCAGTTGAGATTTGATCCTTGCCATCAGTTCTGCCGTATTGTAGGGCTTTGTAACATAATCATCTGCTCCCATAGAAAGTCCCAGAACCTTATCGCTGTCCTCGGTTTTTGCAGAAAGCATAATAATGGGAATATTATTTTTCTCCCTGATTTTCATTAACGCTGACAATCCATTTAACTTCGGCATCATTACATCCATGAGAATTAAATGAATTTGCTCACGAAGCAAAATGTCTAATGCTTCCACTCCATCATAAGCTTTATATACATCATAACCTTCCAGCTCTAAAAGCTTTCCCAAGGATTTTACAATTTCTCTGTCATCATCTACTACTAAAATCTTATACTGTCCCATATTTTCCCCTCCTTGTTGATGTGGTTTATTATAACAGCTAAATCGTATATTTTTTTTATGAAATTCTGACTTTTTTCTTAAGATTTTGAAAAAAAGAATACCCCCGCCCGAAAATTTTTACATTTTGGGGAAGAGGTATTCTTCTAAATTATTTTCTTATTTCATTTATTTGAAATATTCCACACCGGATTCAAAAATCTTGATATCCTGTTCACCATAAATATTCATGGCAACACCATCACCACGTCTTTCAGAATGTGCCATCTTACCAAGTACACGTCCGTCAGGACTTGTAATACCTTCGATTGCACAATAGGAACCATTTACATTCCATTCTTCATCCATAGTAACATTTCCGTGGATATCACAATACTGTGTTGCTACCTGACCATTTGCAAACAGTTTCTGCAGCCATTCATCATTTGCCACAAAACGACCTTCTCCATGAGATGCCGGATTTGCATAAACCTTTCCCAGCTCTGCATTTAACAGCCATGGAGATTTATTTGTTACAACCTTTGTATATACAATCTTAGAAATATGACGTCCAATTGTATTGAAGGTAAGAGTTGGTGAATTTTCTGTTTGTCCTACAATTTCTCCATAAGGCACTAAACCAAGTTTAATAAGAGCCTGGAAACCATTACAGATACCAAGAGCCAAACCATCTCTTTCATTTAACAGACGCATAACAGCTTCTTTCATTTTTTCATTTCTAAATGCAGTTGCAAAGAATTTTGCAGAACCATCCGGTTCGTCACCAGCAGAAAATCCGCCTGGGAACATAATCATCTGGGACTGATCAATTGCTTTTTCAAAAGCCTCTACAGAATCACGGATATCTGCCGCATCCAAATTTTTGAATACTTTTGTAATAACTTTTGCACCTGCACGTTCAAATGCCTTTGTACTGTCATATTCACAGTTTGTTCCCGGGAATACAGGGATAAATACAGTCGGCTGTGCAATTTTATGAGAACAGATATGAACTTCTTTTGTATCATATAAACCTTTGTCCATATTCTTTGTTGCATCATCTGTTTCAGAACCGGAACGTGTTTTAAATACATTTTCCAATGGCGCTTTCCATGTTTCCAGTGCTTCTGCCATAGTAATTGTCATATCTTTGTATTCAAATGCTGCTTTATCAGTTACTTCACCGATTACAACACAATTCATTTTCAGCTCATTTACTTTATCATGTGCAACTTCACAGATAATATCGCCAAATCCTGCTCCGAAGACAGCAGCTTCCTCTACAGTATCGCAAAGTTTTACACCCATCTGGTTACCGAATGCCATCTTTGATACGGCTGCTGCAATACCCTGACGATCCAAAGCATAAGCAGAAACAACTCTGCCTGCCTGAATATCTTCATGAAGATTGTCATACTGTTCTTTTAAAGCTTCAAAATCCGGTAAATCATAAGAAGCTCTTGGAGCACGAAGCCATACTAATTTATTTCCGGCACTTTTCAGTTCCGGTGTGATAACATCCTTCTGTTTTGCCACATCTACTGCAAAAGATACTAAGGTAGGAGGTACATCAATTTCATTAAAGCTTCCTGACATGGAGTCTTTTCCACCGATAGATGGCAGTCCAAATCCAAGCTGTGCTGCATAAGCACCTAAAAGTGCTGCAAATGGCTGGCTCCAACGATGTGGATCTTCTGTCATTCTTCTGAAGTATTCCTGGAAAGTAAAGCGGATTTTGCTGTAATCACCACCTGCTGCCACGATTCTTGCAACGGATTCCGTCACTGCATAAACAGCTCCGTGATATGGACTCCAGCTTGATACATAAGGATCAAATCCATAACTCATCATAGTTACAGTTTCTGTTTTACCGTTTAATACAGGAACTTTTGCTACCATAGTCTGTGTTTCTGTAAGCTGATATTTACCGCCATAAGGCATAAATACACTGCCGGCTCCGATAGAACCGTCAAACATTTCCACAAGTCCCTTCTGAGAACAGGTATTTAAGTCAGATAAAGTGGAAAGCCATGCTTCTTTTATGTCCTTCACTTCTTTTGTCTTTGTTAAAGCGTTCTCCTCTTTACTCGGAATTTCTACAAATACATCTGTTTCCTGATGAGCGCCGTTTGTATCAAGGAATGCTCTGGATAAGTCTACAATGGTTTTGCCTCTCCAGTTCATTACCAGTCTTGGTTCTTCCGTTACTGTTGCAACAGCAATTGCTTCTAAGTTTTCCTCTTTTGCAAATCCGAGGAATTTGTCTACATCTTTTGGATCAATAACAACTGCCATTCTCTCCTGTGACTCAGAAATAGCAATTTCTGTGCCATCAAGTCCTGCATATTTCTTTGGAACTTTATCTAAATCAATTTTCAGTCCTGCTGCCAGTTCACCGATTGCAACGGAAACCCCACCTGCACCAAAGTCATTACATTTTTTAATAATTTTGCTGACTTCTTCTCTTCTGAACAATCTCTGAATTTTTCTTTCTGTAGGCGCATTACCTTTCTGTACTTCTGCACCGCAAGTTTCAATAGATTCTTCTGTATGTACTTTAGAAGAACCTGTAGCACCACCGCAACCGTCACGTCCTGTACGTCCGCCTAATAAGATGATGATATCTCCCGGATCAGAATTTTCACGAATAACACCACGTCTTGGAGCAGCACCTAAAACAGCACCGATTTCCATACGTTTTGCAACATAGTCCGGATGATAAATCTCTTTTACATAACCTGTTGCAAGACCAATCTGGTTACCATAAGAAGAATATCCGTGAGCAGCGCCGCGAACCAGTTTTTTCTGAGGAAGTTTACCTTTCATGGTTTCTTTTACAGAAACAGTAGGATCGGCTGCACCTGTCACACGCATAGCCTGATATACATAAGTACGTCCTGAAAGTGGGTCACGGATTGCACCGCCAAGGCAGGTTGCCGCACCACCGAAAGGCTCGATTTCTGTAGGATGGTTATGTGTTTCATTTTTAAAGTTGATTAACCATTCTTCTTCTTTTCCGTCTACATCTACAGGAACAACAATGGAGCATGCGTTAATTTCATCAGACTCCTCCTGATCCTGCAGTTTGCCTTCTGATTTCAGCTTTTTCATTGCCATTAAAGCTAAATCCATCAAGCATACGAATTTGTCATCTCTGTCTTTATAAAGCACCTGACGGTCTTCCAGATATTTTTCATAAGTTTTTTCAATTGGCTCTTTGTAATCACCTTCACCAAATGTAACATTCTTTAATTCTGTGGAGAATGTTGTATGACGGCAATGATCAGACCAGTAAGTATCTAATACACGAATTTCTGTCATAGAAGGATTGCGTTTTTCTTCATTTTTATAATAATTCTGAATATGAAGGAAATCCTTAAATGTCATAGCAAGATTTAAGGAATTATATAATTCCTGTAATGCGGTTTCTTCCATTT
This sequence comes from uncultured Blautia sp., assembly GCA_900547685.1. Lineage (GTDB taxonomy): Bacteria > Bacillota > Clostridia > Lachnospirales > Lachnospiraceae > Blautia. The sequence continues at coordinate 31,411 of URHS01000002.1, read as the reverse complement.
CCATAAAACCATCAAAAATCTTAACATCTTCCGGTTCTTCAAATTTTGTCACCAGCGTTTCTGGTTTTGCAGCCTCTGCTTCTCTGGAATCTACCGGGTTAATACAATGATTTTTGATTGCCTCTAATTCTTCATCAGAAATATTACCTTCGATTACATAAGTAGTTGCAGAACGGATAATCGGATTTTCATCTTCTTTTAAGAACTGTACACACTGTACTGCGGAGTCAGCTCTCTGGTCAAACTGTCCCGGAAGATATTCTACAGAAAATGCCTTTGCACCTTCTGCCATTTCAAAAGTTTCTCTAAATAAATCATCTACAGGAGGTTCTGAAAATACACAGGTACATGCTTTTTCAAATACCTCATCAGAAATATTCTCTACATCATAGCGAATTAGCACACGCACGCCTGTTACATCTTTAATACCTAAATATCCTTCAATTTCACTTCTCAATTCCTTTGCCTGAACTGCAAAGTCCTGTTTTTTCTCAACATAGACGCGTTTTACACTGCTCATGTGGGCTCCTTTCTGCCTGTAAGGCAATGGCTTTTGTATAGTTTTCTTGTGCCACTTCTGTTCTTAGCTTATCACATTTCACTTTATTAGTAAAATTAATATAACTTATATTATTTATTAGTAATACTTATTGACATACAAATAAGCGTTCTATATACTGTGTTTTAAAGAATTATTAAATGTAGGCCTTTCAATTTATTTCACGCCTATAATATTTACCTACCATAAAAAAATGGAGCAATTTGCTATGAAATGGCTGAGCACCTATATAAAGGAAAGCAATAGAAAGGAAAAATATGGATATTAGTTTTGAATTATACAAAGTTTTTTATTATGTTGCCACTACATTAAATTTCTCAGAAGCATCCCGTCAGCTCTATATTTCTCAGTCTGCGGTAAGTCAGGCTGTAAAATCTTTAGAAAGTAAGTTAGGTCATCCTTTATTTTTAAGAAACACAAAAAAAGTCACTTTGACACCGGAAGGAGAAGCTTTACTTCGCTATGTAGAGCCTGCTGTTAATCTTCTCTACAATGCAGAACGACAGATTTCTCACGCACAACCCGCAGAAGCGCCTTTGCGCATGGGGGCTTCGGATACCATCTGCCGCTATTTTCTCATTCCTTATTTTAAACGTTTTCACAAAGAATTTCCTAATATCCCTATTAAAGTCACCAACTCCACTTCCGGAGGATGTGTTTCTTTACTACATAATAATAAGGTAGATTTTATTGTTACCAACGCACCAAACCCACATCTTACCAATAAAGATATGTGCTGTACCATACAAGAATTTCAAGATGTTTTTGTAGCGGGCAAAAAATTTTTTAATCTTCAGGAACAGATTATTTCTCTAAAACAACTTGCTCAATATCCCATACTGATGCTTGATAAAACCAGTACCACCAGTGAATTTCTCCATCAGTTTTTTATTAAAAACGGCGTATCTCTAACACCGGAAGCAGATCTTTCCAGTAATGACCTGCTTCTTGATTTTGCCCGTATCGGGCTGGGAATTACTGTTGTTCCTGATTACGTCCTAAAATCTCATAAAAAAGATTTCTATCCATTGAAATTAAAAGAAACCCTCCCGAAACGCCAGCTTGTTCTTGCCTATAATCCAAAATTTTTATCTTCTCCTGCCGCAAAAAAGTTTCTGGATTATCTGCATTGTGATAATCTTATCGTTTAGATGTTTCATTCCAAAAGTCTCTGATTTTCTGCCCTGCATTTCGGATGGTACACCTTTCATATCCCTGCCATTCCTGTGGAAACAACTCTAAATATTCTCTTTGCAGGAAACGTTCATCTAAAAGGAGCACCACACCTCTGTCTTCTTTTGTACGAATAACTCTGCCTGCTGCCTGCAGTACCTTATTCATTCCGGGGTATCTGTATGCGTAGGCAAAGCCGTTTTGTTCTTTTTCATCATAATAATTTTTTAAAATTTCTCTCTCGCACCCTACTTGAGGAAGCCCCGTTCCCACAATTACCGCACCGATCAAACGTTCTCCGGTCAAATCAATCCCTTCCGAAAAAATTCCGCCCATAACACAAAAACCAATCAGTGTTCCTGTAGTATTATCCTGAAAAGCCTCCAGAAATTCTTCCCTCTCTTTTTCTGTCATATTGCTGCTCTGCAACATACAGGATACTTCAAATTGTCTTTCTTTCGTCTTATTCCGAAAAATTTCATAAATATCCTCCAGCATGCGATAAGAAGGAAAGAACACCATATAATTCCCCTGTTTTCCTTCTGCCATTTCGTAAATATACTCTGCCATTTTCTCATATTCCGAAACTCCTCGTCTTGTATATTTACTGCTTACATCACAGGCAACTAAAAGCTTTAAGTTTTCCCGCAGAAATGGTGAACTGGCACAAATTGCATAATCATCTCGTCTTTCACTAAACAAAGAACGATAATAAGGCAAAGGCAAAAACGTTCCTGAGAAAAATACCGTTCCTTTTCCTTTATTTAAACACTCCTGAAGATTTCTCTTCGGGTTCACACAAAAAAGAGTAATGAGAAATCGCTGTTCTTCGTCATAGTGGCTGTAAATCACATAATTTTCATCTGCAATGTCATACATATTCAGAAAATGCCGAACGGAAAAAGAAAACTCCAACACTGCCTTCTGCACCTTTTCCTCATGTTCCTTTTCTAAAAAGTTCTCCATCTCGCCCAATAAATTCATAAGCTGCAAAGAGAGTCCTGCAATATTCTCCATTACAGTACATTCATCGCATTCTCGTTTATACTCCAGCATCAGACGATTACATTTCTTTAAAATCTTATATAACTTTGTACTGTGTTCTTTCACAATTTTAGCTGTTTCTAAAAAATCATCTTTACATAAAACAGCACTGTACATCTTTCGTCCTCGCTCCACCAGATTGTGTGCCTCATCAATTAAAAACAGATAATCCCCTTTTACTCCATCACCGAAAAAGCGCCTTAAATGTACGTTAGGATCAAATACATAATTATAATCACAAATAATGGCATCTACCCAAGAGGAAATATCAAGACACATTTCATAAGGACATACTCTGTGTTTCTCCGCCTGCTCCAGTAAATCACTCCGTAAATAGGTATCCTTTTCATTTAAAATCTCAAATACTGCTGCATTCACTCTGTCAAAATGACCCTCTGCATAAGGGCATTTTTCAGGATTACAGTCTGTTTCTTCACATAGACACAACTTCTCTTTCGCCGTAATACTAATGGTTTTATAAGACAGTCCCTTTGCTTTTAAAATATAAAAAGCTTCCTCTGCAACTGTTCTTGTAATAGTTTTTGCTGTAAGATAAAAAATTTTATCTCCATATCCTTCTCCTACTGCACGAACTGCCGGAAATATAGCCGCCATAGTCTTTCCGATACCGGTAGGAGCCTGAATAAACAACTGCTTTTCCGTACGCATGGTATAGTATACGCCTGATACCAGCTCTTTTTGCCCTTTTCTATATGGATATGGAAATTCCAGACTTTCCATGGATTTGCGTCTTTCTATTCTCCTGTGATATTGAAAATTTGCCCATTTATAATATTCACTGAGCAAGTCCTCAAACCACTTTTTCAAATAAGAAAAAGAAAATTCCTCCCGAAACTTTTTAATTTCCTCTGTTTCCAGATGACAATATGTCATTTGTACCTCAATTTTCAAATTTTTTTTCTGGCTGGCATAAAAATAGGCATAACACATAGCCTGTGCTTTATGAACCGGCACAGGCTCCTCCAAAAAATATAAATCTCTATATACACCTTTAATTTCATCAATAACACACTGTTCCCGGTCATCTATAATCCCGTCTGCTCTGCCCTCTATCTCAATGATAAAATCCGGATATTCTTCTTCCCATTTTAAGGGAACTTCCGCTTTATAAGAAGCTTGCATCTGCTTTTGGATTTTTCTGTGAATTTTACTTCCTTTCTGCATTGCCTCCCGGTCTGCTGCACTTGTTCTTCGATTATCCAAATTTCCACTTCTTAAAATAAATTCTACCAAATTTCGGACAGAAATTTTTATTCTTTCCTTTTCCATGCCTCTATCTTATCATACTTCTTTTTGATATGCAAAAAGCTGCCGCAACTCCTGCGACAGCTTCCTGTTTCCTATGCTACTGCAAATTTATTTAAAAACTCGTCAAATCTCTCATCCTGACCATTACATCTCACCGTTAATACTCTGGTCAAATCCATACTTAAAACTCCCAATATTGATTTTGCGTCAATTACTACTCTGTTGTAAAAAACATCAATATCGAAATCACATTTACTTGCCTGATTGACGAATTCTTTTACATCTTCACTTGCAGTAAGCTTAATTTGGCGCTCTACCATAAATATTCATCCCTTTCTTTGCTTAGGTATTATTGCACTAAAAACTTCCTTTGTCAACAAAACTGGTTTGTTTTTAATCTTTATCTGGTAGTACCAGTTATTTCCATTTTTTGGTTACTTATTTATATTTTTTACAGTTCTAAATTGTTATATTTTATATATTTTTTACAATAATTTTTCCGGAAATTAAAAAAGTCGGCCCTTCCGTGGAAAGACCGACCATTTTTCTCTCAAAAATTTGTTGTTTTTTCTATATATATACCTGTTCTTTTAAACTTCAGGCAGATATTTCCCTGCTCCGGATAAATAAGTATTGACTACAGCGGCAAACTGTCCTGCATCTACGGCTGCCGCAATGTCTGCATCCAGAGGCATCTTTCCGATAACCGGAACATTAACTTCCTCTGCTGCTGCTTCTACTTTACTTTCTCCAAAGATATGTATTTCTTTTCCGCAATCCGGACATTTTACATAACTGTAGTTTTCCACTAATCCGAATACCGGCACATTCATCATTTTAGCCATATTGTAAGCTTTCTTTACAATCATCTGTACCAGATCCTGAGGAGAAGATACAATTACGATTCCATCAATCGGAAGGGACTGAAATACAGTAAGAGGTACATCACCTGTTCCCGGAGGCATATCTACGAAAAGATAATCCAGTTCTCCCCATACAACGTCAGTCCAGAACTGTTTTACCATATTTGCCAGAATCGGTCCTCTCCAGATAACCGGCGCATCTTCCTGAGGAAGCAGAAGATTGACAGACATAACTTTCACGTCATTTCCTGTTTCCATTGGGTAAATTCCCTTGTCATTTGCCACTGCTGAACCCTTTAATCCATACATTCTCGGAATGGAAGGTCCTGTAATATCTGCATCCATGATACCTACACGATATCCCTGAAATGCCATTTCATTTGCCAGAGATGCTGTAACCAGAGATTTTCCTACGCCACCTTTTCCACTGACAACACCAATTACTTTCTTAATTTTTGAATATGCATTTAAATTTTCTTTTGGAACTCCTGCTCCCTTTGCATGACTGCAACCGGCACAATCTTCCTTTGTGCAGCTTTTGCTGTCGCACTGTCTCTTTTCTTCGCTCATTGTTCTTTTCCTTTCTTCCTTTATTTCATAAAACGGTCAATAGCCTTATTTAACTCATCTAAAGCCTCATGATCACCGCTTTCAATCGCGTCCACAATACAGTGTTCAATGTGATCCTGCAAAATAACCTTCCCTGTATTATTAATAGCTGATTTCACTGCTGAAAGCTGTATCAGAACTTCACTGCAATCTCTGCCATCCTCTACCATACGGCGAATAGACTCTAAATGTCCGATTGCGCGGGAAAGTCGGTTTAGAACTGCTTTCGTATGCGCATGGCTATGGGTGTGTCCATGAGAATGTGTAACAACAGTTCCGTCTTCCATTACATGGGTATGTTCATGATTGCTATCCATAGTTTCCTCCTTTCTCGCACTCCCTTCATTATAACAAACCTGTTCAAAAAAGCAATGTAAAATCCTGATTAAAATTCTGAGAAGGTATATCTTTGATGTATAGCTGCTGTCATTACATCAAAAACCACACTGCCGTCTTCTCTGTCAATACGCTCAACTTTAAGCTCTGCTTCATTTTTAAATTTTTCTCTTACATAAGCTTCCAAATCTACATCATCAGGAAGCTCTGCCTCCTCAATGAAAATATCTCTTGTATGATTACCGGGACACAAGTTAATAATTTCTCTTATAATTTCGTATTCCTTCATAATTTCTGCTCCTTTTCTCTGTGGATTTACTAAAAAATAAAAAAATAAATTGCCTTTCTAATAAATATAGCGTATGATTGTTTAAATGACAATACACAGGAGGAATACAAATGGAGCTTTTAAAAGAACGTATTTTAAAAGATGGTACGGTAAAACCGGGAAATGTACTGAAAGTAGACAGTTTTTTAAATCATCAGATGGATATTCCGTTGATTAACGAAATCGGAAAAGAATTTAAACGAATTTATGCCGATGCACCAATCACAAAAATTCTGACTATTGAGGCGTCCGGTATTGGAATTGCATGTATTGCAGCACAATATTTCAATGTACCAGTTGTTTTTGCCAAAAAAGCAAAAAGCGTAAACCTTGATGGAGAAATGTATACAACTAAAATTGAGTCATTCACACACAAAAAAGTTTATGATGTTATTCTGGCTAAGAAATTTTTAAGTCCTGAAGACCATGTACTCATTATCGATGATTTTCTCGCTAACGGCTGCGCATTAAACGGTCTGATTGATATTGTACATACTTCAGGAGCAACTTTAGAAGGTACAGGAATTGTAATTGAAAAAGGATTCCAAAGAGGCGGAGATATGCTTCGTGAAAGAGGTATTCGTGTAGAATCTTTGGCAATTATTGACTCCATGACTGACACATCTTTAACTTTCCGTGAATAAAACAGAATAAACTGGACTGCTTATTTTTTATAAAACTGGCTATTTATACATAGCCAGTTTTATATTATAGTGATTACATCAAATTTAGATAAAGGAGTCTGGTTTTATGAAATTTCAAACAAAAAAATTAGTTCTGTCCGCCCTTTTTATGGCGCTGACTTGTGTAGCTACCATGTCTATCCGCATTCCTACTCCCGGAACAGGGGGGTATATCCATCCGGGTGATGCCCTTGTTATCCTATCCGGAGCTCTTTTCGGTCCTGTATGGGGTTTTCTCATTGCCGGAATCGGCTCTTGTCTGGCAGACTTATTAGGCGGCTATCTGGTTTACGTTCCTATTACTTTTCTTATTAAAGGATTGGTAGCCTTTTCCTCTGCCCTTATCTTTCGAAAATTTACAAGCTTTTCTAAAAAGCACTATCTGGCATTAGCCCTTGGAGGAATTGCCGATATTATTCTGGTAGCCGGAGGATATTTCTTTTTTGAATTTTTCCTATACGGACAAGGTGCTGCTGCCAGCATTCCTGCCAATCTTATTCAGGGAACAAGCGGTCTTCTGCTTTCCCAGATCCTCTATCCTGTTCTTGCCGCAGTACCGGATGTAAAGCGTATGATTGCAGCAAGCAGTGGAACACTGTAACATTTAACGTTCCTTAATCATCTGATAATAGTGCAGTTCTTTGTAACCTAAACGGCTGTAAAGGGAAATTGCTCTTTCATTACTGTAAGTTGCCTCCAGACGGAAACGCTTTGCATGAGGATATTCTTTTTCTACCCAATCGAATACCTCTGTACCATAGCCCTTTCCTCTGGAGCTGCTCTTGAAAAACAATTCGTCCAACCAGATGGTAATTCCTCCGGCTTCATTGCTCCATGTGATTGCAAGAAGAAAATATCCTACTACACCGGTTTCATCTTCTAACATCAATACGCGGGAATATTCCTTACTTCTCATACATTCCTGCAAAGTTGCCTCAAAATGTTCTGTCGGAACATCATGATCGCATGCCGGTCCTCCATAAAATTCCTTCGCCATCTGAAAGAATTCCTGTCTGTCACTTTCCTGAATATCCCTGATATTTAACATTTCTTTTTCCCTTCCCTTTCTTTTATAAATTCAAATACTTTATGCATCATTTCGCAGTCCTCACTATAAGGACATTTTCCATAATCGCAATCAATCTGATCTAGATTTAAAACTCCGTTTATATCCGTAAATTCGCCTATGGCAGTTCTTGCCATGTCATAATTTTTACAATACCCATTAAAAAATTCTTCAATTATTTCACTCATTTTTCTTCTCTTTCAACGTTTTCAAATCTACTTGTCTTCCGTCCGGATGACCACCCATCATATTCTCTATCTTTTTATTATCCAAAAAAGATGCTCTCATAATCGCATTGTTACCGAATTTTTTTCTAATCTTATCTACCGCTATATCCATTTTTTCCATCTTTTCGTAATTGGTATCCAAATCAAATAAAGACATCTGACGTCCCCGTTCCTCTCTGGAAACACGGCTTGTATGTACGCCTAAATGGCGAATCGGTGTGCTATCCCAAAGTTCGTCAAACAATACACAGACTGTATTATAAATTTCTCCCGTGATATTGGTAGGCGCTGCCATAATTTTTTGATGAGAAACGTTCTTCATCTCAAAGCTTCGAATAGAAACAGACACTACTTCAGCCTTTACATCGTCCTTTCGAAGTCTTGCTGCCACTGTTTCACATAAGGAAAGAAGTACCATCTTTGCAGTTCCTTCGTCCGTCACATCAAAGGCAATGGTAGTACTGTTCCCGTATCCTTTATTCCCCTGACTGTCGCTCTCCACCAACGAAGTATCTCTGCCATTAGCAAAATTCCAGATGCTCTCTCCCTGTTTTTTTAAATGACATTTTAAAATTTCCACATCTGTATTAGCAAGGTCTCCTATAGTATAAATGCCCAGTTTCTTTAAAACCTGTGTAGTAGCCCTTCCCACAAACAACAAATCTGATACCGGCAAAGGCCACATTTTTGCTTTCATCTCTGTTGGAAATAAGGTATGTACCTTATCCGGTTTTTCAAAATCTGATGCCATTTTTGCCAAATATTTATTACTGGAAATCCCGATATTTACCGTAAATCCCAACTCTTTACTAATTCTGTTTTTTAACTTATGGGCAAAAGCAACAGGACTTCCTATCAGTTTTTCCATTCCTGTCATATCCATAAACGCCTCATCAATACTGTACTGCTCCACCGAAGGGCTGTACTCTCTTAAAATATTGAGAAACTTTTGAGAATACTGACGATACATACTATGATGAGCAGGTACAACAATTAAAGACGGACACTTTTTTAAAGCCTCTGTCAAAGGTTCTCCTGTCTTTACACCACAGGCTTTTGCAGACAGAGATTTTGCCAAAATAATGCCCCTTCTCTTGCTTTTATCTCCCCCTACAGCACAGGGAATTTCTCTTAAATCTACCGTTCCTCCCTGCTCTAAGCGGTAAACTGCCTCCCATGATAAAAAAGCACTGTTCACATCAATATGAAAAATCACCTTTTCGCAATCAGACATATTTTTGCCCCCATTTTCTCACTTATAATTCAATCTGAACTTCTACCGGACAATGGTCTGAACCGAAAATTTCTGTATGAATAGAAGCTGAAACTAATTTTTCATCCAGCCTTTTTGAAGTACAGAAATAATCAATTCTCCAACCCGCATTCTTTTCTCTGGCTTTAAAGCGATAAGACCACCAAGAATAAATCTCTGTTTTATCAGGATAAAAGTAACGGAATGTATCTGTAAATCCAGCTTCCAAAAATGTGGTGAATTTTTCCCTCTCTTCATCCGTAAATCCTGCATTATGACGGTTTGTCTTAGGATTTTTCAAATCAATTTCTTTATGTGCCACATTCAAATCACCACACATAACCACCGGCTTTTTCTTATCTAATTTCTGTAGATAATTTCTAAAATCCTCCTCCCACTGCATACGATAGGATAACCTTGCCAACTCGCTTTGAGAGTTCGGTGTATAGACCGTAACCATATAAAAATTCTCATATTCTAATGTAATCACACGCCCTTCTTGATCGTGTTCTTCTATGCCAATACCATACTGCACATTTAATGGTTCTTTTTTTGCAAAAATTGCTGTACCGGAATATCCTTTTTTTACAGCATAATTCCAATAACAGAAATAACCTTCCGGTGCAAAATCAATCTGTCCTTCCTGCAGCTTTGTTTCCTGTATACAAAAAAAATCAGCATCTGTCTGTTCAAAAAATTCTGTAAATCCCTTTTTTACACACGCCCGCAGACCATTTACATTCCATGAAATAAACTTCATTCTGTTCTCCTTTTCTTGTCTATTTGCACATTTCAATTTTCATTATACACTATTTTTTCTCCCTTGCGAAGTGAAAAACTTTCCCAAAATCTCTTTACGAAAAGTAATTTGAGAGTATATAATAAGGTGAACATTAAATTGGTAATTCCAAGAAAAGGAGAACAGCAATGGGTGGAATATTTGGAGTAACATCTAAGTCCAGTTGTACCCTGGATTTATTTTTCGGAACAGACTATCATTCTCATTTAGGTACCAGACGCGGAGGACTTGCAGTATATGGGGAAAACGGCTTTAACCGCTCAATCCATAACATTGAAAACACACCATTCCGTACAAAATTCGATGGTGATTTAGATGAACTGGAAGGAACCTGTGGTATCGGCTGTATTTCAGATAATGAGCCTCAGCCGCTTTTAGTACAATCCCATTTAGGCAGCTTTGCTATTACAACAGTAGGTAAAATTAACAATACCGATGAACTTGTTGATATTTCTTACAAGAACGGCTGTACACATTTCTTAGAAATGAGCGGTGGATGTATTAACCCAACTGAAATCGTTGCATCTTTAATTAACCAACAAGAAACAATTGTAGACGGTATTCGTTATGCGCAGGAATTAATTGAGGGTTCTATGACGCTTCTCATTTTAACTCCGGAAGGTATTTACGCTGCTCGTGACCGCATGGGAAGAACTCCTCTTATTGTAGGTCATAAGAACGGAGCACATTGTGTTTCTTTTGAAAGTTTTGCTTACCTTAATTTGGGTTATGAAACATTAAAAGAATTAGGCCCCGGAGAAATTGTTTATCTGACTCCGGAAAGCTGTGAAACTGTAGCAGAGCCTTTAAACGAAATGAAAATTTGTTCTTTCCTGTGGGTATATTATGGTTATCCTACCTCTACCTACGAAGGCATCAATGTAGAGAATATGCGCTACGAATGTGGTAAAAAACTAGCACAACGTGATGCACAGCGAGATGATGTAAAACCGGATTTAGTAGCCGGTGTACCGGATTCCGGTATTGCCCATGCAATTGGCTATGCAAACGAGTCTGGCATTCCTTTTGCCCGCCCATTTATTAAATATACTCCAACATGGCCTCGCTCCTTTATGCCGTCTCGTCAGGAACAGCGTAATCTCATTGCAAAAATGAAATTAATTCCTGTTGAGGCATTGATTAAAAATCGCAAGCTTTTACTGATTGACGACTCTATTGTTCGTGGAACACAGCTTCGTGAAACCACAGAGTTCTTATATAACAGTGGTGCAAAAGAAGTACATATCCGTCCGGCATGTCCACCTTTAATGTTTGGATGCCCTTATTTGAACTTCTCTCGCTCTAAGTCCGAAATGGATTTAATCACAAGAAGAATTATCGCTGCAAGAGAAGGAGAAAACGTAAGCCGTGAAATTTTAGAGTCTTATGCTGATCCAGATTCTCAAAACTATAAAGAAATGTTGGAAGAAATTGGAAGACAGTTAAACTTTACTACTTTGCATTTCCACCGTCTGGATGATTTATTATCTTCCATTCCAATTGAGCCATGTAAAGTATGTACTTACTGCTTCAGCGGTAAAAAATAATATTTCATAAAAATAGAAAAAGCCGTTATATTTAAGCTCGAAGCTTAATATAATGGCTTTTTTGTGTTAATAATTATTTTCCTGATAGAAACGTCCCAGCAATGTGTCTGTTTTCACAATATTTACAAATGCATGGGCATCTGCTTCCATAACTTTTCTGGTAAGCATCTTTGCCTCTACTGTGGATACAACAGAGTAAATCATTTTTCGTTTCTCATTAGAATACATTCCCGTTGCTGAAAATTCTGTTGCACTGTGATTTGTAACCTCTGAAATAGCCTGATAAACAGCCTCAGCATTTTCTGTAACCACAAATAATGTAACTTTCTTATAATTTTGATACAATAAATGTATCATCTGTGTAGATGTATACTGGAAAATAATAGAATAAAGTGCTTTATCCCATCCAAAGAGGTAACCCGCAATCAAAAGGACAACCGCATTTCCCAATAAAATATAATTCCACACGTCTTTATTTTTCTTTTCCGCAAAGTAAATGGCAATAAAATCTGTTCCGCCTGTTGAAGTTCCTCCTATTAGTGAAATACTGATTGCAACTCCATTAATCAAGCCTCCAAATATACTAATCAACAGAATATCTTCTGTAATAGGAACTGCCGGAACAATATCCGTCAAAATACTGGTAGCAACAATCATACAGCTTGTAACAACCGTAAATTTCTTACCTATAGCTTTAAAGCTGATAATTGCTGGAATCGCATTTAACGCTAAACTGATAGGAGAAAAAGGTACTGTAATATCAAAAAACCTGTCGCAAATGGTCTGAAATAACAGTGTAACACCATTAAATCCTCCTGGATATAATCCTCCTGCCCGCACAAAGGTCTTAATATTCACTGCCATGATTACCGCACCGATAAGACCAAACAGAATTCTCTTTGTCTCTTTTTTTGCATCTACCTTAGCACTCACTTTTTATTCACTTCCTCCAAACCCTATAACATTTTTGCACGAAGTTCTTCTGGTGTCTGAAGGCTTAAATAAGCAGGTGCCACATCAAATACTGTTTTGCAGCCTTTCTGTCCTTCTTGGCTCATACGGTAAGCAGCTCTTGCATAAGCTGTAATAACAGATGATGTGAATTCTGGATTAGAATCCAATTTCAAACTATATTCTATTACATGTTTGTGTTCATCTTCCCATCCTGTATTTCCGCTGCGGATTACAAATCCTCCATGCGGAAGTCCTGTATGTTCTGCTTTCATTTCTTCTTCTGTAATGAAATGTACCGTTGTATCATATTCATCAAAATAGTTTGGCATAGTTTTAATTTCCTGCTCAATTTTTGCTTTATCTGCGTCTTCACAAGTAACTACAAATACCTCTCTTGTATGTTTCTGACGTGTGGTAAGCTCTGGATTTTTTCCTTCTCTTACCGCATCTAAAGCTTCCTTTACAGGAATTGTGTACTGTCTTGCATCCAATACCCCTTCAATTCTTCTAACTGCATCAGAATGTCCCTGGCTGACACCTTTTCCCCAGAAAGTATAATCTTTTCCTTCCGGTAAAATCGCATTTGCATAAAGACGATTTAAAGAAAACATACCAGGATCCCAGCCTACGGAAATCATAGCAACCTTATTCCCCTTCTTAGCAGCCTCATCTACGGCCTGAAAATGCTCTGGAATTCTTGCATGAGTATCAAAGCTATCTACCACATTAAAATACTGTGCAAATTCAGGAGTCTGAACTGGTAAATCTGTAGCACTTCCGCCACAGAGAATTAAAACATCGATTTCATCCTTCATTTTTACGGCTTCATCTACATGATAAACCTTTGCTGTTTCTGTCAAAATCTGAACATCTGCAGGATTACGACGTGTAAATACTGCTGTCAGCTCCATATCAGGGTTATGCTTCACAGCGCACTCCACACCTCTACCTAAGTTACCATATCCTAAAATACCAATTTTAATACTCATATTTCACTCTCCTATCTGTTCTTTGACTCACTATTTACTCTCAAAGTATATCAAAAACCTGCTCTTTGTCAATGGTTTTTATATGCGTATCTTACAGAATAAAGAATGTGCCATAGCACATTTTCGCGCCGAGCGTGGTCGCTTGCGACATGTTACATCTCCACGCAAGTGCGCTTCCTGCGCGGAGCACTTTTTATGTAATAGGAAATTACTCTGTAATGTTCCTATTACATAAAAAAGACACCCGAAGGTGTCTCTTTCTTTTTAGTGGTGGAACAGGCGAATACCTGTAAACGCCATCACCATATTATATTTATTACAGGTTTCAATTACTGCATCATCACGTACAGAGCCACCTGGCTGTGCAATATAAGCCACACCGCTTTTATGTGCTCTTTCAATGTTATCAGAAAATGGGAAGAATGCATCAGAGCCAAGAATAACATCCTGCATTTTATCAAGCCATTCTCTTTTTTCTTCTCTTGTAAACACTTCTGGTTTTTCTGTAAAAGTATTTTCCCATGCACCATCTGCCAGAACATCCATATATTCTTCTCCAATATATACATCAATGGCATTATCTCTTTCTGCACGGCTGATACTTTCTTTAAACGGCAGATTTAAAACTTTCGGACACTGTCTTAACCACCAGTTATCTGCTTTCTGACCTGCCAAACGTGTACAGTGTACACGGGACTGCTGTCCTGCACCTACACCAATTGCCTGTCCGTCTTTTACAAAACATACAGAGTTAGACTGTGTATATTTCAAAATAATCAGGGAAATCTTTAAATCTCTTTTTGCTTCTTCTGTCAGTTCTTTATTTTCTGTAACTACATTAGAAATTAATTCATCATCAATACAAAGTTCCTGACGTCCCTGCTCAAAAGTAATACCAAACACTTCTTTGTGCTCTAACTGAGCCGGCACATAATTTTCATCAATTTCAATGACATTGTAGTTTCCTTTTTTCTTCTGTCCCAGAATTTCCAGAGCTTCTTCTGTATAACCCGGTGCAATAACACCGTCAGATACTTCCCTTTTAATCAATAATGCAGTATCTTTATCACATACATCAGACAAAGCAATGAAATCACCAAAGGAAGACATACGGTCAGCGCCTCTTGCTCTTGCATAAGCGCAGGCGATTGGTGAAAAACTCTGCCAATCCATATCGTTTACCCAGTAAATTTTTGCCAGAGTTTCTGTAAGAGGAAGACCTACTGCTGCACCTGCCGGAGATACATGTTTGAAAGATGTTGCAGCCGGAAGACCTGTTGCCTTTTTCAAATCTCTTACTAACTGCCAACCGTTAAATGCATCTAAGAAATTGATATATCCCGGTTTGCCGGACAATACCTTAATAGGAAGTTCACTGTCATTTGCCATATAAATTCTGGATGGTTTCTGATTTGGATTACAACCGTATTTTAAAGCTAATTCTTTCATGATTTTCTCCCTTCTTACTTCTTATTTATTTTTATTTACAATTCTTGTTTCATATTTACCTGTTTCAATATCAATAAAACGAATAAATAAAGATACTTTATTTTCTTCATTCAGGTTTTCCCAAAGGCTGTCTTTAAATTCATCAATGTTATTTGGAATACTTACCAGTTTTGGTTCTCCTTCGAAGCTTGGAAGAGGATTTCCATCATGCATATAAGTATGTATAAAATGTCCTTCTCCTGCTATTGGATTTTCATAAGCAAATGTATAACGATTGCATGCTTCCGGATTTCCGTTGTTGCTCTTTAAGATAGACATTGCGTAATTATATTTTCCGTTTTCAACGTGCATAATTCCTGAAATTCTTGGTGTGTAGTTTGGTCCGTCCGGTTCAAATTCACGACTTCTTAAAGACTGTTCAAAAGTCAACTGTTTATCCATACCTTCATAAATAGTATCTGTCTGATCTCCGTTCGTTACAATAGTTTTATTTCCCAAAACACGTACAGGAGCGTAAATGATCAAGCTCGGATCAACCAGTTTAGAAGGATCAAATGCCTGTGTGCGAATTCCTTCGCCCTCTTCTACAAATACACGGTTTCTGCTGTTTTCACTTCTTCCCATGATAAAATAAGCAGCTACTGCTTTTTTTCCGTCCTCTGATTTTCCCAGAACAATCCCTCTGCCCGGATATGCATTTTCTTTCAATTCTTTTGTTAATGATAACATTTCCATGAATTTTTCTCCTTTTTCTCAATGAACGATATACTCGGTGAATTAAAACAGGATTTTCTGATATACAAAAAAGCCCACTGCCCGAGCATATATGCCCAGACGGTCGGCTTCCTTGGCTTATACTCCCTGTGGTCATTTCCACTTCCGTCAGTCATATAAGCAATTACAACATACCATTAAAAAAATAGAATGTCAACCCTTTTTCTCTTAATAACAAATAACTTCACATCCTTGCTCTGTTACCAGCACCATAATTTCCCACTGGGCAGATGGCTGACCATCTTCTGTGTAAATCGTCCATCCATCTGTATCATCTACAAATATCTCATGGCCGCCCATATTAATCATTGGCTCAATAGTAAACATCATTCCCGGAACCAGCAGCATTCCTGTTCCTGCTTTTCCGATATATCCTACCCATGGATCTTCGTGAAACTCCAGTCCGATTCCATGACCGCCAATCTCTCTTACTACGGAATATCCGTTGGCGTGAGCATGCTCATAGACAGCTTGGCTCATATCTCCCAAATATCCCCACGGCTTTACTTGCTCCAAGCCTTTCTCTACACACTGACGTGTAACTTCTACTAATTTCTCTTTTTCCTTGCTTACATTTCCAATGCAAAACATACGGGATGAATCCGAATAATATCCGTTTAAAATTGTAGATACATCTACATTAATAATATCCCCTTCTTTCAGCACAACATCATCTGACGGAATTCCATGACATACCTGCTCATTTACGGACGTACACACACTTTTGGGAAATCCTTCATAATTAAGAGGTGCAGCCACTGCTCCTGCTTTTGCTGTAATATCAGCTACCCAGTTATCAATTTCCTGTGTGGTAATACCTTCCTTTATGTGCTCTGCCACATAGTCCAAAATTTCAATATTTACTTTTGCACTTTCTTTAATTCCTTCAATCTGTTCCGGTGTCTTGATAATATCATGAGATGGAATTAAGACACCTTTGCTTTCATAAAATTTTAATCTTTCATCAAAATTATAATGACATTTCTTATATTTTTTTCCACTTCCACACCAACATGGTGCATTTCTCTCTAACAACTCCATTTTCTAATTCTCCCTTTGATACGCAATTCTTGGTGTTTTATCTGCTACATAAATAATTCCACAGCGTTTAAAACCATTTTTTTCAAAAACATTCTGCATTACATAATTATCTTCGTGAGTATCCCCTCTTACATTTCCACACTGCTGAAAACACCAATCCAGACAAAAAGCTGATATTCCTTTTTCTATTCCTGATGAGGCCATTCGATGCATAGTTCCATAAGGCTTCTCATTTAACCATTTTCCCTGAAAGATTTCTCTGTATGTAATATCCGGCTTTTTGGTAAACATAAAAACACCTGCAATTCGTTCATCAGAAACGCATACATACAGTTCTCCGTTTTTACAATCTTCTGTTACCAGCTCTTCCGAAGGATATCCATTGACCCACTGTGTTGGATTATTGTGTTCCGCCATAAAACACCTTGCAGTTTCATATATTTTCATAACATCGGGAATTTCCTCTAATAGCGCCTTTCTTATTTCCATATTCTGCGACCTTTCTTTTATTTTCTTTTAAATCTTATTGTATCATTATTTTTTCTTTTTTTCCACTTTTGAAGTTTTCTTAAATTTTCTGATATTTTGTAATATATATTCTTTTAATACAGTCTTTTAAAAATTTTTTATATTTTTTTCTGTTTTTTCATTGACTTTTAGATATTCTTATGTTATAGTTTAATCATAAAATAAATCGAAAGAAAAAAGAAAAATCAGAAAGGACTGATACCACCAAAAACTTAAAACATTCCTTATAATTTAATGAAAGAGAGGTACAGACCACCAGAAACTTTTAAAACTTAAATCAAAATTTTTTCATTATTCAATGTGAGGTATTTTCCAATGGACAACGAAATATGTTAAAAAGGCATCATTCTCAAAAATAAATTAAGAATGATGCCTTATTTTTTGTCTTTATTTTATAATTTCTCACAATTATATTCTAAAAAAGGGCTCCTAACGCTCCAAATGCACCCATACTTACAGCAGCCATAATAATACCCGCTAACAAAACTCCCAGCATAACTGCAATTACACTGGATTTAAAATCCATATCTAAAATACTGGCCGCCAAAGTTCCTGTCCACGCTCCCGTTCCCGGAAGTGGAATACCTACAAATAAAAGCAATGCAACAAATAATCCTTTACCTGCTTTCGCCTGCAATTTCTTTCCTCCACGTTCTCCTTTATCAAGGCACCAGGAAAAAAATTTACCAATCACCGGTTTAGTACTTCCCCATACAAGAACTTTTCTGGCAAAAAAATAAATAATCGGTACAGGAAGCATATTTCCTATAATTGCAATAATATAGTACTGAATAAAGGGCAACTGTAAACCTTCTGCAATAGGAATTGCACCTCTTAATTCAATCAATGGTACCATAGACACAAAAAACACAATCAGGTACTTCTCTAACATAAAATTCTCCTTTTTCTCATTGTCAAATTTCAACCACCATCGAGGTTCAATATATCATTGTTTCTCTTGTGGTGCAAGTATTTTTCACAAACGTTAGAAAAATTTTACATAGATTTTACTCTGTTCTCTCATCTCCCCAAAAAAACAGCGCAACTGTCCCCGGTCCTGTATGAGAACCGATTACGGTTCCAATGCTGTTTATCTGAACCTTACCATTGAGATTTGGAAACTTTTCTTCCACTAAATCGGCTACTTTTCTGGCATCTTCTTCACATGCAGAGCAAGACATCATACACTTTCCGCTATACTGTGTCTGGTTCTGTGCATGCTCTTCCATTCGCTTCACCATTTCACGGATAACCTGTTTCTTTCCTCTGTATTTATTCCTTGAAATCAATTTTCCCTCTGTATTCACATTCATAAGAGGACAAATATTCAGTGCCTGACCTACAAACCCGGAAACCTTTGATATTCTTCCCCCTCTTATAAAACTGGTCAAGTCCGTGGAAAAGAACCAATGGTGCAGACAATTTCTGTTCTCTTCAAGCCACTTCACATTCTCTTCTATAGAAAATCCCTTTTCCTGATTTTCCAGAGCAGCATCCACCAACATTCCATATCCTGACGATGCAGCCAGAGAGTCCACAATAAAAATTTTTCTCTCCGGATATTTTTCTTCTAACTGAATTCTCGCCATATTGGCAGAGTTAATACTTCCTGAAATTCCGCTTGATAAAGTCAGATGCAAAAGATCTTTTCCTTCTTTTAAAATAGGTTCGAAAAGCTCCATATACTGCTGAGCATTTACTTGTGCGGTAGTAGGCTCAGAACCTTCAGATATTTTTTTATAAAACTCATCAAATGCCATCGATTTTCCTAAATCATCTGGATATTCCACCCCATCCATACGAAAATGAAAACACACAAATGGTAATTTTTTTTCTTCAAAATATGCTGCAGACATATCTGCTGTAGAACAACAAGTTATTTTATATTCGCTCAATGTCGTGCCCTCCTCTTAAATAATACCCATTTTAACACTTCTTTTTGTAATTTCATAGTATTTTTAAAAATTTTTGTATAATAAAAGAGAAGAGACAGAAGACTGACTGTCATTAGATGTCTTTCTCCTATCTCCCCATCTATTTATTGAAATGTTATTTTATCTTTATAATTCAAGGCAATGTAACTCTTACCTCTGTTAATATTCAGCACATTTCCGGCTTCATCATAAAAAGTTAAATAGGAATCCTCATTCCCTTCCTCTTTTGACCAGGTAATCGGCTGCATACCTCCATTAGAAAAATAATATCCTTTGGCATCTGTACCGCCATCCCAATCTAAATTTTTATGTCCTACATCATCTCTTACGGAGATTTCTGTTTCTAAAACAAATACATTGGTAAATCCCAGCTGTTCTCCTGTCACTGCATCCATTTGCGGATTTCCGTTTATCTGTTTTAAATACTGCATTTTTTCTGCGTCATAAGTAAATGCTGCACTTTGTGAGCCAAAATTAATTTGAACAGAAGTGCAATCTGAAGAAGCAGGTTTTATCTGTTCTTCTATACCATTAAAAGAAAACGCAGGTTCTTTTTTATCTTCCTTTAAATCTGTGCGAAGTCCTTTTGTTTCAATATAGGAAGCAAGCTGTGTACCATCAAAATATCCTGTATGTTCCAGGGCATATCCCTGATTTCGCTTATCCTGATCTCTTCCAAAAAGACCTCCTGTATTTGTAATTCCTTCAATCTGATCCATATTTAAAGATTTAAGATAATCTGAAACAGTCTCATCAATTCCCCAGTTTACATAAAAAGCATCAAATCCTTGAGAAATTGCCGGAAAATAGTAACGGCAACTCCGAATCGGACAAATTTTCGGAACTTTTGTGTAATCTCCATAAAGTGCCATGAAACGAGTCACATCACCCTCTACAGGTATTTCAAAGATAATGTCTGCCTGACCAATCCCGTATTGCGGCATGGCTTTTTCTACATTGTTCACCATAACTGCCACAGGACGTTTTCCAATTGCCTCTTCTGACAAATCACCTAAACCCGTAAGCAAATTTTGATTCGCCGGAATTTCCGGTTCCTCTACTACTTCGCCTATCGTCTTTTTTACTTCCGGTTCTTCTTCCTTTTCTATTTGTTTAGGTTGCTCCGGTTTTTCTTCTTTTTTACTGCATCCTGTAAAAGCCCCCGCCATTACCATTACTGCAGCAATTAACATTACTCTTTTTAACCTCATATTTGTCACCATTCCTTCCACACATTTTCATGTGTCTCTTCATTTATCTGGTCTGCAAAAAATAATTCTCCTTTACAGCTGCATCATCTGCCGGATACAGCGCTAGATACTGCTGCATTTTCTCTTTTGCCGAAGCAAAATCCTTGCTTCTTTCATAAATAACAATTTCATTAAAAAGTAATGCCTGATTTACTTCCCCATCTTTTATTTCTAAGCCTTTTTGAATATATTCTAAAGCTTTTTCGTAATCCTCCAATTCCATAGAACAATATGCCAGCCCATTATATGCTTCCGCTTTTAATCCCTTCTGTTCTAAGCATTTCTGATATATATCTTTTGCTTTTTCCAGTTCTCCTGCTTCCACATATACTTTTCCAAGATATACAGCGGCAGGGGCATATTCTTTTTCCCATGCTGTTTTCAATTCCTTCTCTGCCTTTTCAAATTCTGAGAGATAATAATATACCCTGCCTCTGTTATAAAAATCTTCTTGAGATTTCGCTTTTATTTCCAGTGCTGCTTCCAGATATTCCGCTCCGTCTGCATTTAAATCACATTCCTGATAAATTCGATAAATATCCAGATAATCCTCATATCTATTAGAACCGGAAATCACTTTCGAGAAGTCTTTTTTTGCTTTTTTATACTCATCTAAATGAAGATATGCACTTCCTCGAAGAAAATACCCATTTTTTTCTTGTTGTTCATCTAAAATCTCATCACATGTTTTAATACATGCCTGATATTTCTTTTGATGATACTGTGCATCCGCAAGATAAAGATTCAAGTCTGTTCTAAGAGTCTTCTCAGATTTCTCTGTAAAATCCAAAGCTGTTAAAAAAGCTTCTTCTGCCTTATCAAAAGTTCCCTGTCCACTCCAGGAAATCCCTACACTTCTCCATGCCTTTGCAGCATCTTCACCGTCGCTTACCGCTTCCTGAAAATTTTCCAACGCTTCTTTATAATTCTGCTTTTCCAGATTTTTCATGCCCTTTTCATAAGCTGTAGGTTCTTTTCCTTTGCATCCACCTAGCAGACATATACTTAAAAGAACTGTCAGTACGACTTGCTTCTTCACCCTTTTAACCTCATTTCCTTATTCGGCAATCAGATTTTCTTCTTTCATGGCATCCACCACCTGGTTTGCATACTTTTCGCATACTTCGTCTGTAGGTGCCTCTACCATAACACGAATTAAAGGTTCTGTTCCACTTTCTCTTACCAGAATTCTTCCATCCTCGCCCAATTCTGTTTCTACTTTTTGAACAGCCTCTATTACCTTCTGATTTTCTCTTGCCGTCTTTTTATCATGTACTCTTACATTTTTAAGGACCTGGGGATAAATTTTCACTTCTCTTGTTAACGCACTTAGTGGAAGTTTTTTCTCAATAATTACTTCCATCAGTTTTAATGAAGTCAAAATTCCATCACCTGTTGTAGCATGTTTGGAAAAAATAATATGACCGGACTGTTCTCCACCAATGGAATGTCCGTTTGCCATCATATTTTCACATACATATTTATCTCCTACTGCTGTTTTTTCGTAAGAAATTCCTTCTCTGTCACATGCTTTATAAAGTCCTAAATTCGACATTACTGTTGTAACAATAGTGTTATTGTTTAATTTTCCGCATTCTTTCATGTATTTTCCACAAACATACATAATTAAATCACCGTTGACTTCCTCTCCCTGATCGTCAACTGCAATACAGCGGTCTGCATCGCCATCGTAAGCAAAGCCCACATCCAGCTGTTTTTCTTTTACAAATTTCTTTAATTCTTCAATATGGGTAGAACCACAATTGGTATTAATATTGGTACCATCCGGTTTATTGTGAATAACATAAGTTTTCGCACCTAATGCATCAAAAACACTCTTTGCAATGGCAGATGCACTTCCGTTAGAACAATCCAGACCTACTCTGACATTCTTAAACGCACGGGTAGGAATAGAAATCAAATATCCGATATATCTGTTTCTTCCTGCTGAAAAGTCCACAGTTCTTCCGATATCTTCTCTCTTTGCCAATGGCAGTTCTTCAAACTCACCATCAATGTATTTCTCAATCTGTTCTTCTACAGCAGCTTCCATCTTCTGTCCGTTGCCATTCATAATTTTAATTCCGTTATCATAAAAAGGATTGTGGCTGGCGGAAATCATAATACCGCAGTCAAAATTCTCTGTACGTACTACATAAGATACACTCGGTGTTGTGGTTACGTGAAGAAGATACACATCTGCACCGGAGGCTGTAAGACCTGCTACTAAAGAGTATTCAAACATATAGCTGCTTCTTCTGGTATCTTTTCCAATAACAATTTGCGCCTTATGTTCTTTACCAAAGTACCAGCCTAAAAAGCGTCCTACTTTAAAAGCATGCTCTACTGTCAGATTTACATTTGCTTCGCCTCGAAAACCATCTGTTCCAAAATATTTACCCATAATCGCTCCTTTGCACAATCATTCTTATTTTTTGTATTTTTGTCATATACTAAAATAACACAAAATAAGAATTTTGTCACGCAATTTATGAAAAGAGCTGTTCTTTATAAACACCTTTTTTTACTAATTCACGAAAAGACTCCATAACTTTTTCTTTATCTTCCTGATAAGTTACACCAAACCAGGCGTCATGAGTTTTTAATACCGCAACCTGTGCTTTTCCCTCTTTAATCATAGTATCTACCACAAATGGCAGTAAATATTCCTTTTTCAATTCTTCTGGTTTTGTCTCTGCAAGAAATTTTCTAAAGCCACTTTCCAACACTTCCAGAAACTCCGGTGTCAATCCCCACATATTCATGGAAACTAATGTTTTCTCATCAAGAGCTGTCGTTTCTCCTGTTTCTTCATCTACAACTGCCGGGCCATCTTCTGTTTTCTGAATATTATAAGTTTCTGTGATTCCTATAAGCTTTTTCTGTTCATCTAAAGCACAAATACCTCTTGTGACACCACCATTGTCACTTAATGTATTTTCCAGAATAAAACCTGCCATGCAAATATCCATCTTATCTGTCTTTTCTCTGTCTTCTACAAGATATTCGTGAATTTTTACAAAGGCTTCTTTTCCATAATAATCATCTGCATTAATGACTACAAAAGGCTCGTTAATTACCTTTTTAGCCGCTAAAACAGCATGACCTGTTCCCCATGGCTTTGTACGTTCTGCAGGACAGGTAAATCCTTCCGGCAAATCCTGAATATCCTGATACACATATTCTACCTGTGTAATTTTTTCAATTCTGTTTCCGATAACCTGTCGGAATTCTTCTTCGATATCCTTTCGGATAATAAAAACAACCTTATTAAATCCAGCCTCTAACGCATCATGTATGGAATAATCCATAATGATTTCCCCGCTTGGACCTACTTTTGCCAGCTGTTTGATTCCTTTACCAAAACGGCTGCCAATTCCAGCTGCCATAATTACAAGTGCTGTTTCCTTCATGATACTTCTTCCTTTCGTTTACAATATAAATAATCATACTATATTGCAGAACAAACCACAACCCTTAGAAACACAGAACAGCCCGAATTCCCCAATTCGGACTGTCCTTCTATAAAAACCTTCTCCAAAGTTTTTACTCTCTGTATTATTATTTCTTTTTCATCTTTAATACCAGATGTCTTGGAAGACCATTTACCATAATTGGCTGATAATCTCCCTGAATTAATGGTTTAATGTAATCAATAAAGTCTTTTGTCACATAGTTCGCTTCTTTATTCATCCATTCTCTTGGCACCAGTTTTTCTTCGTTTGCAATTCTATGAACATCATAAATGCCTGTTGCGCTCATGTACGGATCATCGGAAACTCTGTCAATGACAATCATCTTTCCTGTATCACCTTCATCAGCAGCTTTTACTGCTGCACCACCTACCATAAAAGCTTCTTCAATATCCACACGGGAAGCCATGTGAGAAGCACTTCTCTGGAGTGTAGAAAGCTCTACTGCTCTTGTTTTACAATTACATTCCGCTGCAAGGAAATTGGCAAGATAAGTAGCTGTTCCCTGAAGTTGTTTGTGTCCAAAAGCATCTACATAATCCCCGACATTACCCAATTCACATACATATCTTCCGTCCTGAAGTTTAATTCCCTCTGAAACGGCAATAACAATAGAAGATTTTTTCTTTAACAGTTCTTTTACCTTCTTTAAGAAACTTTCTGTATCAAAAGGAACTTCCGGCAAATAAATCAAATCCGGTCCATCACAATCCTCTGTTTTAGCAAGAGCTGTTGCACCTGTAAGCCATCCTGCATTTCGTCCCATAATTTCCATAATTGTAATGGTATTTTTCTTATAATTCAAGCCCTGTGCATCCCGAATTACCTCTTTGGTAGAAGCTCCAATATATTTTGCTGCACTTCCGAAACCTGGTGTATGATCTGTCAAAGCCAAATCATTATCAATTGTCTTCGGTACACCTAAAAATTTCTGACTCTGCCCTGTAATAATAGCATAATCTGATAATTTTTTAATGGTATCCATGGAGTCATTGCCGCCAATATAAATAAATGTATCAATTTCCAGCTTATTTAAAATTTCAAACAATCTTTCATAAATTGTTCTGTCCTCATGAATTTCCGGCAATTTAAATCTGCAGGAACCTAAGAATGCAGACGGTGTTCTTTTTAAAAGTTCGATATCCAGTTCTGAATGAATTTGTGTAGATAAATCTACATACTGCTCATCTAATAACCCCTGAACACCATGCAGCATACCATATACCTTATCAAATCCACGTTCAATGGCATTTTTATAAACTCCTGCAAGACTTGAATTGATTACTGCTGTCGGTCCACCTGATTGTCCAACAATAATATTTCTCTTTTTCGCCATTTTGCTGTTCCCTCCTTACAAGTCACTCAATGTGAATACTATTGTAACAAAAAGAAACGGCATTTTCAATAGTTTTATCGTTTTTCTGTATGTTTTTTTCTTTATTTTTTATTTTTTTTGTGCATTTTCAACATTTACGCTCTAAATCTCATCTGTATTCCCTTGTTCTTCTATTTTTTTAAACAAGTTTTGATAATATTCCAAAGAAAATTCTTCCGGATTTCTCTTATATACAGAATGTTTTTCTACTAAATCCGCAGGATAATCTTCCAGCTTATACACCGCTGCTTTTGGATTCTCTCTGTCGTAATACATTAAAAGCGGAATATATTCATGATTTGGGATTTGAATTTCTCCGCTCTCCAAATCTTTACGAATGGTAATTTTGGCCATTCCACCTAAAAGACATGATAAATCATTTTGCGTTGCCACGAAATTTCCAAGAGAATAATAAACCAGCATCTTGTGTCCGTCTTCTCCCGTAAGAGTTTCCATTGGGCGAATTACATGTGGATGCGAACCAATAACAATATCTACCCCTTCTTCTAAGAATAAATCAGTCCAATTCTGTGTCTGTTCATCTACTTCCTGCACATATTCATCTCCCACATGCATAACTATAATGACAACATCTGCTAAACCTTTTGCTTTCTGAATATCTTTACGGGCTTTTTCTTCGTCAAACAAATCCGCCAAATACTCTTTTTCTTTTGGCATTTCTATTCCGTTAAAGCTGTAAGTATAATCCAACATAGCAATTTTTAAATTTTTACATTGAATTACAGAAATTTCATCTGCCTCTTCTACACTTTTATGAATACCCAGTACCTCAATTTCCGGATGTGTCTGTTCCCACCAGTTCAATGTGTATTCAATGGATTTTGTTCCCTTATCCAATACATGATTGGAGGAATGAGCAATCACATCAAATCCTGCATTTACCAGTGCATCTCCAATTTCTACCGGTGTACCAAAAGCCGGATAACCGGAAACATTATTTCTATCCTCAACAAAAATAGTCTCCTGTGTAACCAGAGACAAATCTGCCTCCTCAATATCTTTCTTTACCGGCTCATAAATGTGATCATAATTCCAGATATCCCCTTCACCCTGTCCTGATTTATAAATAGGACCATGGGCGATATTGTCACCCACGGCAAGAAACTCAACGGTTAAATCTTCTTGGGCTTTTTGCTTTTCCAGTTTTTCCTGTCTGGCTTTTTCTTTCTTCTTCTCAACTTCAGCTTTTTTATGATTATGTACGCCTACTGAAATACCTAATATTACAATCAAAAGTACAAGTATGCCAATTCCTGCAAAAAGCTTAACCTTTTTTCTCAGTTCCTGCTCTCGTTTCGCCCTCAGTGCTTCACGTTTTTTCTGTCGTTCCCTATCTTTTTTTAATAATTCTTCTCTTTCGTCCATAAGTTTTCTCCCTTTATATCTTTATCCCCGTTCTTTTATCCAGTTAATAAATACCTCTTCCTGTAACGGTTTCGAGTAAAAATATCCCTGTACCAAATCACAATTTATTTCTTTTAATTTCTCAATCTGATTTTTCTCTTCCACCCCTTCCGCTACAACTGTAATGCCCAATTCATGTGCTAATGAAATAAATGCTTTTACAACTTTCCATGATTTTTCATTACTGTTTACAAAAAACAGTCTGTCTAATTTAATTACATCTACATCAAGTTCTTTTAATAGCGTCAACGAAGAATATCCAAACCCAAAATCATCCAAAGAGCACAAAAATCCATAAGCCTTCATTTGTGCTATTATTTTTTTAATTTTTTCCAACTGTTTCATATCTATAAACACAGACTCTGTCAATTCTAATTCAATTTGACCGTCAGGAATTTGATATTTGTCTTTTATATCCTTAAAACTTTTCAAACACTCTATTCCTTTTTCCATAAGATGTATTCGAGATAAATTTACTGACACTTTAATCAAAGGCTGCTTCTGTTTTTTCCACTCACTTAACTTCTTACAAACCATCTCAAAAACATACAAATCCAAACGACATATTTTTCCGTTGGCTTCAAATAAGGAAATAAACTCTGCCGGAAATATCATTCCATAATCTTTATGTTTCCATCGAACCAGTGCTTCCGCACCACCTATTTTTTCGTCTTTCAAATTTACTTTTGGTTGGAAATAAACTTCAAATTCTTCATCCGCTATGGCTTTTTCAAAAGATTCATTTAAAACAATTTCTCTGTTTAATTTGGTATAAAGTTCCTTATTATAAAATACACAACGCTTGCTGTTATTATAATACTCACTGGCTACCACTGCCCTATTCTGGTAAACACGCAGTTCCCCATCATTTTCTTCAATAAAACTGGCTCCCTGAGAAAAACTAATTCCATAATTATATGTTGTTTCTGCTTCTGTCCCATGTATCTTCTGCATCATAATATCAATTCGCTTTTGAATAGCCTCTTCCGTTTCTTCCTGTAAAAGAATAAAATAATGATCACTTTCACTTCTTGCCACAATTTCATATTCATGAACACAACTGTTTAAGACCTGATAAATATACTTCAAAACATGATTACCTGCTGTAACACCATATTTTTCATTAATATTTTTAAACCCTAAAATATTCAGGAAGACCAAGACATATTTCTTTCTTATATTTTCTTGAATTTTCTGTTTCGCCTCAATCAGAAATGCTGCATTATTGCCTCCTCCTGTAATAAAATCTGTAAAAGCTACTTCCTCAATTTTTTTAACGTTTTCTTTATAAAGATGGCGTATTTTAATTACCACTATGCAAAATGCTGTCATGCTCAGCAAAGTAATGAACCAATATTTTTCTATATATATCTTTGTATTTTTTTCTAATATGGTAGATGGTACAAAAGAAAGAAGATACCAATCATTAAATTCTAAGGAATTACACGCCATAATCACAGTATCATGATTATCCAACGGTACTTCAAAAAGTTTTTGATTTTTCTCATTTGCACTGTCGATCACTGAACGGATAGCCTCTTCTAAATTAACTTTTGTCTTCTCCTCAATTAACTTTCTGATTTGAAGATTCTTTTCCGGTTTTTTACCGCTTACAACCACTTGCCCGCTTTTACTTACAATACAACTAAATCCTGATTTTTGAGAGTTAATTCTCGATAAAACAGCCTGTATGTTTTTACCATCCTGTATTCCAATTAGAACTCTATCGGTTGTTCCTTCTTTTATCATAGGTGATGAAAAGAAAATTGTCTCACTACCCACAGAAACCGTCTTGCTTTTTTCAAAAATATCCTGATTTTCCTCAAAATATTTATCAAAATCTGTGTATGTAAAATTTTCCGGCAGCACATTTCCCTCTCTATCGACTACAATTAAATTTTCAAACAGCAATGGATCTTTTTTCTTTTCTAAAACACTTTCTGTTAATATGCGCTCAGGCATCTTAGAAAAAGAATCTGCTGTTTCACTAATATAACGTTCATAACTCTGAATTCGATAAGAAATTTCTCTGCTCATCTGATTAGTTATATCTACTACATAACTTTCTGTTTCTTCTTTCATTGCTTTCTTCATCTTCACCGTGTTAATAATAAGACACGAGAATAAAACAACACTTATCATTGCTATAATGCACCATTGGATCAAATCTTTTTGCTTTTTCGTAAACTGATTCTCAGTTTTCATTTATGATTATACCCCCCCCCGAAAATTTTCGCTTCTTTTTCTCCTGATACATATTTTCATCTGCAATACGCATAAGCAAATGGAAATCCATCCCATCCATTGGATAGAATGCTGTCCCTATTGAAAATTGAAATGTCTTTTCTATATCTATCTGCTGACTGATAAATGGTTCTCCGCATTTTGACCTTATACTATAAGCTTTTTCCTGTAATTCCTGTATAGATGAAAATCCATATAAAAAAATAATAAATTCATCGCCACCCAGTCTTCCGCAAACAGCATTTTCACCAGCAGCACTTTTAAATAATCCTGCAATTCCTTTTAAATATTCATCTCCCACGTGATGTCCATATATATCGTTAAATTTCTTTAAATTATCAGCATCTGCCATAATCATCATGGCACAACCCAGTTTTTCCGGATTTGCAAAAAGTGTATTCATTTTTTCGTTAAATCCTCTTCTGTTGTACAGATTTGTCAGTAAATCAATTTCACTTTTTTCTCTCAACTGATAAATTTCTTCCCACCACAGAGAAATATCTGTTACATAATATGTAATACTTTGTTTCTCCACCTCTTTCTCAATACGAAGATATCTTGTTTCTCCGTTTTTATCATATTCATAAATGTGTTCTACAGGATCTATTTCGTGGGTTTCTGCCCGTTTTAATTCTTCCTGCACAAAACTTGCAACTTTTTGCAACGGAGTATCCTTGTAATTCTCTATTCCTAAAATATCTAACATACGCTCATTAACAAAAGTTTTTTTATAAAAGGTGTTTCGTTCTAAAATCCCCACCGGTATCTTTCCTTTATCCATAATATAGGAAATTTTATCCCAGTTGGAACGAATATTATCCAACATTTGATTAATATAAAACAATAATTCATCAAATTCTGTAATCCCTGTTTTTAAAGTAATATTTGCAATATTTCCATCTTCAATTTTTTTCAGTTCATGAATAACCCTAGTCAGATTTTTTGTTAATTTTTGATTTACATACCATTTAATAATACCAATAATCCCAACGGAAACAATCATTATATAAAGTAAAATCAAAGCAGTAGATTTAAACATTTCCTTTAACGGATATAAGGAAAAATATGATCTAATCAACATATAATCTCCTGAATCCTTAGTATAAACACAGTATCTTTCCCCTCTGAATTTACAATGGATTTGATTAATCGAAGCATCTTCACAATTTTTATAAAAATCATTGCTCACTTCTGTTCCGATTAAATTTTCTTCTGTAGAAGCAATAATTTTTCTGGTATTTTTGTCTACAACATGTAAATGTCCGTTTGCTTCCAATGGCATCATAGAAATAATATTCGGCAAACTCTTTTCTTCCAGTTTCTCTAATAGCCGTCTCGGTTCCATACCAATCTGTATAATACCGCTTCCATCTTCCAGCCATACCGCTGCATACTGCATTTCTTTGCCCTCTGCCGTATTAGGCGTAATATCCTGACAAAGTTTTAAAGAGCGATCTTCCAGCATAGGTGCGAAAAATTCCATTTGTTCTCCTGAATAAAAAGTAAATCCGTAATATTCCGGATGCGTACCTGCATAAATTTCTCCTTCCGGTGTAAAATAG
The DNA here is from genome assembly GCA_900547685.1 of uncultured Blautia sp. Taxonomy (GTDB): domain Bacteria; phylum Bacillota; class Clostridia; order Lachnospirales; family Lachnospiraceae; genus Blautia. Next base: position 658 of record URHS01000002.1, on the reverse strand, counting down.
TGAATCTCATCCACTCCCAGCTTCTGTGCTAATTCTTTTGTATGTTCTATGCTGGATATAGTCTCCGGATAATGTTCTATAAAATATCCGGCCATTTCTGCTGTTTGAATACATTGTCTGGAAAAATCCTCTTTTGCGCTTTTAATGTCTTCAGCATTTGTATAAATTGTCTGTTCTAACTGCCCAAATACTTCTTTTGAGTTCTCACGCTGGCTCTGATGATTCATATATAATTGAAAGTATATATTTACAGGTAAAATCAGCAATAAAAAGAATATAATCATCCATCTTAACAATCTTGGCAAAGTTTTTTCAATGCTGTTACTTTTCATCTGATTATGCCCCTCCTCAAATTCTTTATCTGTCTTTAGAAACAATATAGTATCTGTTCCTTCCTCGTTTTTTTGCCTCATAAAGAGCAAAATCTGCCATTTCATAAAGTTCTGCAAAGTTTTTTTCTTTGGTCACAACGGCAATTCCAATGGAGGCACTAACAGTCACTATTTTCTCTCCTTCTCCATAGTTTCTATATAAAGCCTTATTGATTTTCTCCGCACATATTTGCAACGCTGAAATATCTTTCGCATCTTTTATAAACAATACAAACTCGTCGCCTGACAGGCGCACCGCCATGCACTGTTCCCCAAAAGCAATGCCG
>URHS01000001.1 GCA_900547685.1 uncultured Blautia sp. | reverse complement strand
TTCTATTATGCAGGAAAAAGTAACAAAAAGAAACCCCTAACCCCTCATGAATGAGTTCTCAATTTTTGATTGCCTCACATTCTCCTATTTTATTGGGATTGCCAGAGGCTGAAATTTTATCTTTTGACGGAAATAAGATTGAAAAAATTTCTTATGAAGATACAGAGAGCTATGCTATAACGGAAATGTTTATAAACAATCGAGAGGTTTTGATAAAACATTTACTGGAATAATAAAAATTATATAACTTTGGTTGAAAAAGATAAAATTTTATGATATATCTTTACTGCTGAGAAAAGGAGGACTTATGATTAGAAAATTATCAGAGAAAGATATGAATGAGATTAGTGAAATTTGGCTTTCTGCAAATCTTCAAGCGCACGATTTTGTTCCGGCTTCCTACTGGACGGAAAACCTTCCATTCGTAAAAGAAATGCTGCCCAAGGCAGAAGTCTATGTATATGAAGACGAAGAAAGAAAAGAAACAGCAGGATTTATTGGCATAAATGAGGATTACATAGAAGGGATTTTTGTAAAAAGTGATGTTCGTTCAAAGGGAATTGGAAAAGCATTATTAGATTATGCAAAGGCCTTGAAAAGTCATTTATACTTACATGTATATGAGAAAAACAGCAGGGCAATCTGCTTTTACAAAAGAGAAAATTTTAGACTTGAAAGGGAAGGCATAGATGAAAATACAGGAGAAAAAGAATACTGCATGGAATGGAAACGGGAATATGAAAAATCAATATAATAAGACTATGACAGCATGTTTTGTAGGATATATTGTACAGGCAATCATTGTCAATTTTGTGCCGTTATTATTTTTAACTTTTCAAAGACAGTATCATTTGCCTCTTTCCCAGATAACTATGTTGATTACCTTTAATTTTGGTGTGCAGCTTTTGGTGGATATGGCGGCAATTGGGTTTGTAGACAAATTAGGTTATCGTTTCTGTATGATTTTAGCTCACATTTTATCTGCCTGTGGTTTGATTTCGCTGACATTTTTACCTGAGATTCTGCCTTCTTCTTTTGCGGGAATTTTGATTTCTGTTATGATTTATGCAGTCGGCGGAGGCTTATTAGAAGTGCTGGTAAGTCCGGTGGTAGAAGCGTGCCCTTCCGATAATAAGGAGAAAGCAATGAGTATGCTTCATTCTTTTTACTGTTGGGGACAGGTGGGTGTTGTTTTGATTTCAACTGTTTTCTTTTTTATAGCAGGCATTGGAAATTGGAAAATTATGGCGCTTTTGTGGGCGGTTGTTCCTGTTGTAAATGCGCTTGTGTTTACGAAAGTTCCTATGGTATCTTTGCTGGAGGAAGGGGAAGAAGGGCTTGGCATCAAAGAACTGTTTCGCATGAAATTGTTTTGGATTTTACTGATTATGATGGTGTGTGCCGGAGCCAGCGAACAGGCAGTAAGTCAGTGGGTTTCTACGTTTGCGGAAAAAGGATTGGGAATTTCTAAGGCAGCAGGAGATTTAGCAGGACCTATGGCATTTGCTCTTTGTATGGGATTGTCCAGAATGTTCTACGGAAAATACGGCGAAAGAATACAGCTGGATTATTTTATGAAGGGAAGTTGTATATTGTGCGTAATTTCTTACTTAGGGATTTCTCTTTTTCCAAATCCGGTTTTAAGTTTATTTGCCTGTGCAGTCAGTGGCTTTTCCGTGGGTATTATGTGGCCGGGAACGTTTAGCAAAGCTGCGGCAGCCTTGCCAAAAGCAGGAACAGCGTTATTTGCTTTGCTGGCTTTGGGCGGAGATTTTGGGTGTTCTGCAGGTCCTACTTTAGTAGGTTTTGTGTCAGATTTGGCGGGTGGTAATCTGAAAATGGGAATATTGGCAAGTATTGTATTTCCTGTTTTTCTTTTGGCAGGTCTTGCCATTTGCAGAAAGACAGAAAAGAACATTGGAGGAGAGGATGAAAGAGTTTTTTGAGAATAGCCAGGATGCTCTTGTGTGGTGCTGCAAACAGGGGACAATGGGGAATATTTATTATGACAATAGAGAAAATCCTCACTCTGCAATGGCAGTACTGGGAGATTTTACTTATTTCGATGGAGAGTCTTCCGAAGATTTTGCGCTTTTTTGGCCTCCAAGTGCAAAGAAAGATTATCGGATTTTAGTTCCTTCCGGTAAAGAATGGGAAGAAATTTTAGAAAAATGTTATGAGGGAAGAATAAAGAAAATTACTCGATATGCCATGAAAAAAGAGCATGATATTTTTCAAAAAGAGCAATTACAACAGGCGATAGAAAGTGTGTTAAAAAAAGGAATACAACTATCTTTTATTGATGAAAAACTTTTCTATGAATGTAGGAAAGAGGAATGGAGCTACGATTTAACAGGGCAATTTACAGATTTTGATACTTTTGCAAAACTGGGGATAGGAGTTGTTGCTGTGAAGAATGAGGAGATTTTAGCAGGAGCATCTACTTATGCCAGATATGACAAAGGAATTGAAATTGAAGTGGATACAAAAATCAAATATCGAAGAATGGGACTGGCTTATGGATGTAGTGCAGCGCTTATTTTGGCTTGTTTAGAACAGGGCATTTATCCGGGGTGGGACGCTCATAATCTAGCTTCCAGAGCATTGGCAGAGAAGCTGGGCTATCATTTTTTAAGAGAATATGTTGCCTATGAGATATATGGGAATTAATACAAAAGCTGTCGTATGAAGTGTAGATCATACGACAGCTTTTCTGTGTTTTGTTAATCTTCTATTAAAGTAAGCCCTGAAATATCCGGTTCTATCATAAGAGAATAGTTGGTGTAATATACCACAAAGCCGGGTTTGGAGCCATTTGGTTTTTTTACATGTTTTTTTTGAATGTAGTCAATTTCTACCTTAGGAGCTGTGCGTCCGCTAGAGTAGTAAGCGGCAAGCCTTCCTGCTTCTTCAAAGGTAGAGTCAGGCAGTTCTTCGTTATTGCTTTTTACAATGACGTGAGAACCTGCCATTTTTTTTGCATGAAACCACCAGTCATTTCCTGTAGCGAATTTGAAGGTGAGTTCTTCATTCTGGTAGTTATTTTTTCCTACATAAATGTGATATCCATCACTGGAAATGTAGTGGAGAGGTTTCGATTTTCCCAAAGCTTTTTTCTTTTTGGAGTAGTGTTTTTTCAGATAGCCACATTCTGTCAATTCTTCTTTAATCTGTGATAAATCACTTTCTCCAAGAGCAATGTCAAGAGCAGTGCTGACAGACTCTAAGTGTAGAATTTCATTTCTGGTATCTTCAATTTGTTCCTCTAAAGCCTGAGCAGTTCGTTTTAATTTGTTGTATTTATCAAAGTATTTTTTTGCGTTTTCCTGTGGTGTCATAGTACTGTCTAAAGGGATGGTAATCTCCTCATTAGTATAATAGTTTAAGGCAGAAAAGGATTTACAGCCGCTTTCCAAGTTATAGCCATAAGTATTAATCAGCTCTCCATAAACTTTGTATTTGTCCATTTTCTGAGTATCACGCATTTGCTTTTCTTGTAAATCCAGTTTTTTTCTGTTTCGTTCAAGAGCAGTCTGCACAATACGGCGTAAATCGGAAGATTTTTGGCGGATGCGGGTAACTTTGTCTTTCTGCGCATAATAAGCTTCTAAAACTTCAGAAATAGAGGCAAATTCTTTGACAGGGGCAGCGCCATATTTGGTGAGGGGAATGGACGCATATTCCAGAGGTTCCTCTTCTTCGTTATAGACAATATTAGGAACAAAATGTCCTTCCTGTACATCTTCCATTACTCTGGAAAAAGTATGAAACAGATGCTCTTTGGCAGGCTCTGAAAGGGACTGCATGGCATCTCCTCCGTCTAAAGAAGCACGATAGCAGATTTCTTCCGCAATACAAGGACTGATTCCGGTTAAGGAAGTATAAAGTCCTTTTGCAATGGAAACAGGTTTTGTACAGATATTTTTAAAGAAGACTTCCTGTGTGACAGTTAAAGGATTTTGCTTTTCCTGTGTCTGTGGCAGAAAATAATCTCTGCCCGGAAGAACTTCACGTACAGAACTGACATTACAAGAGATATGTTTAATACTGTCTAAAATCATTCGGTTTTCGTTAAGGAAAATAATATTGCTGTGTTTTCCCATAATTTCAATGACAAGAGTCTTAAAACATAAATCTCCCAATTCGTTTAGGTGTTCAATTCGCATTTCAATAACACGTTCCATATCCGGCTGTGTAACAGCGGTAATTTTCCCGCTTCCAATATGCTTTCTTAAAAGCATACAGAAATTAGGAGCAGTTAAAGGACTGACTTTATTTTTGTCTGTAAAGTATATAAGAGGGAGAGAAGCACTGGCAGAAATCAGAAGGCGGTACTGTGTTTTATTATTCTTTATGGTTAATAACAGCTCATCTGCTTCCGGCTGGGCAATTTTATTGATTTTTCCTCCTACAATGGTTTCGTTTAGTTCTTTTACAATATTCGAAATGGTAATTCCATCAAATGCCATAATTTCTATCTCCTTTAAAGAAAAAGTCGTCAAGTATATTTCATTTTACCATAAAATTTCTTCAGAGGCAAAAAAATATTTGACGAGGGTATTGTTATTGGATTATAATAACCATGTATGTTTATGCCTTATGGCAAATCAAAAACATAAGAAAGAGTTCAAAAATGATTAAAAGCATGACTGGCTTTGGCAGAGCCGAGCTAATAGATGAAGAAAAAAAGATTACGGTGGAGATGAAATCAGTAAATCACCGTTATCTGGATGTCAATATGAGAATGCCAAAGAAATTCAGTGTTTTTGAAGCTTCTATTCGTTCTTTATTAAAAGAGTATATCCAGAGAGGAAAAGTTGATGTATTCATTACTTGCGAAGATTATACACAAAGCAAGGTTTCTGTAAAGTATAATCGTGAAATTGCACAGCAGTATCTGGGATACCTTCAGGAGATGAGCAGAGATTTTCAGCTGAGCGGTGAGATAAACGCAGCATTGCTTTCCCGTTATCCGGAAGTTTTGACTATGGAAGAGCAGACAGAGGATGAAGATGAAATGTGGGGCGCACTGGAAGGTGTAATAAGAAATGCAGCTGTTCAGTTTGTAGAAGCCAGAACAAAAGAAGGAATAGAGCTGAAAAGAGATATTCTTGATAAGCTTGAAAAGATGGAAGAGAAAGTAGGGCTGGTTGAAAAACGTTCTCCTGATATTATAAGGGAATATAGAGAAAAGCTGGAAACAAAAGTAAAAGAGCTTTTAGCTGACACACAAATGGAAGAAAGTCGTATTGCAGCAGAAGTAATTCTGTATGCAGACAAGATTTGTACAGATGAAGAAACTGTTCGTTTGAAAAGTCATATTAAGCATACGAAATCTGTACTTGATGAAAAGGATGGAATCGGAAGAAAACTGGATTTTATTGCCCAGGAGATGAATAGAGAGGCAAATACGATTTTATCCAAGGCAAATGATTTGGAAACATCCAATCTTGCAATTGATTTAAAAACAGAAATTGAAAAAATTCGAGAACAAATTCAAAATATTGAATAAAGGCAGGATGTGCTATGGCAAAGCTGTTGAACATAGGATTTGGAAATGTAGTGAACATGGATAAGGTGGTTGCAGTAGTAAGTCCCGATGCTGCACCTATTAAACGTCTGGTGCAGGCAGCAAAGGAGTCCGGAAGAGCGATTGATGCAACACAGGGAAGAAAGACAAAGGCTGTTCTTATTACAGACGGAGATATGCTGGTGTTGTCTGCTTTGCAACCAGAAACAATAGCAAAGAGATTTGGAATTTTTTCAGAGAATGAAGCAAAAGGGGAATACGATGGCTGATAGAGGAATTTTAGTAGTAGTATCCGGCTTTTCAGGCGCCGGAAAGGGAACATTGATGAAACGTCTGATGGAAAAATATGATAATTATGCATTATCTGTTTCTGCTACAACGAGAGATCCAAGACCGGGAGAAGAACATGGCAGGGAATATTTTTTCCATACAAAGAAAGAATTTGAGGAACTGATTTTAGAAGATGCGCTGATTGAATATGCACAGTATGTTGATAATTATTACGGAACACCTAAGGCTTACGTTGAAAAACAGTTAAACATGGGGAAAGACGTAATTTTGGAAATCGAAATACAGGGAGCATTAAAGGTCAAGAAAAAAATGCCTAATACCCTGCTGCTTTTTGTAACTCCGCCAAATGCAGAAGAATTAAAACACCGTCTGATTAACCGCGGAACAGAAAGTCTGGAAGTGATTGAATCAAGACTCAGCAGAGCCTCAGAAGAAGCAAAGGGAATGTCTGAGTATGATTATATATTGGTTAACGATGTGATTGAGGAGTGTGTTGATAATATGCACAATATTATTCAGAGTCAGCATGATGCAGTCAAAAATCGTCAGGAATTTATAAAAGAAATCACAGAAGAAATTGCTGTATTCAAGAAAGGAGAATAACTATGATACATCCATCTTACACAGAACTTATGGAGGTTATTAACGAAGGAGCAGAAATTGATGACGAACCATTAGTAACCAGCCGTTACTCTGTTGTACTTGCTACAAGTAAAAGAGCAAGACAGCTGATTGCAGGAAAAGAGGCAATGGTTCCAAGTTCAGGTAAAAAACCGCTTTCTACAGCAGTAGAAGAAATCTACAAGGGAAAGGTTCATATTTTACCGGAAGAAACAGAAGTAGAAGAAGAAATAACAGAAGAAAATGAAATTTAATTAAAAATAGGACTGCTGACAGATGCTGCCGGCAGTCCTGTGTTGCAGTTAAGGAGGATACATGAGAAAAGTATTGTTTATTTCTCTGGGATGTGACAAAAATCTGGCAGATTCTGAGGAGATGCTGGGAATGTTGGTAGAAAATGGGTATACACTTACCAATGATGAAACAGAAGCAGAAGTCATTGTGGTGAATACTTGTGCTTTTATCCATGATGCAAAGGAAGAAAGTATTAACAGCATTTTAGAAATGGCACGTTACAAAACAGAGGGTGTGTTAAAGGCATTGCTGGTGACAGGATGTCTTGCACAGAGATATAAAGAAGAAATTATAGAGGAAATTCCGGAGGTAGATGCCGTTCTTGGAACTACCAGCTTTGGAGATATCATTAAAGCGCTGGATAAGGTGTTTGAAGGAGAACGTTATCTGGAGTTTAAAGATATTAATGCTTTGACTGAAATCAGTAAGAAACGAGTTCTCACAACAGGTGGTTATTATGGATATCTGAAAATAGCAGAGGGCTGTGATAAGAGATGTACATACTGCATTATTCCGAAGCTTAGAGGAAACTATCGCAGCATTCCTATGGAACAACTGATTTCTCAGGCAGAATATCTGGCTGAACAAGGGGTTCAGGAACTGATTTTAGTAGCACAGGAGACAACCGTATATGGAAAAGACATCTATCAGGAAAAATGTCTTCATAAGCTTTTGAAAGAGCTTTGTAAAATTCCGGGTATCCAGTGGATTCGAATTTTATATTGTTATCCGGAAGAGATTTATCCGGAGCTTATTCAGACTATGAAAGAAGAAAAGAAAATCTGTCATTATCTGGATTTGCCTATTCAGCATTGCAGTGACAAAATTTTAAAGAAAATGGGCAGAAGAACAACGAAACAGGAACTCATTGATATTGTCACACTTCTGAGAAAGGAAATTCCGGATATTGTACTTCGAACTACGTTGATTACCGGATTTCCGGGCGAGACAGAAGAGGATCATGAGGAACTGATGGAATTTATTGATACCATGGAGTTTGACCGTTTAGGAGTATTTACTTATTCTGCAGAGGAAGATACACCGGCTGCCAATATGCCGAATCAGATTGAAGAAGAAGTGAAGCAGGATAGGCAGGCAGAGCTTATGGAACTGCAGCAGGAGATTTCTATTGATAAGGGAAATGATAAAATCGGTACCTGTGTAGAGGTAATGATTGAAGGTAAAGTTGCAGATGAAAACGCTTATGTGGGAAGAACTTATGGAGATGCCCCAAATGTAGACGGATATATTTTCGTTAATACAGACACGGAGCTGATGTCAGGAGATTTTGCCAGAGTTCATGTAACAGGAGCGCTGGAATATGATTTGATAGGAGAGTTGGAAAATGAATACACCGAATAAATTAACCATTGCAAGAATTATTATGATTCCCTTTTTTGTTGCGTTTTTAATGTATGATATTACAGGCAACGCAGACAAATGGATTGCTCTTACTATTTTTGTGGTTGCCAGTCTTACAGACTTATTGGATGGATATCTGGCGAGAAAGTATCATCTTGTAACGAATTTCGGAAAGTTTATGGACCCGTTGGCTGACAAATTGCTTGTTTGTTCTGCTTTGATTTGTTTTACTTCCACAGGACAGCTTCCTGCATGGATTACCATCATTATTATTGCCAGAGAATTTATTATTAGTGGTTTCCGCCTTATTGCAGCAGATAATGGAATTGTAATTGCTGCAAGTTACTGGGGAAAATTTAAAACAGTTTCACAGATGATTATGATTATTTTAATGATTATGAACATTCAGAATGTAGTATTTCAAGGAGCGATTACAGTATTTGTAGTAATTGCCGTAGCACTCACAATTATTTCTCTGGTAGATTATATTATGAAAAACAAAAATGTATTAAGTATGCAGGATTAAAAAGAAGGTGGCATTATGAAGCAGGAAGAAAAGGTTGTAGAGATTTTGAAAAAGCTTCAGTTAAAACTGACAACCATAGAGTCCTGTACAGCAGGAGCCATTGCGGCAAGAATAGTAGATGTACCGGGAGCTTCGGAAGTGTTTGAACAGGGGTTTGTGACTTATTCCAATGAAGCAAAAATGCGTGCAGTTAAGGTGCAAGAGGAAGTGTTTGAAAAATATGGTGCAGTCAGTTGGGAATGTGCCAAAGAAATGGTTTGTGGAGGACTTTTAGAGGCAAAAGCTAATATAGCAGTATCCGCTACCGGCTTTGCAGGTCCTTCCGGTGGCTGGGAAGCACCGGTCGGAACTGTCTTTATCGGCTGTGGCTTTTCAGAAGATGTGCAGGTGAGAGAGTATCATTTGAACGGCAGTCGCAGTGAGGTAAGAGAAGAAGCTGTATCCTGTGCCATTCGTCAGCTCTATGATTACTTATCAGAGCATTTTGAACATTTGTAGGATTTTGTCCATACGTGCGGCTTCTTCCGGTGATTTTCCGGCTTTTAATACTTGAATGATCGCTTCCATTTCCTGTGAGGTGAACCCGACTCCTTTAGATTTATTGGCAGAAGCCGCAGATACGAGAAAGGGCAGCAGTTCCTGTGGCGTTTTTTTGGCAGATCCCTGTTCTGCCAACGCATTGAGCATGGCAAGTTTTGACATATCTATTCCTGTAAGTTTTGGATTATCCATCCAGGAGGAAGTTGCTTTTGTGGCAGCTTCCTCTTTTTTTGGTTCTTGATTGGATTGTGAATGAAAATTATTCATGAAAGGGAGCACCTCCTTTTTGAGGATTGTCTAAATCCAGCATCTGCAACATTAAAAATGTATTGGTAATGTTTTCTAATTTTTCTTTTAACGGTCCACGACATGCTTTGCTGCAGGCAGACAGCATTTCTAAAGGTTCAGCTTTTTCCTGAGGGTTGGCGCAGATTTGCATGGCATTTTCAGGAGAATGTAACAGTTTAAAAGTATTTTGCAATTCCAGAAATTTTGCAAAGACACAGGCAAAAGACTGCCCTTTTGATGGCAAATAGGGAATTGCTGCTTTTAAAATCCGTACAGAATCTTCATTTACCATTTCGTCCAGTAAAGATTGGGAATTCATATTAATACTCCTAGAATGAAATCCATAAATTATATGTTTTGATTCATAAGGCTATGTCAAAAATTTAGTGTAGGCATAAAATAAAAAGGAAAGGAGTTGCTTATGGAAAAGGGAAAAACAAGATTAGTGGAAGATGGAAATTCCATCTATGAAATAGATTTAGATTGTATGAAAAGGAAACAGATGCAAAGGAAGAAAGGAGAAGAAAATACAAAACACAGAGAAAGAAAGCGATCGTCAAGAAGAGTAAGATGATTTTTTCTTGAAATACATTTCACACTGTGCTATCATAAAAAACAATGATTATCTTATCAGATATACCATTAGGAGGGAAAAACGTGCAAAAATACGGAGTAAACGAACTTAGAAAAATGTTTTTGGAGTTCTTTGAAAGTAAAGAACATTTAGCTATGAAAAGCTTTTCGCTGGTTCCTAGAAATGATAAGAGCCTGCTTTTAATTAATTCAGGAATGGCGCCTTTAAAGCCATATTTTACAGGTGCGGAAATTCCACCAAGACGCAGAGTGACAACCTGTCAGAAATGTATTCGTACAGGCGATATTGAAAATGTAGGAAAGACTGCACGCCACGGTACTTTTTTTGAAATGTTGGGTAATTTCTCTTTTGGAGACTATTTTAAGCATGAAGCGATTGCATGGTCTTGGGAATTCCTTACAGAAGTAGTGGGATTAGATCCACAGCGCCTTTATCCATCTATTTATGAAGAAGATGATGAGGCTTTCGAAATTTGGAATAAAGAAATCGGAATTCCGGCAGAGCGTATCTTCCGCTTTGGCAAAGCAGATAATTTCTGGGAACATGGTGCAGGACCATGCGGCCCATGTTCTGAAATTTATTATGACAGAGGCGAAAAATATGGCTGTGGCAGCCCGGATTGTACAGTAGGCTGTGAATGCGATCGCTATATGGAAATCTGGAACAATGTATTTACTCAGTTTGAAAGTGACGGAGAGGGAAATTATACAGAATTAGTTCAGAAAAACATTGATACAGGTATGGGATTAGAGCGTCTGGCTTCTGTTGTGCAGGATGTAGATTCTATCTTTGATGTGGATACTTTATGCGCTCTTAGAACAAAAGTATGTGAATTGGCACATACAGAATACAAGAAAGATGCAGTAAAGGACGTTTCCATTCGTCTGATTACAGACCATATTCGTTCAGCGACTTTTATGATTTCTGATGGTATTATGCCTACAAACGAAGGCAGAGGCTATGTGCTTCGTCGTTTGATCAGACGTGCAGCACGTCATGGACGTCTTTTGGGGATTGAAGGAAAATTCCTGGCAGCATTAAGTGCTGTTGTGATTGAAGGCTCTAAAGACGGATATCCGGAATTAGAAGAAAAGAAAGACTTCATTTTCCAGGTTCTTACAAAGGAAGAAGAACAGTTTAATAAAACCATTGATCAGGGACTTAACATTCTGTCTGAAATGGAAGCAGCCATGAAAGCAGAAGGAAAAACAGAACTTTCAGGAGAAGACGCATTTAAACTTTATGATACTTACGGATTTCCTCTTGATTTGACAAAGGAAATTTTGGAAGAAAAAGGCTGTACGATTGATGAAGCGGGATTTAAGGCTGCTATGGATGAACAGAGAGAAAAAGCTCGTATTGCAAGAGGTACAACTAATTATATGGGTGCCGATGCAACGGTATATGATGAAATCGATGTAAATATTACAACAAAATTCGTAGGCTATGACTCTTTAACTTGTACTTCTAAAATTACAGTTTTGACAACAGAGGATGAAATTACAGAAGCTCTTACAGAGGACCAGAGAGGTACTGTTTTTGTAGAGCAAACACCATTTTATGCAACAATGGGCGGACAGCAGGGTGATAAAGGTGTGATTACTCTGGGTGATGCAGAATTTAAAGTAGAGGACACAATTAATTTAAGAGGCGGAAAAGTAGGTCATGTAGGTGTTCTTACAAAAGGAATGTTAAAAACAGGTGATGTGGTAACTTTACAGGTTTGTGAAAAATACCGAATGAATTCCTGTAAGAATCACAGTGCAACTCATCTTTTACAGAAAGCATTAAAAACAGTTTTAGGCTCTCATGTAGAACAGAAAGGTTCTTTAGTAACACCAGACAGACTGCGCTTTGATTTTGCTCATTTCCAGTCTATGACAGCAGAAGAACTGGCAGCAGTGGAAGAAATTGTAAATAAAGAAATTCAGGCTGCACTTCCTGTAGTGACAGAAGTTATGAGTGTAGATGAAGCGAAGAAAGCCGGAGCAATGGCTTTATTCGGAGAAAAATATGGAGAAGAAGTTCGTGTGGTTTCCATGGGTGATTTCTCTAAAGAACTTTGCGGAGGTACTCATGTTTCTAATACAAATGTAATTACTACTTTCAAAATTATTTCTGAAAGCGGTATTGCAGCAGGTGTACGCCGTATTGAAGCCCTTACCGGTGATGGAGTATTTGCTTATTATAAAGAAATTGAGAAGAAACAGGCTGAAATTGCAGCTATGTTAAAGACTTCTCCGGCAGAAATTGAGGAAAAAATTGCACATCTTCAGGCAGAAGTGAAAGCACTTCACAGTGAAAATGAGTCTTTGAAAGCGAAAATGGCACAGGAAGCAGTAGGAGATGTATTAAATCAGGTACAGGATGTAAAAGGCGTGAAGCTTTTAGCAGTATCTCTTACAGATGTAGATATGAATGGCCTTCGTGATTTGGGAGATCAGTTGAAAGAAAAGCTGGGTGAAGGTGTTGTTGTTCTTGCAAGTGTTGCAGGTAGCAAAGTAAGTCTTCTTGCTATGGTAACAGAAGAGGCACAGAAAGCCGGAGCACATGCTGGAAACTTGATTAAAGGAATGGCTGCTATTGTAGGTGGCGGCGGCGGCGGACGTCCGAATATGGCTCAGGCAGGGGGTAAAAACCCGGATAAAGTGCCGGAAGCATTGGATGCTGCAGCGAATATTTTGGCAGACCAGATAAAATAATGAAACTTTTTAAGAAAAATGATTTAAAATAGTTGACGAACTGTAAAAATCTGATATAATATCAGTTGTGCAATAAAAATACCCAGACAGTTGTATTATGCACAATTTACAGCTGGAGGGAGGTTAGGTGTGAGCTTATGTCAAATGTAATCGTAAAAGAAAACGAGACTTTAGATAGCGCTTTACGTCGTTTCAAGCGTAGCTGTGCAAAAGCAGGTATTCAGCAGGAAATCCGTAAAAGAGAGCATTACGAAAAACCAAGTGTTCGTCGTAAGAAAAAATCTGAAGCAGCTAGAAAACGTAAATATAATTAATGTGCAGTAAAAGCCTCTGGACAATACCAGAGGCTTTTTTACCATATTACAGACGGGAAAAAGGAATTTTATGAAAAAAATTATTGATTTAATATCCAATCGGATTTTTGTTACAGTAGTAGCGGTTCTTTTGCAGTTAGTCTGGATTTTCGCAATGCTATGGGGGCTGGGAGCTTTTTCCGGGCATATTATGAATTTGATTAGTCTGCTAAGTCTTCTTATGGTATTGTGGATTGTAAACAAGGAAATTAATCCCTCTTATAAACTGGCATGGACGATCCTGATTTTGGCAGTTCCTGTTTTTGGTGTGATTATTTATTTGCTTTTTGGACAATCTCGTGTGGCAAAGAAAATGACACAAGAATCTAAAGAAGTGGTAAAGGAAATAGAAAACTACTTTAAAGAAAGTATGGGAACTCGAAAAGCTTTGACTAAGGAAAGTTTAAGCGCATCCAATCAGTCTGCGTATATCAGGGATTTTGCCGGATTTCCGGTTCATAGAAATACCACTACCAAGTATTATCCGGTAGGGGATGAAATGTTTGTAGATATGCTGGAGGATTTAAAAAAAGCAGAGCATTTTATTTTTCTGGAATATTTTATTATACACGAAGGAAAAATGTGGAATGCAATTTTAGAAATCCTTGAGGAAAAAGTAAAACAAGGTGTAGATGTAAGATTGATTTATGATGATATGGGGTGTGTGACTACACTGCCGTATCGCTATTATAAGAAACTTCAAGCAAAGGGAATTAAATGTGCTGCATTTAATCCTGTAAGACCGATTTTGAATATTGTGTTAAATAACAGGGATCATCGGAAAATATTGGTGATTGACGGACATACGGGTTATACGGGAGGCGTTAACCTGGCAGATGAATATATTAACCAGCAAATGCGTTTTGGACACTGGAAGGATACCGGTGTGCGTCTTTGCGGAGAAGGTGTATGGAATTTAACAGTTATGTTTTTACAGATGTGGTCTGTGATTACCAGGACAAAAACCCATTTGCCTGCTTACGGACCTTATGTCTATCATCCGGAGGAATTTGAAAATGACGGTTTTGTACAGCCTTATGGAGATTCTCCTTTAGATGACGAAGTTGTAGGGGAAAATGTTTACTTAAATGTAATTAATCAGGCAAAAAAATATATTTATATCACGACACCATATCTCATTATTGATAATGAGATGATGACAGCTCTTTGTCTGGCGTCTAAAAAAGGAATTGATGTGCGGATTATTACACCCGGAATACCGGATAAGAAACTGGTGTTTTTATTAACACGCTCCTATTACCGACAGCTTTTGGAAGCAGGTGTGAGAATCTATGAATACACACCTGGTTTTATTCATGCCAAGAGCTTTGTTTGCGATGATGAAATTGCAGTGGTCGGAACGATTAATTTGGATTATAGAAGTTTGTATCTGCATTTTGAATGTGCTGCGTGGATGTATCAATGTCAGGCAGTAGAACAGGTGAAAGAAGATATGTTGAATACTTTTCGGAATAGTAGAGAAGTCAGCTTAAATACCTGCAAAGAACAAAATGTATTCCGCAGAGGATTACAGAGTATTCTGCGCTTGTTTGCTCCTATGCTTTAAAGTGAGAATACAGGAGAGGAGGAGTTTTTATGTGGACAAGGAATTTTTTTGGAATTGAACTGTATTATGTTATTCAGTGGTTCTTGATTTATAGTATGCTTGGATGGCTGGTAGAATCTGTTTATATGTCTATTTGTAACAGAAAGTTGACAAACAGGGGTTTTGTAAGAGGACCTTTTTGTCCCATTTATGGTTTTGGGGCATTGATTGTGTACTTTCTGTTAAGACCAATTTGTGATAACATTTATTTGCTGTATCTTTTTGGATGTTTGGTTCCTACTGCTTTTGAATATTTTACTGCAAAACTGATGATAAAAGTTTTTGGAGAAGTATGGTGGGACTATTCAGATAAACCGTTTAATTATAAAGGGATTCTCTGTTTGGAAAGTACCATTGCATGGGGATTTTATACAGTAGGTCTGTTTCTTTTTCTTCACAAAGGAGTGGAGTTTGTTGTGAGTAAATATTCTATTCATACAGGAAAATGGCTGGCTGGTATTTTAATGTTGTTATTAGGAAGTGATTTTCTTTGGAATATGTATCTTCAGAAGAAAGAAAGTATTTTATCTGTAAAAGAAAAAATACAGAAATATATTTAAAAGGAAGGCTATTGCGAAATTATTTTTGCAATAGCCTTTTTGGCATATTTTCCCTTTTTCCTGCTTACAATGCTATAAGAGGAAATTCGGGAGTTTATGTATGATTCGCAAAACAACAGCAAAAATTGTTGTAGGTATTCTGCTTTTTTGTTCTTTGTTTAGGACACCACTTACAGTAAAAGCAGAAAACGAGGAGCTGATTACAGCACCTCATGGTGTTTTGATGGAGGCGTCTACAGGAAAAATTATCTATGAAAAAGATATGGATACCAGAGTAAAGCCTGCCAGTATTACGAAAATTATGACATTGATTTTGATTTTTGATGAACTGGAAAAGGGAAATATACGTATGGAGGATGAAGTGGTGACAAGTGCCTATGCAAAATCCATGGGAGGCTCTCAGGTGTTCTTGGAGGAAGGAGAAAAGCAGACTGTTGAAACTATGATTAAGTGCATTGTTATCGCTTCCGGTAATGATGCCAGTGCAGCTATGGCAGAATATATTGCAGGAAGTGAGACAGAATTTGTGAAGAAAATGAATGAAAGAGCAAAGGGGCTTGGTATGGAAAATACAAATTTTGAAGATTGCTGTGGCTTGACGGAGTCAGATAATCACTATACCAGTGCTCATGATGTAGCAATCATGTCTAGAGAATTGATTACCAAATACCCTAAAATTTTAGAATATTCTTCTATATGGATGGAAAATATTACCCATGTAACACAGAAAGGCAGCAGTGAATTTGGGCTTACTAATACGAATAAGCTTATTCGAAGCTATGATGGATGTGTTGGATTGAAAACGGGGAGTACCAGTGTGGCAAAATATTGTGTGTCGGCAGTGGCTAAGAGAGAGGGAATTACCTTAATCAGTGTAGTTATGACAGCGCCAGATTATAAGATACGTTTTAAAGATGCAGCTGCCATGTTAAATCTGGGCTTTGGGAGTTGCAAATTGTATGTAGATGAACAAGAAGAAAAACTTCCCCAAATTCCGGTGGAGGGAGGCGTTTTAGAGAAAGTGCCCTGTACTTACGAAAAAGAATTTCGTTATTTAGATACTCAAGGGGCTTCTTTTGAAAAAATAGAAAAAAAAGTAAAATTGAAAAAGAGTATAAAAGCGCCGGTGAAAAAAGGTGATACAGTAGGAACTGTAAATTATTATCTGGACGGAAAAGAAATCGGAAATGTGAAAATCCTTTGTACAAAAGGAACGAAACAGGCACAGTACAGTGACTGTGTGAAAAAGATGTGGGAGAGCTTTTTAAAGAAAATATATTGAAAGTGATTATAGTTTATACTATAATAAGCCAGGTCATAGAGAAAAAGGTATTGGGTGAGGAACATTGAAAAGATTTAAGACAACTTTTTATAAAATACAATCGGATAAATTAAAAACACAAAGTATTAAACTGGCAATACTCAGTGATTTACATAATGTAGAGTTGGGGAAAGAAAATGAAAATTTGTTGAGAAAACTAAAGGAGCAATTACCGGATGTTATACTGATTGCCGGTGATTTGGTTCTGGGAAAGAAAGAAACCTCTTTTTTTGTTCCGTATATTTTCTTAAAAGAAGCTGTACAGATTGCGCCTGTTTATTATGCTTTGGGTAATCATGAACAGAGAATGAAAAAAAACCCGGAAGTTTATGGAGAGGGATATCTGGAATTTGAAAAAAAAGTACGAAAACTGGGTGTTGTATTTTTGGAAAATGAGACGAAAGAGTTGCAAATCGGAAAAGAGAAGATTTTGATTTCCGGTCTTTTGCCTCCTTATAAGTATTACAAAAAAGGAGGCAAAGATTTTCTGGAAACAGAAGAAATCAACGAACTTTTAGGAAAAGCATCAGTAAAGCAGTTTCAAGTTTTACTTGCCCATACACCGAAGTATGGAGACAGCTATTTGAAATGGGGATGTGATGTGACTTTTTCAGGGCATTATCATGGCGGAATGATACGGCTTCCTTTTTTAGGCGGTGTTATCAGCCCTGATTTTCGAATTTTTCCGAAATACAGCAGAGGACATTTTATAAAAGAAGACAGACATCTCATTGTTAGTGGCGGATTAGGAGAACATACGGTTCCTTTGCGTATTTTTAATTCAAGAGAGTTAATAATTGCAGAGTGCAGTCCTGAGTAGACTTTTTAAAAAAAATAGTGTAGAATGACTCATGAAAGAAAGGCAGAAAGAGGTAAGGCGCATGGGAATTCCCGTAAAGCTTCAGGTGTTTGAAGGTCCGTTGGATTTGTTGCTGCATCTGATAGAGAAAAATAAAGTAAATATTTATGATATTCCCATTGTAGAGATTACAGAGCAGTACATGGATTATATTCGTGCAATGGAAAGAGAAGACTTAAACATTATGAGTGAATTTATGGTTATGGCTGCGACTTTAATTTCTATTAAATGCAGAATGCTTCTGCCAAGGGAAGTAAATGAGGAAGGGGAAGAAGAAGATCCAAGAGAAGAATTGGTACGCCAGCTTTTGGAATATAAGATGTATAAATATATGTCTTATGAATTAAGAGATCGTATGGCAGTTGCATCAAAAAAAGTATACAAGCTTCCGACCATACCTAAAGAAGTTCTGTCTTACAGGGAACCGGTAGATACCGGCCGGCTGTTAGATGGACTTACGTTAGAAAAACTCAATGAGATTTTCCAAAGCGTTATTCGCCGTCAGGAAGATAAGGTTGATCCAATTCGAAGCAAATTCGGCAAAATTGAAAAAGAAGAAGTAAGTTTGCCTGAGAAAATGGAGGAAATTGAGGAATATGCCAGACTGCATTCCAGATTTTATTTTCGTGATTTGTTGGAAAGGCAGGCAAGTAAAGTACAGGTGATTGTATCTTTTCTTGCAATTCTGGAATTAATGAAAATGGGAAAAATTTCCATTTATCAGGAACATATTTTTGCAGAAATAGAGATTAAATCCTGTTTGGAGAGAGGAAAAAATGGAACTGAATAAAATAGAAGGTGCAATTGAAGCATTGCTGTTTGCTATGGGTGAGTCAGTAGAGTTAGGTACATTAGCAAAAACCATTGGGCATGATATAGAAACTACAAGAAAAATTGTCAGAAATATGATGCTGAAATATCAGGCGGAAGATCGTGGGATTAAAATTATTGAATTGGAAAATGCATATCAGATGTGTACAAAAGAAGAATACTATGATTATTTGGTGAAGATGGCTTTGCAGCCGAAAAAAGCAGTACTTTCTGATGTAATGCTGGAAACCCTTTCTATTATTGCATATAAACAACCTGTTACAAAATTGGAGATTGAAAAAATCAGAGGTGTGAAATGTGACCATGCTATAGCAAAATTAATGGAATATGGACTGGTACAGGAAGTAGGACGTTTGGATGCTCCGGGAAGACCGATTTTACTGGGAACTACAGAAGAATTTCTTCGTAACTTTGATGTGCAGGGACTCGATGAATTGCCGGAGATTGATCCGGTTCAAATGGAAGATTTTAAAGCAGAGGCAGAAGAGGAAATTCAGCTGCAGCTTAATTTATGAGATACCTTTATGGTATCTTTTTTTTATTACATAGGAAAAATATGCCCTGTAATAAACGGTGCTTTGCAGAATTTTTTCTTTTGCTTTTACATATATTGTAAAAAGGAGAAAATAGAATGAAGAAAAACAAATTTAAAAAAATCGTATGTTTTTTTCTTGTTTTTTGCATGGGTATGTTTCCATTTCCTGTTTCTGCGGCAGAAAAAGGAGACGAGCCGGGAAATTTGTATGCTCTTTCTGCAGTGTTGATTGATGGAGAATCAGGACGGGTTTTATATGAAAAAAACGGAGATGAAAAGCGTCCTATGGCCAGTACAACAAAGATTATGACTTGCATTTTGACGTTAGAAAGTGGCTGTCTGGAGGGAATTGCAGAAACCTCAGAAAGAGCGGCAAAGATGCCAAAAGTACATTTGGGGGCTTCGGTGGGGGAACGATTTTATGTGAAAGATTTGCTGTATTCTCTGATGTTGGAAAGTCATAATGACTCTGCTGTAATTTTAGCAGAGTATGTGGGAGAAAGCGTAGAAGGCTTTGCAGATAAAATGAATGAAAAAGCAAAAGAAATCGGCTGCGAAGATACTTGGTTTATTACTCCTAACGGATTAGATGCAAAGGAAGAAAGAGGGGGAGAAGAAAAAGTGCATGAAACAACCGCCAGAGATTTGGCTCAGATTATGCGGTATTGTATCTGTCTGTCTCCTGCAAAGGAACAGTTTTTAGAAATTACTCAGACACCTTCTTATCGCTTTTTTGATGCAGACGGGAAACGGGAATTTACCTGTCAAAATCATAATGCTTTTTTATCTATGATGGAAGGAGCTATAAGTGGAAAAACAGGATTTACGGCACAGGCTGGATATTGTTATGTGGGAGCAGTGGAAAAAGACGGAAAAACATTAATTGTATCACTTTTAGGATGTGGTTGGCCAAACAATAAAGGATATAAATGGTCAGATACAAGAAAATTGATGGAATATGGACTGCGGGAATATTCAGTTTATTCTTTTGACGAAATGAAGTTTTCAAAATGTCCCAAAGAAATTCCTGTAGAAAATGCCTGTAACACAAAGCTTAATAAAAATACGAAGGTTTCTCTTTTTAGGAAGAGAGGAGAGGAGAAAAAAATTCTGTTAAAAGAGGGAGAACAGGTGGAAGTCGTTTACCATGGGAAAAAGCAGTTATCTGCTCCTGTGACAAAGGGGGAAAAGGTGGGAGAACTACAGTATAAAGTAGATGGAGAAATCTGGTATAAAGAAGATATTTTAGCGGCAGAAACAAAGAAAAAAATTGATTATCCATGGTGTTTGAAACAGGTTGTGAAAAGATACGGAAACATTGAAAAAAATTAGAAACGTGTTAGAATGAAACCATGAAATACGGTAATTGGATAAAGAGGTGCTTATGAATACAAAGACAGTGATTATGGATTTTTCCGGTGTTTATAGAGAGGAAAATTTTTATGAGGGAAAAGATGTCAGGTGGTTGGATTTTACAAAAATGTCAGGGGTAAACTGTTATTGTACTCCAGAGGCAGAGGCGGAGATAAAAACAAGAATACAAGATCTTGAATTTTCAGGTATTCATTTTTTGGACTCAGGTAATTACCATTATCTGAGTAAATTTTGGATAGAAAAGATAGAAAAGCCATTTTCGCTTGTAGTATTTGATCATCATACAGATATGCAGGAGGCATCCTTTTGGGGATTGCTTTCCTGCGGAAGCTGGGTGCGGGAGTGTATTCTTTCGAACAAATATATGAAGGAAGTTTGTGTAATCGGACCGCCTGAGAAAGCTTTTTTAGAGTGTGAGAAAGAAATTTCAGAACAAGTTGTACCCATTGACGAAGAAGAGATAGAGCAGGGGAACGTGCAGTGGTATGAGTTCTTAAAGAGAAATAAGAAAACTCCTGTTTATTTATCCATTGATAAAGATATTTTATCTTTGGGAGAGGCCAGGACTAACTGGGATCAGGGAAATGTGTGTTTTGAGAAAATGAAAGAATGGTTGCATGAGTTGTTTTCTCAGTGCTTTGTGTTAGGCGCTGATGTGTGTGGAGAGCATACACCGGATACTGCATCTGTCTCTCATCAAGAAGATATAGATAAGAATAATATTATAAATAGAAAACTTTGGAGATTTCTGGATAAAAAATTTGAAGAGCAGGAGAAAGAGAGACTGGATAGGGAATTTTTGGAAACGAAGCAGGCAGATAAGAAATTGTCCATTGCTCTTTTACGATATTTTGATTTAGAAAAGGAAGATAAAAAGAAGAATTTATATGGAGAATATTTGAAACTGCGTTTACGACCGGCAGTAGAGTTGCTGATTAAAAAGAAAGAGAATAAGAAAATGCAAGAATTGATAAAAGAACAGGGAGCAGATGAAAATCTTGTAGACTCTTTTTTGAAGACAGCAGTTAAATATGGCAATCAGGAAGCACAGATTTTCTTGTTAAAAGAAAAAGAAAATCTGGGAGGATTTCAAGAAAAGAGCTGGGAACTTTAAAATGAAAACGAAAGAAGAATATTTATGTGACGAAGTAAAAGAACTTGCCTTAACAAAATTTTGTTGTGAAAGTCCGGGATTTTATCAGATTTTCCGAATGGCATTTTCCGGTTTTCAAAAGAGTTTTTTAACAGGAACAGATGGAAAGGAAATTTTCTATGAGCCAACATTTTTTCTTCAACTTTATATGGAAAAAGGAATAATGGGAATAAATCGTTTCTTTTTTCATACGTTGTTTCATTTACTGTATGGACAAGTAAAGGGGAATATAGAAATCTCCTCTTTGTGGAATTTAGCTTGTGATATGGTAGTAGAATATACCATTGATGCACTGGGGCAAAAGGAACTTATAGGAAAAATGTCAGAATCAGCCAGAGAGTTCTGTGATCAAATATGGGAAAAAGGGGAAGGATTGTCGGCAGAAATTGTGCAGGAAAGACTGAAAAAGAAAAATCTTTCTTCAAGTGAAATAGAATTTTGGAGAAAGTGCTTTGAACAGGACAATCACACTCTTTGGAAAGATGTAAAAGAAGAGCGAATAGAAAAACTCGTAGAGTGTGCATTTTCTTTAAAAGCAGGAGGCGATGATGGCAGCGGAATGGGATTTGGAAGGAGAGGTGCACAGCAAGGTCATAAGCAGGAGTGGTATGAACTTCAAGAAGAGAGAAAAAGAAGTTATTATAAATTTTTAAGGAAGTTTACTGTAGAAAGAGAAGAATTGCAGCTAGATATGGAAACGTTTGATTATATTCCATATTTATATGGACTTTCTCATTATAAAAATCTGCCTCTTTTAGAACCTTTGGAATATACAGAGGCAAAAAAGTTGGAAGAATTAGTCATAGCTATTGATACGTCTGCATCGTGCAAAAGACCTACGGTACAGCGATTTTTACAGGAAATTTATGCAGTTTTAGGGCAGCAGGAAAATTTTTTTAAAAAACTGCGAGTACATATTATACAGTGTGATTGCTATGTGCAGGAAGACGTAAGAGTCACTTGTGAAAAGGAATGGAAAGAATATTTGCGGCATATCAAAATACAGGGGCAAGGCGGAACAGATTTTCGGCCGGTATTTCAATATGTAAATAAGATGATTACAGATGGAAAGCTGAAAAATTTAAAAGCACTTTTGTATTTTACCGATGGAGATGGGATTTATCCAAGAGAAAAGCCGGATTATGAAGCTGTTTTTTTATTGACAAAAGAACCGCCGGAGGAGGCTAATGTTCCGGACTGGATAAATATTCTCTATATGGACGAAAGATAATAGGAGAAGACAATGAATATTGCAGAAGCAAAACAGGAAATTATTAATACGCTGAGAGCTTATACGACAAAAGATGAAGAAGGAAATTATAAAATTCCTGTACAGTATCAAAGACCGGTACTGCTGATGGGACCTCCGGGCATTGGAAAAACTGCCATTATGAAGCAGATTGCAGAGGAAGAAAAAATAGGGCTTGTGGAGTATACACTGACACATCATACAAGGCAAAGTGCAGTAGGACTGCCGGTTTTGGAAAAGAGAGTGTTTCAAGGAAAGGAATATACAGTTACAGAATATACCATGAGTGAAATGATTGCATCGGTGTACGAATGTATAGAAAAAGAGGGTGTAGAAACAGGAATTTTATTTTTGGACGAGATTAATTGCGTTTCAGAAACCTTGGCACCTACCATGCTGCAGCTTTTGCAGAATAAGACTTTCGGAGTGCATAAACTTCCAAAGGGTTGGTGTATTGTAGCGGCGGGAAATCCGGAACGATATAATAAGTCTGTGCGGGAATTTGATATTGTGACTCTTGATAGGGTGAAGAAAATAGAAATTCAGGAAAGTCATTCAGTCTGGGATCAATATGCAGCTAAGCAAGGTGTCCATTTAGGAATACGCAGTTACTTGCAGTTAAAAGCAGAAAATTTTTATCGCATAGAAGAACGACAGGAAGGAAGCTGTTTTGTAACTGCCAGGGGTTGGGAAGATTTATCCAGAATTTTGCAAAGCTATGAAGAAATGAAAGTCCCCATAACGGAGGATTTGATTAAAGAATATGTGCAGCATGAGGAAGTGGCAGGAGATTTTTTTGGTTTTTATAAGTTGTTTAAAACTTATGAAGAAAAGTATCAGAAGTACTCTTTAGAAGATAAAGAAAAAATGCTTTTTCATGTTGATTTTGAGGAAAAAGTTTTACTTATGCAGCTTTTGGAAGGAGAACTGCAGGGAAAGGTAATAGAATACCAGAAAGAGAAAGTCTATATAAATGGTTTGTATGAAGAACTAAAAAAGTTAAAAAAATCTATTACAGAGGAGCCGAAGGAGATACAGACTCTTTTTTCTCAGACGATAGAAAGAAGGAAAAAACAGGGAAAAATTCTTTCGGAACAAGGACTTTTGTCAAAGGAAAATCAAAAGATTGATAAAAATATCACGAAATGGTTAGACGAGAGGAAATGGATATTAAAAGAAAATGGATTTTCAGCTGTGAAAAAAGATTTTTACAGAGAAACTTTGAATTTAAAACACCAAGAGGAAGAAATTCAAGTTTTATTGGAAAAAGAGATTTTGGCAGTAAAGAAAAGTGGCAAAACAGGACAAGAGTTAACTATTTTTTTATCAATGTTGTCGCGTAACGAAAGGATTGCTGAATTTATAGCAGAACATGGATGCGAAAGCTATTTGAAAGAGAGTCAATCACTTTTGATACAGGAAAGAGAAGCTGCTTTAAAAGAGAAAATTCAGGAATTTCAGATAAAATAAAAAAGAAAAGAAAAATCATATAAGTTATACTTGACTAATTTAGTTAAGAATTGTTATAATCTTAACAGATTAAAAAATTATTGTACATATCAGGAGGATATTAAGTATGAATAAGTGTTTTGGATGCAATACATGTGCCAGTGCAGATAAGCCTTTAGAGGGATTTATCCGTAATTTACCTATGGAAACTTCTCATCATAGAGTAGAAGGACAAAGTACAAAATGTGGCTTTGGTTTACAGGGAGTATGCTGCCGTCTTTGTTCAAATGGTCCATGTCGTATTACACCAAAAGCTCCAAGAGGAATTTGTGGCGCTACAGCAGATGTTATTGTTGCACGTAACTTCCTTCGTGCAGTGGCAAGTGGTTCCGGTTGCTATATTCATATTGTGGAAAATACAGCATTGAATGTAAAGAAAACTGCTGAAATAAAAGGTGAGATCAAAGGTGAAAAATCCCTTGCAAGACTTGCTGAGATTTTTGGCATTCAGGGAGCAGATAAGTGGGACACTGCAAAACAGGTGGCTCAGAAAGTTTTAGATGATTTATATAAACCGGAATACGAAAAAATGGAATTAGTTGAAAAAATGGCTTATGCACCTCGTTTTAAGAAATGGCAGGAATTAGGTATTTTACCTGGCGGTGCGAAAAGTGAAGTGTTCCATGGCGTAGTAAAATGTTCTACAAACTTAAACTCTGATCCTGTTGATATGTATACAGATTGTTTGAAACTGGGTATTTCTACAGGTTTATATGGATTGACTCTTACAAACCTGTTAAACGATGTACTTTTGGGAGAGCCTGAACTTCGTATGGCTCCTGTTGGACTTCGTGTGATTGATCCGGACTATATTAACATTATGATTACAGGACATCAGCATACAATCTTTGTAGACTTGCAGGAAAGACTTACATCCAAAGAAGCAGTAGAAAAAGCGAAAGCAGCAGGAGCAAAAGGTTTTAAACTGGTTGGCTGTACTTGTGTCGGTCAGGATTTGCAACTTAGAGGCGCTCATTATGAAGAAGTATTTGACGGTCATGCAGGCAATAACTATACAAGTGAAGCGGTACTTGCTACAGGCGGTATTGATGCAGTTCTTTCTGAATTTAACTGTACACTTCCGGGTATTGAGCCAATCTGTGATGAATTAAAGATTAAACAGATTTGTCTTGACAGTGTAGCAAAGAAAGCAAATGCAGAACTGAAACCATTTGTTTTTGAAGAAAGAGAAAAACAGAGCGAAGAAATTATCGATGAAATTATTGAGGCATACAAAGCAAGACGCGGTAATGTTCCTATGAATTTAATGCCGGAACACGGAAATGACCATACTTTAACCGGTGTTTCAGAAGGTTCTTTAAAAGAATTTTTAGGCGGCAACTGGAAACCGTTAATTGATTTAATTGTATCCGGTGATATCAAAGGTATTGCAGGTGTAGTTGGATGTTCTAACCTGACAGCAGGAGGACATGATGTTCTTTCTGTGGAATTGACAAAAGAATTAATTGCAAAAGATATTCTGGTACTGACAGCAGGATGTTCTTCAGGCGGTATTGAAAACTGCGGACTTATGACACCGGAAGCAGCAAAATATGCCGGTCCAAAGCTTCGTGCTGTATGTGAAAAATTAAATATTCCTCCGGTATTGAACTTTGGCCCATGTCTTGCAATTGGACGTCTTGAAATTGTAGCTACAGAATTAGCAGAAGCGATTGGCGTAGATATTC
Organism: uncultured Blautia sp.; assembly: GCA_900547685.1. Taxonomy (GTDB): domain Bacteria; phylum Bacillota; class Clostridia; order Lachnospirales; family Lachnospiraceae; genus Blautia. Next base: position 66,858 of record URHS01000001.1, on the reverse strand, counting down.
CTCAGCTTCCATTAGTTCTTTCTGCGGCACAGTGGTTAGAGGAACAGGCTCTTGCAGATGGATGCTTCGGACTGGCATTGGGACTTCCATTGCATTTAGGACTTCCTCCATTTGTTACAGGAAGTGAAACAGCAGTAAAACTTTTAACTGAAGATATGAAGAACCTCACAGGCGGACAGGTAATTATCAATCCGGATGCAAAAGAAAGTGCAGATATTCTTGATAAAATTATTGAAGAAAGACGTGCAGGATTAAATATCTAAAATAAGTTCAATGATACAGAACGGGGGTATCTGATGAGAAGAATAATGATTGACGCTGCCAAATGTGACGGTTGTAAAAGCTGTTCCGTAGCATGTATGCAGGCACATAGAAAAGATAATGGAAATGTTTACACCTTAGATTTGACAGATATTACAAATGAATCCAGAAATTTTATATATAAAAATCCAGATGGAACCTACACACCTGTGTTTTGCAGACATTGTGAGCAACCGGAATGTGTAATGTCCTGTATGAGCGGTGCGCTGAAAAAGGATGAAAAAACAGGTCATGTACAGTATGATGCTGAAAAATGTGGTTCTTGCTTTATGTGTGTAATGAATTGCCCTTACGGCGTTTTGAAACCTGATGAAACAACTCATACAAAAGTCATTAAATGTGACTTTTGTATTGAGAAGGGTGAAGAACCAAGTTGTGTAAAAGCCTGTCCAAAACAGGCAATCTGGGTAGAGGAGGTGTAGGCAGATGCAGTATGTGATTTTAGGAGCAGGTGCAGCAGGTATTATGGCTGCAAAGACTATTCGCAAGACAGATGCGCAAGGTGAAATTACTGTTATATCTACGGATACACAGGTACATTCACGCTGTATGCTGCATAAATTCCTCAGCCATGAAAGAGATGCAGAAGGTATTAATTTTATTGCTGCAGATTTTTTTGAAAAAAATAAGATTACCTGGTTAAAGGGAAAAACGGTAAATCAGCTGGATACGATAAAGAAAACGGTGTTTACAGAAAACGGCGATGAAATCGGATACGATAAACTTTTAATTGCTACGGGTGCGGAGAGTTTTATCCCACCTGTAGGAAAATTAAGAGAAGCAAATAATGTTTTCGGTCTTCGTCATTTAAGAGATGCTCAGGCCATTGATGAGATGGCAAAGAATGCAGAAAATATTGTAATTATCGGTTCCGGTCTGGTAGGGCTGGATGCTGCTTACGGACTTATGGAAACAGGAAAGAAAGTTTCTATTGTAGAGATGGCAGAGCAAATTCTCCCTATTCAGCTGGATAAAACAGCTGCTTTTGAATATCAGAAGCGTTTTGAAAAAGCAGGAGCTTCTTTCTATCTGGGAAGAAAGGCTGCAGATACTTTGATGAATGATGCAGGAAATATTTCCTGTATCGTATTAGATAACGGAGCAGAAATTCCGTGTGATTTGGTAATCGTAGCAGCCGGTGTTCGTTCTGCGGTAGCGGGCATGGACGGAGAAGGTATTGTCATTGACAGAGGTATTAAAGTAGACGATTATCTGGAAACAGGGGCAAAAGACGTCTATGCTGCAGGAGATGTAGCTGGACTGTCAGGTATTTGGCCAAATGCACAGAAACAAGGAGAAACAGCAGCTCTTAATATGTGTGGAAAAAAGATTGCTTATACGGATCGTTATGCTGTTAAAAATACCATCAATTTCTTCGGCCTTGTTTCTATGTGTATCGGAGTGATTGTTCCGGAAGAAACAGATACTGTAGTGGTGAGAGAAGACTCTAAAGAATATAAGCGTGTCATCATCCGTAATGGAAAAGTAGTAGGCGCATTACTTCAGGGTGATATTTCTCATGGAGGTATCTGGCAGTATTTAATTAAAAATCAAATCTCTGTAGAGCATATACAGAAGAATATTTTAGATTTGAATTTTGGCGACTTTTATGGCATTAAGGAAAACGGTGAATACCAGTGGAATATGTCTTGACAACCATGGTAGAAGTTTGTATACTGTTGCTGTAAATGAAAAAGCAAAGATGAGAAGAAGTAATTTTCAGGGAAATGCACAGAAAGTAGCCGGGTGATGAGAGGCGCGCAGGAAGCTGAGAATGAATACATCTCGGAGCTTCACACTGAAAAGAAATGAGTAGGATGTGACGGAAGGGTGCACGTTATAGCATTTTGAGTATCGCTTCGGCTGTACTTGCAGAGGCAGGCAATGTGAATTGTCTGTGAATAAAGGTGGTAACACGAGAAAGCTTATAGCTCTCGTCCTTTTTATAATTATAAAGAGGACGGGAGTATTTTTATTGCATAGGAAAATTTAAAGCTTCGTCCTCAGAAAAACAGAAGGGAGAAAAATAAAATGAAAATTTATGATGAATTGGTTGCCAGAGGATTGATCGCTCAGGTAACAGATGAAGAAGAAATCCGTGAACTGATTAATAATGGGAAGGCTACTTTCTATATTGGCTTTGACCCTACAGCAGACAGTCTTCACGTAGGACATTTTATGGCATTATGTTTGATGAAACGTTTGCAGATGGCAGGAAATAAACCAATCGCATTAATTGGTGGAGGTACAGGATATATCGGAGACCCATCCGGAAGAAGTGACATGCGTTCTATGATGACACCGGAAATTATTCAGCACAACTGCGATTGTTTTAAAAAGCAGATGGAGCGTTTTATTGACTTTTCAGAAGGAAAAGCAATGATGGTAAACAATGCAGACTGGCTTTTGGATTTGAACTATGTAGAGCTGTTAAGAGAAGTAGGTCCGCATTTCTCTGTAAACCGTATGCTTACTGCAGAATGTTACAAACAGCGTATGGAGAAAGGTCTGAGCTTTTTAGAGTTTAATTACATGATTATGCAGAGTTACGATTTCTATATGTTGTACCAGAAATATGGATGTAATATGCAGTTCGGTGGTGATGATCAGTGGAGTAACATGCTGGGCGGAACAGAATTAATTCGAAGAAAATTAGGCAAAAATGCTTGTGCAATGACCATTACTCTGCTTTTAAATTCCGAAGGTAAGAAAATGGGAAAAACACAATCCGGAGCAGTTTGGTTAGATCCAAATAAAACATCACCATTTGATTTTTATCAGTATTGGAGAAATGTAGCTGATGCAGATGTTTTAAAATGTATCCGTATGCTTACTTTCCTTCCTTTGGAACAGATTGATGAAATGGATAAATGGGAAGGAAGCCAGTTAAACAAGGCAAAAGAAATTTTAGCTTATGAATTAACTGCATTAGTACATGGAAAAGAAGAAGCAGAAAAAGCACAGGAAGCTGCAAGAGCATTATTCAGCAGCGGAAATGCAGCAAATATGCCATCTGCAAAAATCGAAGAAGCAGACCTTGTAGACGGAAATATCGACTTGATTTCTCTTTTGCACAAAAGCGGACTGGCAAATACACGTTCTGAGGCAAGACGTGCCATTGAACAGGGCGGTGTATCTATTGACGGAGAGAAAGTTACAGATATTAAACATCTGGTTCCGGGAGAAAAACTACAGGGCGATGGAATTGTATTGAAAAAAGGAAAGAAAAATTTCAGAAAAGTAACATTGTAAAAGTTTTGGGGACGACTGCAAATGGGCAGCGTCCCTTTTTGTCAAAATTGTCTGTTGAGTATAAAAGGTTTCTGTAGTAAAATGAAAAAAAGACAAGTCTGTATTCAATTTCTAAAAACATATCTGAATTCTAATCTTATCCGGAATTATCCATTTCAAAATTTAATACAGGCAGAAAAGAGGTTATATGAAAACGCAGGGAATTTTATTTCAGGGGTTATATTTTTCTACAAAAGAGGAAAGATCTTTTCTGAGAGAAGAATTTTCATATTGCAAGGAATTACAAGTAGAAACCGGGCATTATATAGATGTCACATACTTTCTTTTATATGCTCTTTGTAAAAATTTCAAGGTCGAAAAAATGCTGAAGACAATGGAGAAAGACTGGAAAGAATATATTTTATCGGCAGCAGAAAAAAGTATTTATCAAAGAGGAGTATTCTGGGAATATTTAGATACAAGGGAAAGAGAAAATGCTCAAATTCTTTTAGGATTATTAGAAGAAATTAGAACTTGCCATACATCCAGATCAGAAAAATCATGGGTTGCCTTTGTTTATCTGTTTCATAAAAGTATTGGAATGGAATATAGTTTTCTGGAGGGAGAGAAGTTTGTATCTTTTGAAAAAATATGCAGTGTAGCAGAAAAATATCAGGAAACTCCATTTCTTCCCTCGGCATATATTTGTGCTGCCTTTTTTTGGGCCGAGTGTCAAAAAATTGAGATACAGAAAAATGGAACTTATGATTTCTTATATCCCTGTCTGAAAGAGGGAAGAAAAATTTGGACAAGGGAGAAAAGCTTGTAAAATTGAGTTAAAAGTTTATCAAAAAGTATTGAAAAAAAATACGAAACAGAGTACAATTAAAATCGGCAGAAATTGGTTTTAACAATCTATTGCGATGAAGTGAACACAAGGTAAAGTGAACACGATGTGATTTCTGCAAAAACCGGAAAAAACTCACAAAAACAGTGCAGAAATTCCGGTGAACAGCATGAATTTTATTGAGTTGCAATAGATTTTTGCTGTTAAAATAAAAATTAAATGGAGGGCTGATTAATGAGTAGTACAGCACAAACCTTAGCAGGTAAAAGAATTGCTTCTTTGCTTGATGAGAACAGTTTTGTTGAAATTGGCGGCTATGTAACAGCCAGAAACACAGATTTCAACTTATCTGAAAAAGAAACACCGGCAGATGGTGTTATCACCGGATATGGTGTGATTGATGGCAGCCTGGTATATGTTTACAGCCAGGATGTTTCCGTGTTAAACGGTTCTATCGGCGAAATGCACGCAAAAAAAATCACAAATCTGTATGACTTGGCAATGAAGACAGGCGCACCGATTATCGGATTGCTTGATTGTGCAGGTTTAAGACTGCAGGAAGCAACAGATGCATTAAATGCCTTTGGTGAAATTTACACAAAACAGGTTATGGCATCCGGAGTAATTCCTCAGATTACAGGTATCTTTGGGACATGTGGCGGTGGACTGGCAGTTGTTCCTGCGTTGACAGATTTCACATTCATGGAAGCAAACAAAGGAAGACTCTTTGTAAATGCACCAAATGCTTTGGAAGGAAATGAAATTTCAAAATGTGATACTTCCAGTGCAGCATACCAGAGTGAACATGCAGGTCTTGTAGATGTAATGGGAAGCGAAGAAGATATTTTAGCTCAGATGAGAGAATTAATTTCTATGCTGCCATCTAATTTTGAAGACAATTCTTCTTACATTGAATGTACAGATGACTTAAATCGTATTTGTCCTAACTTGGAAAACTGTGCAGGAGATACTTCTATTGCACTTTCTCAGATTGCAGACAATCAGGAATTCTTTGAAGTAAAAGCTGAATATGCAAAAGACATGGTTACAGGATTTATTCGCTTAAATGGAGCAACTGTAGGATGTGTTGCAAACAGAAGTGAGCTTTACAATGAAGAAGGCGAAAAGACAGAAACTTTTGAAAAAGTTTTATCTGCAAGAGGATGTAAAAAAGCTGCGGAATTTGTAAAATTCTGTGATGCTTTTGATATTCCTGTTTTAACTTTAACAAATGTAAAAGGTTATAAAGCTACAAAATGTTCTGAAGCAAATATGGCAAGAAGTGCAGCAGAACTTACAAATGCTTATATCAGTGCAACAGTTCCAAAAGTAAATGTAGTTGTAGGAGAAGCTTTCGGAAGTGCGTACCTTACAATGAACAGCAAGTCTACAGGTGCGGATATGGTATTTGCATGGCCAAATGCACAGATTGGTATGATGGATGCAAAATTGGCTGCCAAGATTATGTATGCCGATGCCGATGCAGCTACAATCAATGAAAAAGCAGCAGAATATGCAATGTTACAGTCCAGTGCACTTTCAGCAGCCAAAAGAGGATATGTAGACACAATTATTCAGGCAGAAGATACAAGAAAATATGTGATTGGTGCTTTTGAAATGTTATTCACAAAGAGAGAAAATCGTCCTAGCAAAAAACATGGCACGGTTTAAGCGAGGTGAATTAATATGAAGCAGACATGGAAAAAATTAGGTAGTTTAGTTTCAGTAGGAATTCTGGCAGTATCTTTAACTGCATGTGGTTCTACAAAGGACGAAATCAACGAAAAAGTAGCTCAAAATCTTTATGGCAGCAGTGTAAATGTTGTTCAGACATTAACACAAAGTAATCCAAGTGAATTGGAACAGGCTTTAGAAGAAAATCCGAATATGGATGATTTTTCTAAAAATGCTTTTACATCATGGATTGATTCCTATGAAGAATTAGGAAACTTTATTGATTATGAAGAAGTAGAACCTCAAGAAGCAATAAAAAAAGATGGTACGAACTATGTTGTAACATTGAAATGTGACTTTGAAAAAAGAGATGCTGATGTACAGGTAGTTTATGATATCAAACTTGCAGGAAAGTCCGTAGGATTTAGTGCTGATTATTCAATGGCAGAGAAAATACAGGAAGCAGCGGGAAATACATTAATTGGTCTTGTTATTGTATTTGTAATGCTTGTATTCTTGAGTTTTGTTATTTCTTTGATGAAATATATTCCAAAGTTTGTAGAAGGATTTGGTAAGAAAAATACAGCAGAACCAACACCGGCTCCGATACCTGTACAGCCGGCTGTAGAAGAAAATGTTGAAGAAGATCTGACAGATGATCAGACATTAGTAGCAGTTATTGCAGCAGCAATTGCAGCGTCAGAAAACACTTCAACAGATGCGTTTGTAGTACGTTCTATCAGAAAATCAAATAAAAAAAATTGGCGATAGGCTAAGCTCGTAGGAGGAAAAGAATATGAAATCTTATACAATTACAGTAAATGGCGTTGCATACGATGTAACAGTTGAAGAAACAGCTGGAAATGGCGCACCGGTTGCAGCACCAAAAGCAGCACCGAAAGCAGCACCAAAAGCAGCACCAGCAGCAAAACCGGCAGTAGCTTCTGCAGCAGGAGCTGTTGAAGTAAAAGCTTCTGTACCGGGAAAAGTTTGTAAAATTGAAGCAAGTGTAGGACAGGCTTTAAAAGCTGGTGATGCGATCGTAATTCTGGAAGCTATGAAAATGGAAATCCCAGTTGTTGCACCTCAGGACGGAACTGTAGCAAGCATTAACGTTGCAGTAGGTGATTCCGTAGATAACGGCGCTGTTCTGGCATCTATGAATTAGAATTTGCATACAGTGTAAATTCCCAAGACAGGAAAAATTCCTGTGCAATATAAATAAATGGGAGGTAAAAAAATGTCTAACATTGCAGATACAGTGTCAAACCTGATTGGACAGACAGCCTTTATGAATCTGACAGTGGGAAACCTGATTATGATTTTAGTGGCATTTATCTTTTTATATCTTGCCATTAAAAAAGGATTTGAACCGCTTTTGCTGGTTCCCATTGCATTTGGTATGCTTTTGGTAAATATCTATCCGGATATTATGGCCAGTGCAGAAGAAACATCAAATGGAGTAGCAGGGCTTCTTCATATTTTCTATATTTTGGATGAATGGAGCGTACTTCCATCTCTGATTTTCCTTGGAGTAGGTGCTATGACAGACTTTGGTCCGTTAATCGCAAATCCAAAGAGCTTTTTGTTAGGTGCGGCAGCACAGCTTGGAATTTATATTGCATATTTCCTTGCAATTCTGTTAGGATTTAACGGAAAAGCAGCAGCAGCAATTTCCATTATCGGTGGTGCTGATGGTCCGACCTCTATTTTCCTTGCCGGTAAACTGGGGCAGACGGGCCTGATGGGAGCTATTGCGGTAGCGGCATATTCTTACATGTCTTTAGTACCGATTATCCAGCCTCCAATCATGAAACTTTTTACAACAGAGGAAGAAAGAAAGATTAAAATGGAACAGCTTCGTCCGGTATCCAAACTGGAAAAAATCCTGTTCCCAATTATCATTACCGTTGTTGTATGTTTGATTCTGCCAACAACAGCTCCGTTGGTTGGTATGTTAATGCTGGGTAACCTGTTCAGAGAATCAGGTGTTGTAAAACAGTTAACAGAAACAGCATCCAATGCTTTAATGTACATTGTAGTTATCTTACTTGGTACATCTGTAGGTGCATCTACAAGTGCAGAAGCATTCCTGAAATTAGATACGATTAAAATCGTAGTATTAGGTCTTGTTGCTTTCGTATTTGGTACAGCCGGCGGGGTATTGTTTGGTAAACTTATGTGTAAACTCACGCATGGTAAGATTAACCCTCTGATTGGTTCTGCCGGTGTTTCCGCCGTTCCAATGGCAGCTCGTGTATCACAAAAAGTAGGTGCAGAAGCAGATCCGACAAACTTCCTGTTGATGCACGCTATGGGACCAAACGTTGCAGGTGTTATCGGTACAGCCGTAGCGGCAGGTACTTTTATGGCGATTTTTGGAGTTTAATCCAAAATGAATAAAATGGAGGAAAAAAAGATGGCAGAAGTAGTGAAAAAACCAATTAAAATTACAGAAACAATTCTGCGTGATGCTCATCAGTCTCTGATTGCTACCAGAATGACAACAGAGCAGATGCTTCCTATTGTAGAAAAACTGGATAAAGTAGGATATCATTCCGTAGAATGTTGGGGTGGTGCTACCTTTGATGCTTCCCTGCGTTTCTTAAAAGAGGATCCATGGGAAAGACTTCGTAAATTCCGTGATGGATTTAAAAATACAAAATTACAGATGTTATTCCGTGGACAAAATATCTTAGGATATCGTCCTTATGCAGACGATGTGGTAGAATATTTCGTTCAGAAATCTATTGCAAATGGTATTGATATTATCCGTATCTTTGATTGCTTAAATGACCTTCGTAATTTACAGACAGCAGTAAAAGCTGCAAACAAGGAAAAAGGTCATGCTCAGGTTGCATTATCTTATACTTTAGGTGATGCTTACACATTAGATTACTGGGTAGATATGGCGAAAAAAGTTGAAGACATGGGTGCAAATTCTATTTGTATCAAAGATATGGCTGGTTTATTGCTTCCATACAAAGCAACAGAGCTTGTAACAGCATTAAAAGAAGCAGTTGATATTCCGATTCAGCTTCATACACATTACACTTCCGGTGTTGCTTCCATGACTTATTTAAAAGCAGTAGAAGCAGGTGTAGACGTAATTGATACAGCAATGTCACCATTCGCATTGGGAACATCCCAGCCAGCAACAGAAGTTATGGTTGAAACATTTAAGGGAACACCTTATGATACAGGATTTGATCAGCAGTTACTGGCAGAAATCGCTGATTACTTCCGTCCGATTCGTGACGAAGCTTTGGACAGCGGTCTGTTAAATCCAAAGAACTTAGGTGTAAATATCAAAACTTTACTCTACCAGGTACCGGGTGGTATGTTATCCAATTTAACATCTCAGTTAAAAGAACAGCATGCAGAAGATAAATTCTATGATGTTCTGGAAGAAGTACCAAGAGTGCGTAAAGATCTTGGAGAACCACCTCTTGTAACACCATCTTCTCAGATTGTTGGTACACAGGCTGTATTTAACGTAATCATGGGTGAACGTTATAAAATGGTTACAAAAGAAACAAAAGATGTATTAAGCGGAAAATATGGTGCAACTGTAAAACCATTTGACAAGGAAGTACAGAAAAAATGTATCGGTGATGCAGATGTAATTACTTGTCGTCCGGCTGACTTAATCAAACCGGAACTTGATACATTAAGAGGAGAAATGGCACAGTGGTCTGAACAGGAAGAAGACGTACTGTCTTACGCATTGTTCCCTCAAGTAGCAACAGATTTCTTCAAATACAGAGAAGCACAGCAGACTAAGGTAGATCCTAAGGAAGCTGACACAGAAAACGGAGCATATCCGGTATAAAACAAAAAAACAGGCTCAGCGCCCTGTATGGGGTGACTGAGCTTTTGTTTTTAATTCTTTTAACATTTCAATATCATCAGCAGTCAGTTTTAAATTAGTTTTGTAGGTATGTCCTGATGGAACTGTAACTTGTATATCTATAATAGTGTTCTCTTGCAGAGCTTCTTTTGATACGGCCTGCAGAAAAGGAAAAAAGCGGGGATGATTTTTTTCAAAAGTCTGCTTAAAATGACGTAGCTCCATAAGCTTCAGCGGATTCATACGATCCCTCCTCTGGTGTGTGATTATTTATCAAATAGTATAGAAAAGTTGATAGAAAAAGTCAATGGTACAAAGTTTTTGCTGAAACTTTTTAGTTTCTGTGCTATCATAGAGAAAGTATGAAAGAAAAAAGTAAAGAGGGGAAGGTTCATGAGCAATACAGAGCACCTGCTTAGTAAAATAAATGTGCAGTATCAAAGTTTTAGTAAAGGTCAGAAAAAGCTGGCAGCTTTTATAAAAGAAAACTATGATAAAGCAGCATTTTTAACTGCTGCAAAGCTTGGAGAGACTGTAGGAGTCAGCGAGTCTACGGTTGTTCGTTTTGCTACACATTTGGGATATAAGGGATATCCGGAGTTTCAAAGAGAATTGGAGGAACTTGTGCGAAATAAACTGAATTCTATTCAGCGCATGGAGGTAACTTACGGAAAAGTGCCGCAGTCAGAAATTTTAGATACGGTGCTGCATTCGGATATTGATAAGATAAAAATGACGTTGGAAGCAGTTGATCATGAAGCATTTAATCTTGCAGTGGAAACTATTTTAAATGCAAAAAATATCTATGTGGTAGGTATTAGAAGTTGTGCTCCGCTGGCGGAGTTTCTTGCTTTCTATTTGAATCTGATTTTTGATGGAGTAAGACTTTTAAATACCAATAGCGCCAGTGAACTTTTTGAACAGATGATTCGCATCGGAGAAAATGATGTAATTATTGGAATCAGTTTTCCACGCTATTCTATGCGTACTTTAAAAGCCTTGGAATTTGCAAATAATCGCCATGCGAAGGTAATCACTCTTACAGACAGTATTCATTCTCCTATGAATTTATATTCCTCCTGCAATTTAATTGCCAGAAGCGATATGGCATCTATTGTAGATTCTCTTGTAGCACCTCTTAGTGTGATTAACGCATTGGTTGTGGCACTTAGTATGCGCAAGCAGAAAACTGTGGTGGCAACTTTAGAAGCGCTGGAGAAAATATGGGATGAGTATCAGGTCTACAATAATGATGAAATCAATTTAGCAGATAATCATGAAATTGAATTGACAGATCCCAATACATCAAAAATTGAGAATTAAAGGAGCATTTTATGGCAAAGATATTAATTATTGGCGGCGGTGCTGCCGGTATGGCAGCGGCAGTTTTTTTGGGCGAAAAAAAACATCAGGTACATGTTTTCGAAAAAAACGAAAAACTTGGAAAAAAACTGTTTATTACCGGAAAGGGACGCTGCAATATTACTAATACTTGTGATGATGAAACATTTTTTAAATCAGTAGTGACAAATTCAAAATTCTTATACAGCGCTTTTTACGGGTATAGCAATCAGGATGTGGTTTCTTTTTTTGAAAGTCTGGGATTGGCAGTAAAGGAAGAGCGTGGAGGAAGAATTTTCCCGGTTTCAGATCATTCTTCAGATGTAATCCGGGTCCTGGAAAAACGTATGAAGGAATTAGACGTAAAAGTGCATTTAAAAAGTGAAGTAAAAGCAGTTCTTACAGAAGAAACAGAGTCAGGAGAATTTAAAATCCAAGGTGTACGTCTTCAAAACGGAGTTGAAATTTTAGGTGACAAAGTGGTTGTTGCCACAGGAGGGTTTTCTTATCAGGCAACAGGTTCTACAGGGGATGGTTATACTTTTGCAAAAGAGACGGGACATACAGTTACCCAATTGCGTCCGGCGCTTGTCCCTATTGTAACAAAAGAAGAATATGTGACACAAATGCAGGGACTTGCTTTGAAGAATATTCGGTTTACGGTAAAAGACGGTAAAAAGATTTTGTATGATGATTTTGGGGAATTGTTATTTACCCATTTTGGCATTTCAGGACCACTGGTTTTGACTGCCAGTTCTTATATTGGAAAAAAGCTGGAAAAAAAGGAACTTCAAGGATATATTGATTTAAAAGCAGCATTGACAGAGGAACAGTTGGATGCCAGACTTTTAAGAGAGTTTGAGGCAGGGATAAATCGACAGTTTAAAAATGTGATTACAGGTATGTTTCCGGCAAAGCTATATCCGGTTATTTTGGAACTGGGAGGTATTTTGCCTGAAAAAAAGGTTAATGAAATAACCAGAAAAGAGCGACAGGATTTTATTTATCTTGTAAAGCACTTTCCGGTGACGCTTGTGGAACTTCGACCATTTCGAGAAGCCATTATTACTCAGGGAGGTGTAAAGGTAAAGGAAATCAATCCTAAAACCATGGAGTCTAAACTGGTAAAAGGGCTGTATTTTATCGGGGAAGTTCTTGATTTAGATGCAGTTACAGGTGGATTTAATCTGCAGATTGCATGGTCTACTGCCAAGGCAGCGGCAGAATTTATAGAAGAATAAAGGGAGAGAAAAAAATGGCAATAAATATAGCAATTGACGGACCGGCAGGAGCTGGAAAAAGTACCATAGCCAAGGCAGTGGCAAAAGAATTGGAATTTATATATGTAGATACAGGAGCAATGTATCGTGCAATGGCATTATACTTGATAAGAAAAGGAATTTTACCGAAAGAAAAAGAAAAGATGGAAGAAGCTTGTAAAAACGCAGAGATTTCCATTGTGTATGAGAATGGAGCACAGCAGGTGATTTTAGACGGTGAAAATGTTACGGAATATTTAAGACAGGAAGAAGTAGGTAATATGGCATCTGTAAGTTCTGCAAATCCCAAAATCCGAGAAAAACTGGTGCAGCTTCAAAGAGTGCTTGCATCTAAAGAAAATGTAGTTATGGACGGAAGGGACATAGGAACTTGTGTGTTGCCTCATGCAGATGTAAAAATTTACTTAACTGCCAGCGCACGTACAAGAGCATTGAGAAGATGTAAAGAGTTGGAAGAAAAAGGAATTGATTGTGTATTGGAAGAAATTGAGGCGGATATCAATGATAGAGATTACAGAGATATGCATAGGGACATTTCTCCGTTAAAACAGGCAGAAGATGCAGTTTTGCTGGATTCCTCCAACATGAATATTACTGAAGTGAAAGATGAAATTATTCGTTTGTACAAAGAGGCAATCGCATAGAGAACAGGAGAAAATTATGGATGTAAAGGTGGCAAAAACAGCTGGATTTTGTTTTGGAGTAAAGAGAGCTGTAGAAGAAGTCTATCAGGTTGCAGAAACAACCAAAGGAGCTGTGTACACTTATGGCCCGATTATTCATAACGAAGAAGTTGTATCAGATTTAGAAAAAAAAGGTGTAAAAGTTCTGGAAACAGAGGAAGAATTGAAAAATCTTACAGAGGGAACGGTGATTATCCGTTCCCACGGTGTTCCCCAATATATTTACGCACTTTTGGATGAAAGAAATATTTCTTATGTGGACGTTACCTGTCCTTTTGTTTTAAAAATACATAGGATTGTAGAAAGAGAGAGTGCACAGGGAAAACACATTGTGATTGTGGGAGATCCCAATCATCCTGAAGTAGTAGGAATTAAAGGTTGGTGTCAGGGGAAAGCTACAATTATAAAAACAAAAGAGGACGCAAAGGGCTTTGTGGCAGAAAGCGATGAAAAGCTATGTATTGTGTCTCAGACGACATTTAATTACAATAATTTTCAAGAAATAGTTGAAATTTTGGGCAAAAAGGGTTATGATAAACTTGTTTTAAATACGATTTGCAATGCTACTCAGGACAGACAGTCTGAAGCAGCTCAAATCGCTAAGCAGGTAGACGCCATGATAGTCGTAGGAGGCAAACATAGCTCCAATACCCAGAAGCTATATGAGATATGTAAAAGCGAATGTAAGGACACTTACTATATACAGACACTTGCTGACTTGGATTCTGAACGTTTTCCGTCCGTTCAATGTGTAGGTATTACAGCTGGGGCGTCAACCCCGAATAAAATAATTGAGGAGGTTTCAAAACATGTCAGAATTAAGTTTTGAACAGATGCTGGACGAAACATTTAAAACAATCAGAAATGGAGAGGTAGTTGAAGGTACAGTTATCGATGTCAAAGAAGACCAGATTATTTTGAACATTGATTATAAAGCAGACGGTATCATTACAAGAAATGAATACTCAAATGACCAGAACCTGGATTTAAGAACTGTTGCACACCCAGGCGATACAATGGAAGCGAAAGTTCTCAAATTAAATGATGGTGATGGACAAGTGCTTTTAACTTATAAAAGACTGGCAGCTGATAAAGGAAATAAGAGGTTAGAAGAAGCATTTGAAAACAAAGAAGTGCTTACAGCAAAAGTAAATCAGGTATTAGATGGTGGCTTGAGTGTTATCGTGGAAGAAGCAAGAGTATTCATTCCGGCAAGTCTTGTTTCTGATACTTATGAAAAAGACCTGACAAAATATCAGGATCAGGAAATTGAATTTGTAATTACAGAATTCAACCCAAGAAGACGCCGTGTAATTGGTGACAGAAAACAGCTCTTAGTAGCAAAGAAAGAAGAAATGAAGAAAGAATTATTCGAAAGAATTCACGCAGGTGATGTTGTAGAAGGCACAATTAAGAATGTAACAGATTTTGGTGCATTCATTGATTTAGGCGGTGCTGACGGACTTCTTCATATTTCTGAAATGTCTTGGGGCAGAGTGGAAAATCCAAAGAAAGTATTTAAAGCAGGAGAAAAAATTACTGTTCTGATTAAAGAAATCAATGGTGATAAAATTGCATTAAGTCTGAAATTTGAAGACCAGAATCCATGGTTAAATGCATCTGAAAAATATGCGGTTGGCAATGTTGTAGAAGGAAAAATCGCTCGTATGACAGATTTTGGTGCATTTATTGAATTAGAACCAGGTGTAGATGCATTACTTCATGTTTCACAGATTTCCAGAGCACACGTTGAAAAACCATCTGATGTATTAAAAGTAGGTCAGGTGATTACTGCAAAAGTAGTAGATTTCAATGAAGAAGAAAAGAAAATCAGTTTGAGCATGAAAGTGCTTGAACCAGCTCAGGAAGAAGCAGAAGAAACAACAGAAGAATAATTATAGAATAAAGTTGAAGTGAAACAGCCATTACTTTATCGTAATGGCTGTTTTTAATATTTCTTGAATATAACATTTTTGTATGAGTGGAGATGAATTTTGAAAGGGCCAAAAAGTATAGTACTCTTTGGCATGAATATCTTCTTTTAAAAGAGGCAAAGAGCAGGAAGCAGGAGCGTGAACGAAAATACCATTATATTTTTTATAGCAAGTGGAAGCAGATGCCTTTTGTCTGTGTTGTGCATCAGTATAAATAGCAACGCTTTTATGAACGGCTTCATCTTCGAAAGGTAAATAGTAATAATTTTTATAGTCAGGATAATAAAATTTTAGAGTTCCCTCATATAAAGGGAGTTTTACCTTTACGATATATTTTGAAGCTGTTATATATCCAAAAGAAAAAGCGGCAGAAAGTTGAGCCGGAATAGGAACAGGAAGCATAAGAGTAAACAACAGTTCTTTGGTAACAGATTGGTCGGTCTCCTGTTTTTTTAATTCTTCTACTTCGGTAAGTTCCCATTGACCTTTGGGAAGCTGTTTTAAATTAAAAAGAGGAAAAATAGAAAGCATGCCCACAAGGTCATCATAGTTATGTTGTAAGAGAAGCAGTTCTTTTTCTTTGGAAGGTGTTTGAACATAGTTGTGATAAAATTTTATCATTTCTTTTCCTGATAAAAGATCTTTTCTGGGATAGCAAGTCAATTCTTCAAAAGATTTTTGGGTATGATTAGACATTTGCTTGAAAAAAGCAGGCATACGTAAAAATTCTCGATATAAATCAAGAGAGTCTTTATTGGAAAAAGGATTGGGAAGCTGATATTTTTCAAAGCGGGAAATCAGATAAGGAATATCGAAGGAGTTTCCGTTGAAGTGAATGAGCTGAGATTTATTCTCTACAAAGGTAGAGAAAGTTTTTAAAAGCTGCTTTTCTTCTGCTTCACAGTTATGTTCTGAAAGAAACTGGGTGAGCTGCCATTCTTTTGTATCCGGTTGAAAAGAAATAAATCCGATTAAAAATACTTGGCTTGTTTTGGGACTTAATCCTGTAGTTTCAATATCAAAGAACAGAACATCTTTTGGATTATAATTTAAAACGGAAAAAGTGTATGGTAAAACTGTTGAAAATTGATAAAGAATTTGCACATTTGTTATCATTTTAACAAAATCCTTTCAAATTGTTTTTAAAATAATACGAAAAATTACTAAATTTTTCTAGTGATTTCTGCAAAAAAGTGTTATATTATATAACAGAGGAGAAAAAACATGAACATAGAAATTGCAGGTGTATCTTTATATTATATCATAAGCTGGTTTTTTGTATATAGCTTTTTAGGATGGCTGTGGGAAACTGCTTATGTATCTGTAAGAAAACGGAAGTTTGTAAACAGAGGTTTTATTAATGGGCCGCTATGCACTATTTATGGTATGGGAGCTGTAAGCATTTATTTGGCTTTAAAACCTTTCGGAGATAATCTGGCTGTTTTATATATAGACGGTGTAATAGTTGCTACTATATTGGAATATATTACAGGATGGCTTATGGAAAGAATTTTTCATACCCGTTGGTGGGACTACAGCCATAGAAAATATAATCTTCAGGGATATATCAGTTTAGGGACTTCTTTGGGATGGGGAGTATTTACTGTATTATTGTTTAAAGTATTTCAGCCTGCTGTCTCTTGGTTTACAGATTTATATCCTCAGAAAATAGGAGAAATTGTTCTGATTGTAATCTCGGTTTTGTATGTGTTAGATTTTATTACTTCAGCTTGGGCAGCCTTTGGACTTACAAAGAACTTTGCAAAGGTAGAAGATATGATGGAAGATATCGCTCAATATCTTCACAGCAGCAAATTATATGAGACAAAAGAAGAAATTCAAGAACGATTGGAAACAGTCAGAGCGCATATACGTACACAGGAAGTTGTGGAACGGTTATCCGCAAGAAGACAGGAATTTATGGGGCGTTTTGAGACCTTATTTGAAGAAAAACGTCTTTTGGATGATGACAGTTATCTTACAAAGAAGGCGGAAATGGAACAGAAATTAGATGAATTTGTAAAAAAATATACAGATATTCGCAAGAAACAGAATATTGTAAAAAAGCGTATGGTTTATGCATATCCTGAACTGAAAAATCAGTTTAAGAAATATAGAAAGAAGCATCAGAAAGACTAATTGGTTTTAACTGATTAGGATAAATAAAGGAGGGACGAAATATGGCGTTTTTAACCTTTAGGGGTGGTGTACATCCTTATGATGGAAAAGAACTGTCAAAAGAAAAGCCTGTACGGGAATATTTTCCCGGAAAAGAAATGGTTTATCCGTTGTCACAGCACATTGGTGCTCCGGCACAGCCTGTTGTGAAAAAGGGTGATTATGTTCTGGCGGGACAGAAAATCGCAGAGATGGGAGGCTTTGTTTCTGCACCTATTCATTCTTCTGTATCAGGAGTGGTAAAAGAATTAAAGAAAGTAAGGAATAATGTAGGCGCTATGGTGGATGCAATCGTTATAGAAAACGATGAAAAATATGAAACTGTAGAATTTGCATCGGTACAATCTTTAAAAGAACTTACAAAAGAAGAGATTATCGGCAGAATTAAAGAGGCAGGAGTTGTTGGTATGGGAGGAGCAGGCTTTCCTACTCATGTAAAACTTTCGCCGAAAGAGCCGGATAAAATCGAATATGTTCTGGTTAACGGAGCAGAATGTGAGCCTTACCTGACTTCTGACTATCGCCGCATGTTAGAGCAGCCTGACTGGATTATCAATGGATTAAAGTGCATTTTGAAGCTTTTTGATCATGCAAAAGGTTATATCTGTATTGAAGATAATAAGCCGGATTGTATTGAAAAACTTACAGAATTGGTAAAGGATGAACCAAGAATAGAAGTTACTCCTTTAAAGACGAAATATCCACAGGGGGCTGAGCGCTGTTTGATTGCGGCAGTAAGCGGCAGAGAAATCAATTCTTCTATGCTTCCGGCAGATGCAGGATGTGTAGTAGATAATATTGATACAGTATGTGCTGTCTATCGTGCGGTAATAAAAGGTGAACCGGTTATGGATCGTATTGTTACAGTCACGGGAGATGCGGTAGCAGAGCCGGGTAACTTTAAAGTACGTCTGGGAACTTCTTTTGCAGAACTTTTAGAAGCAGCAGGAGGACTGAAGCTTCCTGCAAAAAAAATCATTTCCGGTGGTCCTATGATGGGATTTGCTATGTTTGATTATCATGTTCCTGTTGTAAAGACGTCTTCTGCAATGCTTTGTATGTCGAGAGACGAGGTTTCAGAAAATGAACCTACGGCTTGTATTAACTGCGGAAGATGCGTATCTGCCTGTCCGGCAAGGCTGGTTCCATCCAGATTGGCTACTTATTCTGAAAATGGCAGAGAGGATTTGTTTGTAAAATATAATGGTATGGAATGTGTAGAATGTGGATGTTGTAGTTTTGCCTGTCCAGCTAAAAGACCATTGACGCAATCCATGCGTTCCATGAGAAAAATGGTTCTGGCAAATCGCAGGAAACCAAAGTAGGAGGAGAAAATCATGAGTGAATTATTACATGTTTCATCTTCCCCTCATGTAAGGTCGAAGGTGAGTACCGGCAGCATTATGCGTACCGTATTTTTAGCGCTTATGCCTGCAGCATTATTTGGAATTTATAATTTTGGCTTAAATGCGCTTCTGTTAATTTTAGTTTCCATCGCAGTATGTATGGCTACAGAGGCAGGATATGAAAAAATTGTACATAAGAAAGTAACAATTCAGGATGGCAGTGCGGCTGTTACAGGCCTTTTGCTTGCGTTAAATTTGCCGCCAAAGGCACCTTGGTGGATTGCTGTCATCGGCGGAGTTTTTGCTATTTTAGTCGTAAAACAGCTTTTTGGAGGACTGGGACAGAACATTATGAACCCGGCACTGGCAGCGAGATGCTTTCTTTTAATTTCCTTTACAGGAAGAATGACAGATTTCACAGTTCCGAAAGGTGGTTGGGGAAATATTGTTGATACAGTATCAGGAGCAACTCCTTTAGCAGCTTTGAAGGCAGGAGAAAGTGTAAATTGGGTAGATTTATTTTTTGGAAATGTACAGGGAACTATTGGTGAGACTTCTGCATTGGCAATTCTCATCGGAGCGGCAATTCTCTTGATAAACAGAATTATTGATTTTCGGATTCCGTTGACTTATATCGGTACTTTTGCAGTATTTGTTCTGCTGTTCGGTGGTCATGGATTTGATGTAGAATATTTATTATGCCATTTATTTGGCGGTGGTTTAATGCTGGGCGCATGGTTTATGGCAACAGATTATGTTACTACGCCGATTACCAAGGCAGGGCAGCTTGTATATGGCGTATGCCTGGGTATCTTCACAGGGCTGTTCCGTATTTTCGGTGGTTCTGCAGAAGGTGTATCTTATGCAATTATATTCTGTAACTTGTTAATACCTTTGATCGAGCGTTATACAATGCCCCGTGCCTTCGGAAAAGGAGGTAAAAAAGCATGAAAAAGAATACAATATTAAAAGATGCCATGATTCTTACTGTAATTACTCTGATTGCAGGAGGACTTTTAGGACTTGTATATGAGGTTACAAAAAAGCCTATTGCCAATCAGCAGGAAAAAGCAAAACAGGAAGCGTATAAAGCAGTATTTGAAGATGCAGACTCATTTGAAGTGTGCGTGGAGGCAGAAGATGCAGATTTGGCATCCGCTTTAAAAGAACAGGGCTTTGAAGCTCAGAAAATCAATGAAATCATGGAAGCAAAGGATGCTTCAGGAGAAACTTTAGGATATGCTGTTAATGTGACAACCTCAGAAGGGTATGGTGGTGACATTACTTTTTCCATGGGTATTCAGCTTGACGGAACTTTAAATGGTATTTCTATTTTAAGTATTAGTGAAACTGCCGGACTTGGTATGAATGCCACGAAAGATGAATTTAAAAATCAGTTTTCTGATAAAAGTGCAGACACTTTTGAAGTTACAAAAGCAGGAGCATCTGCTGAGAACGAGATTAATGCAATCAGTGGTGCTACCATTACTTCAAAAGCAGTAACCGGTGGTGTAAATGCCGGAATTTGCGCATTTAACTATGTAAAGGAGGGAGAATGATATGAAGAAGAATTCACCTGTTGAACGTCTTTATAATGGTATCATCAAAGAAAACCCGACTTTTGTTCTGGTACTTGGTATGTGTCCGACTTTAGCAGTTACCACAGCGGCCATAAACGGAATTGGAATGGGACTTACTACAACTGTGGTTCTGGCGATGTCTAACTTATTTATTTCTCTTCTGAGGAATATTATTCCGGACAAAGTACGTATGCCGGCATATATTGTGGTGGTAGCCTCCTTTGTAACCATTGTTCAGCTTTTGCTTCAGGGATTTATTCCGGTTTTGTATGATGCGCTGGGAATTTATATTCCACTTATTGTAGTAAACTGTATTATTTTAGGAAGAGCAGAATCTTATGCATCTAAAAATGGTCCGGTTGCTTCTATTTTTGACGGAATTGGAATGGGTCTTGGTTTTACCCTTTCCATTACTATTCTCGCAGGCTTCCGTGAACTGATTGGAGCAGGAACTTTGTTTGGTTTCCAGATTATGCCTAAAGCTTATGAACCGGCTACAATTTTTATTTTGGCACCGGGTGCTTTCTTTGTTCTTGCATTTTTAGCAGCACTTCGTGCGAAAGTACAGGAAAAGAAACCAAAAGAAGAACAAAAACCTGTTCATTGTATGGAAGGCGGTTGTGCTTCTTGCAGTAATGAATCTTGCAGCGGAAAATTTTATGACAATACAGTGAAAAAATAAGGGGAGGGAAAAGGAATGAAAGAATTATTGATTATAGCTGTCGGAGCAGCAGTGGTAAATAATGTTGTTTTAAGCCAGTTCCTCGGTCTTTGCCCCTTCTTTGGAGTTTCTAAAAAAATAGAAACAGCAGCGGGGATGGGAGGAGCGGTAATCTTTGTTATTACCCTGTCTTCACTGGTTACCAGCTTGATTTATCAGTTTATTTTAAGCCCTTTGAACATGGGATATATGCAGACAATTGTTTTTATTTTAGTTATTGCAGCATTAGTTCAGTTTGTAGAAATGTTTTTGAAAAAGGCAATGCCGGCATTGTATCAGAGCCTTGGTGTATATCTTCCTTTGATTACTACAAACTGTGCAGTTTTAGGTGTGGCAGTAATCAATGTGCAGAAATCTTATAATGTTCTGCAGGGAACAGTAAACGGATTTGCCACAGCAGTAGGCTTTACAATTTCTATTGTTTTGATGGCAGGTCTTCGTGAAAAAATGGAATATAATGACGTTCCTAAATATTTTCAAGGATTTCCAATTGTGCTTTTGACAGCCGGATTGATGGCCATTGCTTTCTTTGGCTTTTCAGGAATTATTTAGGAGGTGTGAACTATGATAACAGGAATTATCATTGCGGCAGCTCTGGTAGGCGGTGTAGGACTTTTTATCGGAATTTTTTTGGGAGTTGCCGGAAAGAAATTTGCAGTAGAAGTAGACGAAAGAGAAGTACAGGTAAGAGAAGCTTTACCTGGCAATAATTGTGGAGGTTGTGGTTTTCCGGGATGTGACGGCTTGGCAACGGCTATTGCGAAAGGAGAAGCGCCTGTAAATGCCTGTCCGGTGGGCGGTGCTGCAGCAGCTGCAAAAATCGCGGCGATTATGGGACAGGAGGCAGGAGAAAACATTCCTATGACAGCGTTTGTAAAGTGTGCCGGTGATTGTGAAAAGGCCGGAAAAAGCTATGATTATACAGGCGTAAAAGACTGTAAAATGGCTGCGCTTATGCAAAACGGCGGAGAAAAAGCATGTTCTTATGGATGCCTTGGCTATGGCTCCTGTGTGAAAGTGTGTAGTTTTGATGCAATACATATTATCAACGGAATTGCTGTGGTAGATAAAGAAAAATGTAAAGCATGCGGAAAATGTGTGGCAGAATGTCCGAAACATTTAATTGAGCTAATTCCATATCAGCAGAAGCAGGCTGTGGCATGCAGTTCCAAGGAAAAAGGAAAGGCAGTGATGAATGCCTGTGAAATCGGTTGTATTGGCTGTCGTAAATGTGTTAAAGAGTGTCCAAGTGAAGCAATTACAGTAGTAGACAATGTAGCACATATTGATTATGAAAAATGTACAAATTGCGGAAAATGCAAAGAGACATGTCCACGTAATATCATTTTATAAGATAAAAATGCAAGTGTATCAATCGCTTATTTTGCGAACATACATTTGCATTTTTTATTTGGCTATGTTAAGATAGGACACAGAAAATAAGAGTAGGAGAGTAATCCATGAAAAAAAAGGATTTATTTCTAATTTGTATTTTTTTAGCTATAGGAATGATTGGATTTTTTGCATTGAAAGGAATTCAGAAATTTGCCGCTTCAAATGAGCAGATGCTTAAAATTTCCGTAGACGGAGAAATATATGGAAAGTATTCTTTAAAAAATAAACAGGAAATTAAAATCGGTGATACTAATGTATGTCAAATTGAAGAAGATGGAACAGTTTCTATGACAGAAGCGGATTGTCCTGACCATTTATGTGTGAAGCAGGGGAAAATCAAAGAGTTTGGAGAAAGTATTGTCTGTCTGCCTAATAAAGTAGTTTTAGAAATTACAGCAGAAAATAAAAAGACAGAGAGCATTGACAGTATAGTGAAATAGAAACGAGGATTTGAATGAAAAAAACAGCGTATATTGGGTTGCTTTGTGCATTGGCAATTATCTTGGGATATGTGGAAATGCTGCTTCCTGTGTTTCCTTTTGCACCGGGAGTAAAGCTTGGAATTACGAATTTAGTGACGGTGTTTCTTTTATATAGTTTTACTTATAAAGAGGCAGCGCTTGTTTCCTGCATCAGGATTGTGTGCATTGGATTTATGTTTGGGAATCTGTTTTCTATTGTATATAGTCTGGCAGGCGCTTTTTTGAGCCTGCTTTGTATGACTCTGGCAAAGAAGATAAAAGGTTTATCTATGGCTGGTGTAAGTGTAATTGGAGGCGTGACACATAATATAGGGCAGTTAATAATAGCAGCACTGGTAGTAGAAAGTGGAAGTGTTTTTTTCTATTTTCCGATATTGCTTTGTGCAGGAACAGTAACCGGACTTTTAATTGGAATTGTATCTTCGGAAATTTATAAGAGAATACCGGGAAGGATAGGAAATGATAGCGTATTTAAAAGGTGAGATTGTTGAAGTTTTAGAAGACAGAGTGATTTTAGAAGCAGGAAATATAGGATATAATCTTTTTATGCCTATGGCAGGTGTAGATGCAATTTTACATGTGGGTGATGAGGCGAAGATTTACACTTATTTAAACGTTAGAGAAGACGCTATGCAGCTATATGGTTTTTTAACAAAAGATGATTTGAATGTTTTTAAACTACTGTTGGGAGTAAACGGTATAGGACCGAAAGCAGCGCTGGGTGTTTTGTCAGGACTGTCTGCAGATGAGCTGAGATTTGCGGTTTTGGCAGACGATGTAAAAACCTTATCAAAAGCTCCCGGTATCGGGAAAAAGACAGCTCAGAAATTGATTTTAGAATTAAAGGATAAGATGAGTCTTCAGGAAGCATTTGAATTAAAATCAGAGCACATACAAGAAAATGCAGGAAGTTTGGCTGATGTTTCTGATATAAAGAAAGAAGCAGTGGAAGCGTTAACTGCTCTGGGATATTCTGCTGCAGATGCCCTTCGTGCAGTAAAACACACGGAAATTACAGAAAGTATGAACGTGGAGGATTTATTAAAACAGGCATTAAAAAACATGTTTTAAATAAAGAGGAAAAATCATGGAAAAAAGAATTATTACTACAGATGTTATGGAAGAAGACCTTCGTACAGAAGGAAATTTAAGACCACAGCTTCTGAATGATTATATTGGACAGGAAAAAGCAAAGAAAAATCTGAAGATTTATATTGAGGCTGCAAAACAAAGAGGAGATGCTTTAGACCATGTGCTGTTTTATGGTCCTCCGGGACTTGGAAAAACAACATTGGCAGGGATTATTGCCAATGAGTTGGGGGTACATATAAAAGTGACCAGTGGTCCGGCCATTGAAAAACCGGGAGAGATGGCAGCGATTTTAAATAATCTGCAGGAAAATGATGTCTTGTTTGTAGATGAAATTCATCGACTTAACAGACAGGTAGAAGAAGTACTCTATCCTGCTATGGAAGACTATGCTATTGATATTATGATTGGAAAAGGTGCAACTGCCCGTTCTATTCGATTAGATTTGCCAAAATTCACTTTGGTAGGAGCTACAACAAGAGCCGGTCTTTTAACCGCTCCTTTGCGTGATCGATTTGGAGTGGTACATCATCTGGAATTTTATACAGAGGAGGAATTGCAGACCATTATTATTCGCTCTGCCAAGGTTTTAGGCGTAGAAATCGACCATGCAGGAGCTTTGGAAATGGCAAAGCGATCCAGGGGAACACCACGACTTGCCAATCGTTTACTAAAAAGAGTAAGAGATTTTGCACAGGTAAAGTATGATGGAAAAATTACAAAAGAGGTGGCTGATTTCGCTATGGATCTTTTAGAAGTAGATCGTTATGGTCTGGATCAGACAGACAGGCTTTTACTTACTACGATTATTGAGCGATTCTCAGGGGGGCCGGTAGGACTGGATACCTTGTCCGCTGCTATCGGAGAGGATGCAGGAACGATTGAAGATGTATATGAGCCATACTTGATTAAAAACGGCTTTTTGCTTCGAACTCCACGGGGAAGAATGGTGACAGAGTTGACTTATCATCATCTGGGGATAAAATAATGGTTGTTTTTCTTGGAAATTCGATTATAATAGACAATAAGGAACGTAAGAAAAGGCGGGAGGATTAGATGGCAGTTAAGAATACAACCCAGGTGCTGATTGGAGGAAAAATCATCACTTTAAGCGGATATGAAAGTGAAGAATACCTGCAAAAGGTTGCAAATTATATGAATGGCAAGCTGACTGAGTTAGGACAGCTTCCGGGATATAACAGACAGTCACAGGAGACAAGACATACTCTGCTCAGTTTAAATATTGCAGATGACTATTTTAAAGCAAAGAGACAGGCAGAAATGTTTGAAGAAGAATTAGAAGCCAAAGACAGGGAAATGTATGATTTAAAACATGACTTGATTAATAAACAGGTAGAGCTGGATGAGGCAAAAGAAAAGGCTCAGGAAAGAATACAGGAACTGCAGCAAAAGGCAGCAGAGCTGGAGAAAGAACTGGATGAGCTTTTAAAATAATATAGAAAAGAGTGATGGGGTGGGCAGTTGTTGTTTACCCCATTTC
The DNA here is from genome assembly GCA_900547685.1 of uncultured Blautia sp. Taxonomy (GTDB): domain Bacteria; phylum Bacillota; class Clostridia; order Lachnospirales; family Lachnospiraceae; genus Blautia. The sequence goes on along the minus strand of URHS01000001.1, from coordinate 41,405 downwards.
TATTATTTGAAAAAGAAAGGATATTTGAATCATGAAAGCAGAATTATTGGCACCGGCAGGTTCTTACGAAGGTCTGCAGGCAGTTGTAAAAGCAGGCGCAGATGCTGTTTATATTGGAGGAAGTATGTTTGGTGCCAGAGCATACGCCAATAATCCGCAGCAGGATGAAATGTTAGAGGCAATTGATTATGCCCATATACATGGAAAACAAATTTATTTGACAGTAAATACCCTTTTAAAGAATACAGAGCTTTATGGACAGCTCTATGATTTTCTGGCACCATATTATCAGCAGGGAATTGATGCAGTGATTGTACAGGACTTGGGGGTATTTTCTTTTTTGAAAAAAGAATTTCCAAACCTTCCCATACATGCCAGTACACAGATGGCGGTGACCGGAGTAAATGGAGCCGAGCTTTTAAAGAAAGCAGGAGTGTCCAGAATTGTGACGGCCAGAGAATTGTCTTTAAAAGAAATTCATGAAATTTATCAGAAAACAGGAATGGAAATCGAAAGTTTTGTTCATGGGGCACTTTGCTATTGCTATTCCGGTATGTGTTTGTTCAGCAGTATGTTGGGAGGCAGAAGCGGCAACAGAGGCAGGTGCGCCCAACCATGTCGATTGCCGTATACAGCTTATAAAGACAAGCAGCAGATTAGCAGAGAAGATCAATCCTATCTGTTAAGTCCAAAAGATATGTGTACCATTGATATTCTTCCGGAAATTTTACAGGCAGGTGTCTATTCCTTGAAGATAGAGGGGCGGATGAAACGTCCGGAATATGCAGCAGGAGTAACTTCCATTTATAGAAAGTATTTGGATTTGTATGAGAAAAATCCGAAGAATTATAAGGTTGCGTCAGAAGACAGGCAGATGCTCCTTGATTTATACCAGAGAGATGGATTTAATCAGGGTTACTATCATTCTCATAATGGAAGAGAAATGATGGCTGTAGTAAATCAGAAAGAACAGAATAAAAAACAGAAAATTGCAGGAAAAAGAAATGAAGCTCTTTTTGAACAGTTGAAGAAGGAATATTTAGATATAAAAAAACAAGAAAAAATTAATGGGAATTTTATCCTTTTTGCCAATTCTCCTGCTATACTGGATTTAGATTTTCAAGATGTTCATGTTCAGGTTATGGGAGAAACTGTAGAGGAAGCCATGAAACAGCCTTTGTCAGCGGATAGAGTGGATAAGCAGATGAGAAAGACGGGGCAAACGCCGTTTGTATTTGATACTTTGGAAATTATGACAGACGAAGCCGGATTTCTTCCTATGCAGAGTATTAACGAGCTTAGAAGAAAAGGACTGGAAGAACTTCAAAAAGAAGTTTTGAAAAAATATCGCAGAAATTTACCTGAAAAAACGCAGAGCAACGGTGAAAAAGCCAGTGCAATAATAGAAAAAAAACCAGTTTTTTATGCTTCTGTGGAGACAAGTGAACAGTTGGAAGCTGTATTGGAAGAAAAAGAAATTCAAGGAGTGTATTGTCATATTTCCATGTTTAATAAAAAGCAATTATGGAAAGAAGCTTTTGAAACAATGTGTCAGGTTCATAAACAGGGAAAAGAATTTTATCTGGCATTGCCTTATATGTTAAGAGATGGGCAGTTTATTGATATGACACAGGACTTTTTGAAAATGGCAGAGCAATGCGAAGGATTTCTGGTAAGAAATCTGGAAGAACTGGGTTATTTATCAAAACTTGGTCTTCAAGAGAAGATTATTACGGATTATTCTGTATATACGTTTAATAATCATGCAAAGAACATGCTGGATGAGTGGGGGGTTATGTGTACTACGGTGCCTCTGGAACTTAATGGAAAGGAAATTCATGCAAGGGATAATGGGAAAAGCGAGATGATTATATATGGACATTATCCTATGATGATATCAGCTCAGTGTATTAAGAAGACTTGCGGAAAATGCGACAAAAAAAGTAGTTTTGTGAAAGTAAAAGACCGTTATGGAAAATATTTTCCGACAAAAACTTTTTGTGATTTTTGTTATAGTGTAATTTACAACAGTGTTCCTACAGGGCTTTTAGAGGAGGCACAGCAGATTTTAGAAGAAGGATTTGAGTCTTTAAGACTGAATTTTACTTGTGAAACAAAAGAAGAAGTGAAAAATCTGTTGGATGTTTTTGTTGGGGCATACGGACTGAAAAATAAGAATGTGAAAAAGAAAAACCCAAAAGAAATGCCGGAATTTACAAAAGGACATTTTAAAAGAGGGGTAGAGTAGGAGAACAAGTGTTAAATTTAATTATTGAACTTTCAAAATATCTTTTATTAATTCTTATCGTACTTTATACTTTTGAAAGTTTTACAGTATTTAAGTATGAAGATGATTATGACAAACGTTATATTTTAAGAAAGCAGCTTTTGCTGATTATATTTTTAGATTTCACCGCTTTTCTGGTTATCTTTCTGAAAACGGAAAAGGTGGAGATTATTTATCTTTTTGGCGCATTGCTGCTATATTTGATTATTGTGCAGGTCTTGTATCGCCTTTTTTATAAAAAGGCATCTATCCTGCTTTTGAATCACATGTGTATGCTATTGTCTATTGGATTTATTATGCTTTCCAGACTTTCGCCGGATTCTGCCATCCGACAGTTTGCCATTGTGGCAGTTGCTACTATAATCGCTATGATTATACCGATTATGATTAAAAAAATGTATTTTCTGAAAAGTTGGACATGGTTTTATGCTGCTCTGGGATTGGGACTTTTGTTGATTGTGTTAATATTCGGTAAAAACGTCAATGGAGCAAAAATCAATATTGATCTTGGCTTTTTTGTGTTTCAGCCATCAGAGTTTGTAAAGATTATTTTTGTATTTTTTGTAGCAAGCCGTTTATATCGGAAAAGTGCTACTTTTAAAGACCATGTAATTACAACAGCCATTGCTGCAGTTTTCGTGTTGACTTTGGTACTTTCCAGAGACCTGGGAAGTGCAGTTGTATTTTTTATTACTTATGTCGTTATGCTTTATGTGGCTACCAAAAAGCCTTTTTATCTCTTTGCCGGTCTGGGAAGTGGATGTGTAGCGGCGGTTATTGCGTATTTCCTTTTCTCTCATGTAAGAAATAGGGTAGTAGCATGGAAGGCTCCGTTTAGTGTTTATGAAGGAGCAGGATTTCAGATTGTACAGGGTTTGTTTGCTATTGGTGCAGGCGGTTGGTTTGGCATGGGACTTTGCCAGGGTTCACCGGAAATGATACCATTTGTAAAACAGGATTATATGTTTGCGGCAATTTGTGAAGAACTGGGAGGATTATTTGCAATTTGTTTAATTTTAATCTGTATGAGTATGTTTCTTTTAGTTGTTAATATTTCTCTGCGGATTAAAAAGAGATTTTATAAACTGATTGCTTTGGGACTGGGAACGGAATATGCTTTCCAGGTATTTCTTACAATTGGCGGTGTAAGTAAATTTATTCCTATGACAGGAATTACACTGCCTTTAGTCAGTTATGGAGGCAGTTCTGTATTAAGCACCATTATTATGCTGGCAATTATTCAGGGATTGTATATTTTAAGAGAAGATGAGGACGAGGAAATTGAAAGATAAAAATAAGAAAAGCGCAAAAAAGCTTCAAAGAGAAGAGGAAATGATGAAGAAAAAGCGCAAAAAAAGAAGACGTTCTAAAAATAAAGAGTATACGATTATCAGCTATTTCTTTGTAGCTATTTTTATATCTTTGATTGGATATATGGTATATTTTAATGTGGTGGAGAGAGAAGCTGTTATCAGCAGTCCTTATAATACCCGCCAGAATCAATTGGCAGACAGAATTACAAGAGGAAAAATTTTATCTTCAGATGGGCAGACACTTGCTTATACAGAAACAGATGCAGATGGAAATGAAACGAGAGTTTATCCTTACGAAAATAAGTTTGCTCATGTGGTAGGATACGATTGCAATGGAAAAAATGGTATAGAAGCGCTTGCTAATTTTTCTTTAATGTCTTCACATAATAACTATATTGAACAGGTGAAGAATGAAATCCTGGAGAATAAAAATCCGGGAGACAGTGTGGTCACTACGTTAAATACAAAATTGCAGGAGGTAGCTTACAATGCCCTTGGTTCTTATAATGGAGCTGTAGTTGTATTAGATCCCAAAACAGGCGCTGTGTTGGTTTCTGTGAGCAAACCGGATTTTAATCCAAATACAGTAGCGGCAGATTGGGATGCTCTGGTAAATGATTCAACAAACAGCAGCCTTTTAAACAGAGCTACTCAAGGAGCATATCCGCCGGGTTCTATTTTTAAAGTCGTGGATGCTTTGGCATATTTGCGTGAACATGGAACTATTGATGGATTTTCTTATAATTGCGAAGGAAGTATCACTGTAGATGAACATAAGATTCCTTGTTTTGGAGGAGAGGTTCATGGCTCAGAAGATTTTACCAAGGCATTTGCAAAATCATGTAATACGGCATTTACACAGATTGGACTGGATTTAGGAGCAGAGAATCTGCAAAAGACAGCAGAGAGTCTGCTGTTTAACTGCAAGCTTCCCATTCCTTTGGAGTATAATAAGAGTAAATTTGACTTGGGAAATGCACCCGGAAATCCACTGCTTATGCAGACTGCTATTGGACAGGGTAATACATTGATGTCCCCTATGCATGCGGCTATGATTACCAGTGCCATTGCCAATAACGGAAAGCTTATGAAGCCTTATTATGTAGAAAAGATAGAAACTGTAAGCGGACAAACAGTAGAAAAAACAAAACCATCGGTTTATAAAGAACTTATGACTGCTGAAGAAGCCGGAGTATTGAAAACATTGATGGCAGAAGTGGTAAAAAGTGGTACAGCAACAAAACTTTCAGGAGAAAGTTATTCTGCGGCAGGGAAAACAGGTTCTGCAGAATATACGGGCAGTGATGGGAAAATAAAGACACATTCTTGGTTTATTGGATTTTCCAATGTAGAGGATCCGGATCTGGCTATTGCGGTAATTGCAGAAGGCGCAGGAACGGGAAGTAAAGTGGCGGTTCCGGTAGCACATCAGGTCTTTAATGCTTTTTATTATAATTAGTGGCTGTAAATTTGTTGCACCTGTGAAAAAAAAGAGGTATACTACCAATAAAGAAACACAACGCAGACATAGCTATATGTCTTAAGCAGGAGGAAGTGCAATATGATTGAAGCAACGAGCTGTGGCGGAGTGGTAATATATCGGGGCAAGATACTGACCTTATATAAATCTTATAAACATAAATATGAGGGTTGGGTGTTGCCGAAAGGAACGGTAGAAAAGGGCGAAGACTATAAGGATACAGCCCTGCGGGAAGTGAAAGAAGAAGCAGGGGTATCAGCCAACATCATTAAGTATGTAGGAAAGAGCCAGTATAGTTTTTGTGTACCGGAAGATGTAGTAGAAAAGGATGTACATTGGTACTTAATGTCTGCCAATAGCTATTACAGCAGACCGCAGAGAGAAGAATATTTTGTGGATTCCGGTTTTTACAAATTCCATGAAGCTTACCATCTGTTACGTTTTTCAAATGAAAAGCAGATTTTGGAAAAGGCTTATAGTGAATACCTGGATTTGAAAAAAGCAAATCTTTGGGGAAATAGAAAGTATTTCTGAGTAAGCATGGGAAAAGAGGATTGTCGTATTAAGCAGTATTGAGCTTTTACGACAGTCTCTTTTTAAAATATAGGAGTAGAAAACATGTTAAACTGGTATAAAAAACTCTACGTTGGCGATAATGCAAAAAAGAAGAAAAAACAGCTGATTTTTAAAATTAATGTGGGCGCAGGTGTTTTTGATGTATATCTGATTACTTTTGCCTGTAATCCTCAGAATCAGTTGGAAATATTTTCAGCCAATGAACTGAAGCAGAAAGCGAGAAGGAAATATTGTCCCATGATTATTGGGTTATGCTGTGGTTATGAGGAGGCCTTGGAGATGACAAAAGAGCTGGTAGAAGAAGCTTACAGAGAAACAGGGATTCCTGATGTAAGAAAATGGCTGGAAAATAAGATAAAAGAGGAAAGCAGCAGGTGAGGGAATGACGGTGCTACATATTTTGTTGGGAATTTTAAAAATAGCAGGTATTCTTTTGGCAGTTCTTTTAGGAATTTTATTACTGATTTTAGGTTGTTTGTTTTTTTGCCCTGTTGCTTATCAAGGGCGTGGAGAGAAAAATTCGGACAGTATGAAAGGAAATTTGAAAATTTCATGGTTGTTTCATGGGATTTCTTTGAAAATATGGTATGAAGAAGGTATACATTATTCCTTACGGATTTTAGGTATTTCCATAGAACGTTTAAAAGGTATTTTCAAAGGCAGGGTAGGAAAGAAATCTGAAAAAAAGCAGCAAAAAGAGCTTACTGCTGTACAGGAAAACAGACAGGAAGCAGCAAAAAGAGAATATACAGGGCAAAGTGCAGAAGAAGCCATTCAAAGGGAAGTGAAAAAAGCAGAAGAGCAGCCTTTTGTAAAAGAACGGCCTAAAAGGAAGAGAATAGAGAAGGCTTTTCGGGATTTTCGATTAACATTAGAAAAAATTTGTGATAAAATAAAAAAAGTTAAAAAACTTTTAGATTCAGAACAAATGAAACGAACAGAAACATGGATAATCAAAGAAATCAAGGCTTTGATTTTTCATATAAAACCGAACAAACTGCAGGGAAATATTCGATTTGGCATGGAAGATCCCTGTTTGACAGGTGAAATTCTGGCTCTTGCAGGTGTATTTTATCCGTTGTATGGGGAATATTTTACAATAGAACCTTTTTTTGAAAAACAGATTTTAGAAGGAGAAGTATTTTTTTGCGGTCGAATTTATGGTATTTATTTTGCGCTTCTTGCATGGCGTATATTTAAAAACAGAGATCTTCGTTTTATTATAAAAAAAATTAAGTATCTTTAAGGAGGAAACAAGATATGGCTTCAGAAAACAATTTTCAGACAACAGTAGAATCATTATTTAAAGGAATGGATAGCTTTATTACAACAAAGACTGTAGTGGGTGAGGCAATTACCGTAGGAGAGACTATTATACTTCCGCTGGTAGATGTTTCTTTTGCAGTAGGAGCAGGTGCTTTTTCCGGAGAGAAAAAGAATAACGGCGGAGGAGGAATGGGTGGAAAAGTTTCCCCAAGTGCTGTTTTGGTTATTTCCAATGGAATGACAAAATTGGTAAATATTAAAAATCAAGATGGTCTTACAAAAATTTTGGATATGGTTCCGGATTTTTTGAATAAATTTTCAGAAGGGAAAAAAGAACAGGAGCCGGAAAAAGAGATATTAAAAGAAGAAAAAGAATCTTCTACAGAAGAATAAAGTGGAAAGGCTGCTGCAGGTAATCTGTGGCAGCTTTTTGCATATACTATAAAAAGGGAAAAAGAGAAGGGAAAAGATATGAGCCGTGTATGCGGACTGTTTTTGTTTGGAATAGGGATTGGATTATTTTTAGCACTTATTTTTCCAAAATCTCTTTTTATGGTGATTATGGCAGTGCTGTGTTTATTGGCCGGGTATAATCTGTTTTGCAGTTGTTCATAGAAATAAAATAGACCTTGTCCATAGGACAAGGTCTATTGATGTGTCAATCAGTAATTAAGCTCTTTCAACTTTACCGCTTCGTAAGCAGGAAGTACAAACATACATTTTTTTTGCGTTTCCGCCTTCTGTTTTAACTCTTACAGATTTAATGTTGGATTTCCACATTTTGTTTGATCTTCTATGAGAATGGCTCACGTTGTTTCCAAAATGAGCACCTTTTTCACAAATTGCGCACTTTGCCATGGTAGCACCTCCTTAGAAATATAATAAGTCTGTATAACAAACTCACAACATAGCTTATTTTAGCAGATGATATTTGTTTTTGCAAGTAAAATTATAAAAAAATTAAATTATTATTTCGTTTTTGGAAAAGATATGATAGAATAGCATATATAAAAAAGTATGGAGGTATCCGTGCATGAATGGATTTGTTGATACAGGATTAGGAAAAATTACAATTGATACTGATGTAATTGCAACTTATGCAGGTAGTGTAGCAGTGGAATGTTTTGGAATTGTGGGCATGGCTGCTGTAAGTATGAAAGATGGCCTTGTAAAGCTGTTAAAGAAAGACAGTCTGAAACATGGCATTAATGTTATGATTGCAGATAATAAGATTACGCTGGAATTTCACGTAATTGTAGCTTACGGGGTAAGTATTTCTGCTATGGCTGATAATTTAATCAGCAATGTAAAATACAAAGTAGAAGAATTTACAGGCCTGACTATTGAGAAGATAAATATCCTTGTAGAAGGCGTAAGAGTAATTGATTAATAAGGAGGAAACTTGTTTTGAATACCAATACCGTTGATGCAAAAATGCTTGGCCGGATGTTCCTTTCCGGAGCAAAAAATCTGGAAGCAAAGAAAGAGTGGATAAATGAATTAAATGTTTTTCCTGTACCGGATGGTGATACAGGAACCAACATGACACTGACCATTATGGCGGCAGCGTCTGAGGTAAGCGCATTATCAGATCCTACTATGAAGACTCTGGCGAAAGCAATATCTTCTGGTTCCTTAAGAGGAGCAAGGGGAAACTCCGGTGTTATTCTTTCACAGCTTTTAAGAGGATTTACAAAATCAATTGAACACCACGAACATGTAGATGCTATGGCATTTGCAAGAGCTTTTGAAAAAGGTGTGGAAACTGCTTATAAAGCAGTTATGAAACCAAAAGAAGGTACTATTTTAACTGTGGCAAAGGGAGCTGCGGTAAAAGCTTTGGAAATTGCAGAAGATAGTGAAAATCTGGAAACATTTTTTGCAGATGTAATTGCAGAAGCTGAAGAGGTTCTTTCTAAAACTCCGGAAATGCTTCCTGTTTTGAAAGAAGCAGGCGTTGTAGATTCCGGTGGACAGGGACTTTTAGAAGTATTAAAAGGTGCTTTTGACGGATATCTGGGCAAAGAAATTGACATGAATTTTGAAAAACCGGCTCACGCTGTAATGAGCAAACCGGTGTCTGCAGAAGAAAGTGATATTAAATTCGGTTACTGTACAGAATTTATTATTATGTTGGAAAAAGAGTTCCCTGAAAAAGAAGAAAAAGCTTTTAAAGAATATCTGTTATCCATTGGTGATTCTTTAGTGGTAGTGGCAGATGATGAGATTGTAAAGGTGCACGTACATACCAATGCACCTGGTGATGCAATTCAGAGAGCTTTGACTTACGGACAGCTTTCTAATATGAAGATTGATAATATGCGTTTAGAACATCATGAGCGTTTGATTAAGGATGCAGAGAAAGTAGCTGCACAGCAGGCAAAAGCAGAGCCGGAAAAAGAAGTTGGATTTATTTCTGTATCTGTAGGAGAAGGTATGGGAGAGATCTTCCGTGAACTGGGAGCAGATTATCTCATTGAAGGTGGACAGACGATGAATCCAAGTACAGAGGATGTACTTCAGGCAATTTCTCATGTGAATGCAAAAAATATATTTATTTTCCCAAACAATAAAAACATTATTCTGGCTGCAAATCAGGCTAGAGATTTGACAGAAGATAAAAATATTATTGTTATTCCTACCAAGACAATTCCTCAGGGTATTACGGCATTGATTTCTTATGTACCGGATAAGACTGTAGAACAGAATACAGAGGAAATGTTAGAAGCCATGACACACGTAAAAACAGGTCAGGTAACTTATGCAGTGCGTGATACAAAAATTGACGACAAGGAAATTCGTCAAGGTGATATCATGGGTATTGGTGACAAGGGGATTTTAGCAGTTGGACAGGGTATTGAAGATATTACTGTAGAAACTCTGAAAGAAATGATAGATGAAGATACAGAAATTATCAGTATTTATTATGGTGCTGATGTTACAGAAGAAGATGCAGAACAGTTATGTGAGCGTCTTGAGGAGTTATATCCGGATTTTGATGTGGAAATCAATCAGGGTGGACAGCCGATTTATTACTATGTAGTTTCTGTAGAATAAGAGATGAACAGAGGAGCTGTTGGGGTTGTTGTGCTTTATGCGATAACCTTAACCGCTTCTTTTTTGTGAGGACTTTTAAAATGAAAGAACAGGAAAGTATCCGAAATATAAAAGGAATTGGAGAAAAAACAGAAAGACTTTTGGCAAAATTAGGGATTACTACCGTGGGAGATTTTCTCAGATATTATCCGAGAGAATATGATGAATATACAGAACCGGTGGGAGTTTCTCAGTTAATACCGGGAAAAAAATGTGCAGTGATTGGGAGACTTACGGGAAAAGTAGTAGTAAGAAATACAGGGAGACTTACAATAGTGACGGCTACTATAAAAGAAGAAAATTCTTTTTTGCAGCTTACCTGGTATAATATGCCTTTTTTACGTAATACTTTGCAGTCTGGTGGGATTTATATTTTCAGAGGAATGGTGACAGATAAAAATGGGCGAAGGACAATGGAGCAGCCTGAAATTTTTGGAAGAGAGGATTATAAGGTATTGCTTCACAGTTTATATCCTATTTATGGATTGACAAAGGGATTAACCAATAAACTGATGGTAAAAACCATGAATCAGATTTTGGAAAATAAAGAAATTGTACAGGAATATCTTCCGGAGGAGTATAGAAACTATTATCAATTGGCAGAATATAACTATGCAGTTTCACATATTCATTTTCCGAAAGATAAGGAAGATTTACTCCTGGGACATCGCAGATTAGTTTTTGATGAATTTTTGTTTTTTATTCTTTCTGTTCGAATGATGAAAGAAAAGACACAGGATACTCCGAATTCTTTTGCCATAAAACCTGTATGGGAAACAGAGAATGTGATTGATGACTTGCCTTATCCACTGACAAATGCACAAAAGAGAGTCTGGAATGAAATTGAAAAAGATATGACAGGACATACGTTGATGTCCAGACTGGTACAAGGAGATGTAGGAAGCGGAAAGACCATTATTGCATTTTTAGCAATGCTTCTTGCAGCTTTCAATGGATATCAGGCGGCATTGATGGTTCCTACAGAGGTTTTGGCAAAACAGCATTTCAGCGAAATGAATAGATTGTTGGAGCAGCATGATTTGCCGTTAAAAACTGTTCTTCTTACAGGATCTAATACAGCAAAAGAAAAAAGGGAGAGGTATATGCAGATTGCTTCCGGAGAGGCAAAGCTTATTATCGGAACCCATGCGCTGATACAGGAAAAGGTAGAGTATGAAAATCTGGCGTTAGTAATTACAGATGAACAGCATCGTTTTGGAGTTCATCAGAGAGAGGATTTATCAAAAAAAGGAGCAAAGCCTCATGTATTGGTTATGAGTGCCACACCGATTCCAAGGACATTGGCAATTATTTTATACGGAGATTTGGATATTTCTATCATGGATGAGCTTCCTGCAAAGCGGCTGCCTATTAAGAACTGTGTGGTAGATACTTCGTACCGGCCTAGAGCATATCATTTTATTCAAAAACAGGTAGAAGAAGGACGGCAGGTATACGTGATATGCCCTATGGTAGAAGAAAGTGAGGGGCTTGAGGCAGAGAATGTTATTGATTACACACAGATTTTAAAGGATACATTACCTTCTGATATTTCTATTGCGTATATTCATGGAAGAATGAAGGCAGGGGAAAAGAATAAAATTATGGAAGATTTCGCCGCAAATAGAATACAGGTTTTAGTATCCACAACTGTTATTGAAGTAGGAGTAAATGTACCAAATGCAACTGTAATGATGGTAGAAAATGCAGAACGTTTTGGACTTGCCCAACTTCATCAATTGAGAGGAAGGGTAGGGCGAGGAGAATATCAGTCTTACTGTATCTTTGTACAGGGAGGGCAGGATAGGGAGACAAAAGAGCGATTGGAGATTTTGGTAAAATCCAATGATGGATTTCAAATTGCAGGAGAAGATTTACGGCTGCGAGGACCGGGCGATTTCTTTGGTATCCGTCAAAGTGGTTTGATGGAATTTAAAATTGCGGATATTTATCAGGATGCAGAGATTTTAAAAGAAGCCAGTGAAGCAGCAGGAGCGATTTTAGCCTTAGATCCGGATTTGTCTCTGCCACAGCATAAAAGATTAAAGGAAAGGCTTTTATTATACAGCAAAAATAGAATGGAAATGCCGGGAATATAGAAAGAATGTCAGTCTGTCATAAAACAAAAAAGGGACTTCCTTCTTTTTACTTTAGAAATAAGCAGAAGAAAATCCCTTTCTGTATTTATGAAATTGTACTAATGATTTTTTACATTAGAACTGCTGTGTGCTTCCGTTTCCGGACATCTGGCGTTCCTGTGCTTCAATCATTTTTTTGACCATATATCCGCCGACAGAACCATTCTGTTTGGATGTTAAGTTACCATTGTAACCATCTGTAAGAGGTACACCTAATTCGTTGGCAACTTCGTATTTAAAACGATTTAATGCTCCCTTTGCTTCTGGTACAACTGCTTTGTTTGAAGAATTATTGTTAGACATTTTCATTTCCTCCTTTGGAATTTATTTTTTGTTACAATGCTATTATGTGATTTTAAAAAGTTTTTACACTAGAAGTTCTTTCAAGTTTTGACAAATTATGTGAATTGTATTACAATGAGTATTCGGATTTTGGAGTTAGAGTTGATTTTTTTGTGAAAATACACAAAATTTGTAAAAAGTGTATAAAATGACAAAAAATAATTGCAAAAAGTTGGTGCTTTTGCTATAATAGACTCTGGAATACAAGAGAACCTTGAGGTTTGATTGAATTAAAATAAATAAGGATTGATGTAAATGAATGTTGGAATTATAGCGCATAACAGTAAAAAAGCCCTAATTGAGGACTTTTGTATTGCTTATAAAAATATTTTGGCAAAACATGAGATTTATGCAACAGGGACTACAGGACGCAGAATAGAAGAAGTGACAAACTTGCGCGTCCACAAATTCCTTCCCGGAAGTATGGGAGGAGATAAACAATTTACCGAAATGATTGAGCGCGGAGATATTGATATGGTAATCTTTTTTTACAATCCGGCAATGATTGATGGAACAGAGCCGGATGTATATCAGATATCAGGATGTTGTGATCAGTATAATATTCCTATTGCAACGAATATTGCAACTGCGGAGTCTTTGATATTGGGATTGGAACAGGGAGATTTGGATTACCGCTTAAATCGCTAAAAGATACTGAAGAAGGAAAAACAGCTTATGAGAGTCATTGCAGGAAGTGCAAAAAGTATGCCTTTAAAAACAATTCCGGGTTTGGAAACAAGACCTACCACAGACAGGGTGAAAGAAACATTGTTTAATATGCTTCAGCCATATTTATGCGAATGCCGATTTTTAGATATTTTTGCGGGAAGCGGCGGGATTGGAATTGAAGCTTTGAGCAGAGGTGCTCAGTTTTGTGTTTTTATTGAAAAGAATAGAAAGGCAGCAGCCGTGATAGAGGATAATTTAAAATTTACCAGACTGGCAGACAAAGCCGATGTATGGTGTAAAGACGTATTTCAGGCAGTTGCTTTTTTGGAAAATGAAGAACCATTTGATTGTATCTTCATGGATCCCCCATATAACCAGGAATTGGAAAAACAGGTTTTAGAACTTTTGAAAGATGTAAAGTTTGTAAATGAATATACAAGGATTATTGTGGAAGCTTCTTTGGAAACAGATTTTAGTTATCTGGAGGAGTTGGGTTTTTCCATTGATAAAATCAAAAGATACAAGACAAACCAGCATATTTTTATTAGAAAGGCATAGAGAATGGTACGAGCAATTTATCCGGGAAGTTTTGACCCGGTAACTTATGGTCATTTGGATATTATAAAACGGGCAGCAAGCTTATTTGATGAGGTTGTTGTAGGAGTTTTAAATAATTCTGCAAAAAGTCCGTTGTTTTCTGTGGAAGAACGTGTTAATATATTAGAGAATGTAACAGAAGATATTCCCAACGTAAAAATTCAGGCTTTCGATGGGTTATCTGTTAATTTTGCACGAAGCTGCGAGGCAAAGGTAATTATTCGTGGTTTGAGAGCTTTTACTGATTTTGAATATGAATTACAGATGGCACAGACAAACCGCGTGTTGGCAACTGATGTGGATACTATGTTTTTGACTACCAGCCTTCAGTATGCGTATTTAAGTTCCACTACATTGAAGGAGGCAGCATCTTTTGGAGCAGATATTTCAAACTTTGCACCGGATTTTGTAGTACGACAGGTAGAGGAAAAATACAGGCAGAGGCATTTGGGAAAAGAATACAATAAGGAGAAATAAAAGATGAGCAGCAGAATTGAACAGATTATTGAAGAAATTGAAGAATATGTGGAAAGTTGTAAGTATCAGGCATTATCTACAACAAAAATTATTGTAAATAAAGAGGAAATCGAAGAGTTATTAAGAGAACTTCGCTTAAAAACACCAGATGAAATTAAAAGATATCAGAAAATTATCAGTAATAAAGATGCGATTTTAGCAGATGCACAGGCAAAAGCAGATAATATTATTGAAGATACAAAAAAACAGGTTCAGGAGATGGTGAAAGAGTCTGAGGTTATGCAGCAGGCTTATGCACAGGCAAACGAAACAATTAATAGTGCAAATCAGCAGGCTCAGGCAATTATTGATGCAGCTACTAATGATGCAAATACATTGCGTTTAAGTGCAGTATCTTATACAGATGAAATGATGGCAAATATGGGACAGCTTGCCAGCAATATGTTAGAGGATGCAGCAGCAAAATACAATGACTTTGTTCAGGCACTGCGTAATTCTTTAGAAGTTATCAACCAGAACAGAGCCGAGTTATCTCCTCAGCTTGTTCAGAACAATGAAGCTCCGATTCAGGAAGAAGAGCCTGCACCTTCCTATCAGGCGGATGACTTAGACGACGATTTAGATGATGACTTTGATGATTTTGACTAAGCAAAAAGCTATAATAAAGGTACAGACGAAACTGCATAGTTTTCCTTTTATGTAAGAAAGAAACGGCAAATCTGTATTTGCCAGCATGGATTTTGTCTGCGCAGCTACGCTTAGACCGCCAAAAGAAGTAAATGCAAGAATAAGAGGATAAAGAAAATCAAATTCCCAGGGTGCTTTTGATAAAGCGGCATTTCCGGTAGTCATTTCTGTTAGTCCTTGTAGAAAATAGCTAAGGACAGGAAAAGAACGAAAGATAATGCTGGAAATCCCTTGAAGGATAGAGAAAATTAAAATATATCCTCCCAGTTTTGTGATTGTTTCAAAACCGTTCATAATAGAGGTATCCAGAATTTCTCCGAGAAAATCGGAGCTGGATATCTTTTTTTTCTTTTTTTTGAGCCGAGGAAGCTCTGTGTTTTTTTTAGGACGAAAAAGGAAGGAGCATAAAAGACCGGAGCTGTAAAGAATAAAATAGGTGGGGAAAATCAGATGCGTATTTTTGAAAAGCCCCACACATAAATAAGAAGATAAGAAAGAGGGTCCCGGAAAACAGGCAAAACTTAATAGGTAGGAGGCTTCTTCTTTAGAAATATAATGTTCCATATAAAGGTCTGCAGTGATTTTAGCACCCATAGGATATCCACAGAAAATTCCCATGCATAACGCATAAGCGCCTGACGGTGATAGCGCAAAAACTTTATTCCAAAATTTTTTTGGGGCTTCAAAAAGTTTGTCCAGTACTCCGGTTTTGATGCAGATATTAGATAGAATCATAAAAGGTAAAAGAGAAGGCAAAAGGGTATAAAACCATAACATGAGTCCTGCTTTGGCATAGGAAAATGCATGAGAGGGAAATAATATAAGAAAAAATAAAAAAAGCAGTAAAGTAAAAGGAAGAATTATTTTTTTCATGAAAAAATCCCAGAGTTTTTATCTAAAATATATGTGAAAAGAAATAGAATATTCAAGTTTTTCCGGAAAGCTTGCTATTTTTTTCAATCTGTGTAAGAATGAAGAAAGAAAATCAACAGGAGGAAACAAAGATGGCAGTATTAGAACATTTGCAGCCTGAAAGGGTATTTTATTATTTTGAGGAAATCAGCAAAATTCCTCATGGTTCAGGGAATACAAAAGAAATCAGTGATTATTTGGTAAACTTTGCTCATTCTCACAACTTACGCTGTATTCAGGATGATGATAATAATGTAATTATTTTTAAAGAAGCTTCCAAAGGTTATGAAAATGCACCAACCGTTATGCTTCAGGGACACATGGATATGGTCTGTGAAAAAACAGCAGACAGCACACATGATTTTACAAAGGATCCGTTAGAACTTCGGATAGAAGGTGATTTTGTTTCTGCGACGAATACAACTTTGGGGGGAGATAATGGAATTGCCGTTGCTTATGGATTGGCAATTATGGAAGATACTACTCTTTCACATCCGGCATTAGAGCTGGTAATTACTGTAGATGAGGAAATTGGACTTTTAGGAGCAGCGTCTATTGATACAACGCCTTTAAATGCAAAATATTTAATCAATTTGGACTCGGAAGAAGAAGGATATATTTGTGCAGGCTGTGCAGGAGGTATGACAGCGGTTTCGGAAATACCTGTTCGCTATCAGGAGTATACAGATTATAAATGGAGAATAAAGGTATCAGGGCTTTTAGGTGGTCATTCCGGTGCAGAAATTGATAAAAACAGAGCAAATGCTACTTTACTTTTGGCACGTTTTCTTCATGAAGGAAAAGAAATAATAGAGTATTCTATTTCAGAACTTTTTGGCGGACAGAAAGATAATGCAATTCCAAGAGAGGCAGAAGCTTTCGTGTTGGCTTCAAAAGAAGAAGGAGAGAAGCTTTCAGACTATGCTGCAGCTTTTACGGAAGCATTGAGAAAAGAATATACAGGCAGTGATGAAGGAATTACTATTACAGTAGAAGGAGAAGGTCAGGGGACAGAGCCGGTACTTCATCCGGTAAGTCAGGAAAAAGTGTTGTTTTTCCTTTTAAACTATCCTAATGGAATTCAAAAAATGTGTGGCTTTATTGATGGACTGGTAGAAACTTCCTGTAATGTGGGAATTACAAAACTCACTCCTGCTGCACTGAGTTGTTCTGCCAGTGTGAGAAGTTCTGTAGGTACAGCAAAGAAAGCTCTGGCTGATAAAATTGCGTATCTCACAGAGTTTTTAGGTGGTACTTTCACTATAGAAGGAGAATATCCCGCATGGGAGTTTAAACAGGATTCCAAGCTTCGTCAGGTTCTGGTAGATGTGTATCAGGAAATGTATAAAAAAGAGCCGATCGTTAATGTGATTCATGCAGGCTTGGAATGTGGTTTGTTTTATGAAAAAATTGCAGAACTGGATTGTGTTTCTATAGGTCCTGATATGCAAGATATTCATACCTCCGAAGAGAAACTTTCTATTTCCTCGGTAGAACGTGTATGGAAATATCTCTTAGAAGTTTTAAAAAGAATAAAAGAATAATGTCATAATTGCCTTCGTTTGTGCATAGAATGATATGTAATGGTAAGAGCGTAGTTACCGGAATATCTTGTGTGCAAACGGAGGTTTTTTGTGCTGAAAAAACTGCTGTTATTATGTATGATTTTGTTTTTAAATGTAAATCTTACAGGGGAATTAAAAGAGAAAGCTTCTTTAAAAGAATTAAGCCGGAGGGGACTTCCAGTAAAGAGCATGGAAAGTGCAGGAGTTTCCAAAGCAGATATGGAAAGATATTTGATTTTTTGGGAGGACTTAAAAT
The DNA here is from genome assembly GCA_900547685.1 of uncultured Blautia sp. Lineage (GTDB taxonomy): Bacteria > Bacillota > Clostridia > Lachnospirales > Lachnospiraceae > Blautia. The sequence continues at coordinate 23,744 of URHS01000001.1, read as the reverse complement.
GCTTTCCTGTTGCAGGGCGGATTAATGCAAAAACAGAAACTTTTTCTTATGAAAACAGTTGGCATGAAAAGAGGCATTACGGAGGGGAACGTCTTCACGAGGGATGTGATATTTTCCCTAAAGATGCAAAAACAGATTATTATCCGATTTTAAGTATGACAGATGGTATTGTAGAAAAAATCGGCTGGCTTCCTCTTGGGGGATATCGCATAGGTATCCGAAGTCCGGGAGGCGGATATTTTTATTATGCACATTTGTCGTCCTATGCAGAAGATTTCTGTGAGGGCGATCAGGTAAAGGCGGGAGAAATTTTAGGATTTTTAGGAAATACAGGATATGGAGAAGAAGGGACAAAAGGAAAATTTCCGCCACATCTTCACCTGGGAATTTACATATTTGCAAAAGGCAGAGAAGAATATCCTTTGAATCCTTATCCGGTGCTGCAGTTCTTACAAGAGAAGCAGAAAAATTTTTTCTATTAAAAAGAAAAGAAGTATGCTATACTTTAATGATAGTTAAGGAGTCATGTTTTATGGAAATACGTTTATGGCGTGAATTGCTCATTCCTTATGAACTTGCAGTGAAAGATTTGGTTATGAAATTTAAACTGCTGAAAAAAGAACACAGGGAGAAAAATCTTTATTCTCCTATTGAACAAGTGACCGGTCGTGTAAAGTCAATTAACAGTATTCTGGAAAAAATGCAGGATAAACATGTTTCTTGGGATAAACTGGAAGAAAAGATTGAGGATATTGCCGGCGTGAGGATTATTTGCCAGTTTTGTGAAGACATTGAAAAGGTGGCATCTCTGATTCGAAACCGCAGTGATATGAGGGTACTGGAAGAAAAGGATTATGTGACACACGGAAAGGATAGTGGATATCGAAGCTATCATATTATTGTGTCTTACTGTGCAGAAACTCTGGCAGGAAAGAAGGAAATTCGTGCAGAAATTCAAATTCGGACTTTGGCAATGGATTTCTGGGCAACCATAGAACACTCTTTGCAGTATAAATATAAAGGAAATGTGCCAACGGACCTTGCCAACAGATTGACAAAGGCAGCAGATTCTGTATTAGAATTGGATGAGGAAATGTCACTTGTGAGAAGTGAAGTTATGGATGCACAAAAATCTATGCTTCATCAGTCTAATTTGGTAGCGGATATATTAAATAATATAGAAAATCTCTATTATTATGCAAATCGCAGAGAAACCAGTAAAATATTAGAAGAATTTTATAAGGTGTATGAGGAAAAAAATCCTGAAAAGCTGGAAAGTTTTTATAAAGAATTGGACTTCATTGCAGAGGGGTGCCGTGCACAGGCATTGACATACGAAGATATATAAGATAAAGGATAGTGGAAGTATGATAAATTTACCGGAAGAATACGAGAAGGAAATGCGCAGTTTATTGGGGATAGAGTTTGAGGAATACAAGAAAACGTATGAACAGCCTGTCCGACAGGGACTGCGCTTTAATCCCTATAAGCTGACAAAGCCTGTATGGGAAGAAATGATGCCTTTTGAAAAAGAACAGATTCCCTGGGTAGAAAACGGATATTATGTTCATGCAGAGGAGAAGAATGGAAATCCTGCAAGACATCCTTATTATTTTGCAGGGCTTTATTATCTGCAGGAGCCCAGCGCCATGACACCTGCGAGTCGTTTAGAAGTTCAGCCTTATGATAAAGTATTGGATTTGTGTGCAGCTCCAGGGGGAAAAGCTACAGAGTTGGTAGGCAGATTGCAGGGAAAGGGGCTTTTGCTGGCAAATGATTTGAGCAACAGCAGAGCAAAGGCTCTTTTAAAAAATCTGGAACTTACCGGGGCACCGAATTTTTATGTTACCAGCGAAGAACCTGTAAAACTGGTAAATAACTTTCCGGAATTTTTTGATAAAATTTTGATTGATGCTCCTTGTTCAGGAGAAGGAATGTTTCATAAAGAACCCAAAATGGCAGAGTATTGGTTAGAGAAATCTCCGGATTATTATGGGAAAATTCAAAAGGAATTGATTATTCAGGGAGCACAGATGCTGAAGCCGGGAGGCAAAATGCTTTATTCTACTTGTACTTTCTCAAAAAAGGAAAATGAGGAGACTATTGCTTATCTGTTGGAGCAGTGTGAAGATATGGAGGTTCTGGAGCCTTTCGGTTATGAAGGCTTTTCAGAAGGATTTCCTTTAGAAGGAAAAAGTGAGAAAATATGTAGTCAGCTGAAGAAATGTGTACGAATTTTTCCTCATAAAATGGCAGGAGAAGGTCATTTTCTGGCACTGCTGCAGAAAAAAGAAAATGGTAAAAAGATGGAACCGAGGAAAATATCAAATGCAAAGAAGGAAGATAAATTAGATGCTTGTGCAGAAGAATTTTTAAAACTGGTATCTTTTGATTTTTCCGATGGAAGAATGAAAAAGGAAAAAGACAAGTTGTATTTTTTACCCGGAGGTACAGAGATGCCTAAGCTTCGCTATTTGCGTACAGGTCTTTATCTGGGGGAAATACGAAAAAATCGTTTTGAGCCCAGTCAGGCTTTGGCAATGGCATTGTCACCAAAGACGTTTTCTTCCTGTATCCGGCTCTCTTCAACAGATATTCGAACTGTAAAATATTTAAAGGGAGAAACCATTGATGTAACAGATTTAAAGTCTAAGGGCGAAAAAGGCTGGCAGCTTGTGTGTGTAGATGGTTATTCTCTGGGATTTGGAAAGCTGGACAGGGGAATTTTGAAAAATAAATATTATCCGGGCTGGAGAATGCAATAATGGGAAAAATAAGATTAGATAAATATCTGGCAGATATGGGTCTGGGTACAAGAACAGAGGTAAAAAAAGATATAAAAAAAGGCAGGATTTCCGTAAATCAAGAAATTGTAAAAAGCCCTGAATATAAAATAGATACGCAGACAGATGTGGTTTTGGCAGATGGAAAAGAAATTGCTTATGAGGAACTGGTTTATTATATGTTAAATAAACCTCAAGGTGTGGTATCTGCCACAGAAGACAGACGGGATAAGACAGTTCTGGATCTTATTCAGAAGAAAAAAAGAAAAGATTTATTTCCTGTGGGACGTCTGGATAAGGACACAGAAGGATTGCTGCTGATTACCAATGACGGAGAACTGGCACATAATCTGCTTGCTCCAAAAAAACACGTAGATAAAAAATATTTTGTCTGTTTGAAGAACGTTTTGTCTGAAGAAAACAGAAAAAAATTGGAAGAAGGTGTGGATATTGGAGAAGACAAGCTTACTATGCCTTCTCAGGTTTCCTTTTTAAACGAGGAAAAAGATCAAGTTGAAATTATTATTCGGGAAGGAAAGTTTCACCAGATAAAAAGAATGTTTCATGCAGTGGGAAATGAAGTAGTATTTTTAAAACGTTTATCGATGGGCAGTCTGGTATTAGATGAAAAGCTATTGCCGGGAGAATATCGTTTATTGACACCAGAGGAGATTGTGAGGTTGAAGGAAAATGCTTGAGAATATAAAAGCAGTGATATTTGATTTAGACGGAACATTAGTAGACTCTATGTGGATGTGGAAATCCATTGATGTAGAATATTTAGGGAAAAAGGGAATAGCCGTACCTGCGGATATTCAGGCGTTTCAGGAAGAATTGGAAGGTATGGGATTTACGGAAACAGCGGTTTTCTTTAAAAACAGATTTCAAATTGAAGACTCTTTAGAAGAAATTAAAAAGACCTGGATTTTGATGGCAGAGGAAAAATATTCCAAGGAAGTTCCTCTAAAACCAGGAGTGAGAGAATTCTTAGAAGAATTGAAAAATAGAAATATACCCGTTGGAATTAGTTCCAGCAATAGCAGGGACTTGATTGTAACTGTTTTGAAAGCTCATGGGATTGAAAAGTATTTTGACTGTATTACTACTTGTTGTGAAGTGCCAAACAGCAAACCGGCGCCTGATGTCTATTTAAAGACAGCAGAAGGGCTGAAGGCTGAGCCAAAAGATTGTCTTGTTTTTGAAGATGTGCCTATGGGAATTATGGCGGGAAAGAATGCGGGAATGCAGGTATGCGCTGTGGAAGATGCTTACAGTAAAAGGCAAGAGGCAGAAAAACGCAGACTTGCAGACTATTACATAGAGGATTATTATGAGGTATTAAATTTATGAGTACAAAATTTTTGCCTGTGACAAAAAAGGAAATGGAAACCAGAGGTATTTGGCAGCCGGATTTTGTCTACATTTGCGGAGATGCTTATGTGGATCATCCTTCTTTTGGAGCAGCCATTATTACTAGACTTTTGGAAAGTCGTGGGTATTCTGTGGGAATGATTGCACAGCCTGATTGGAGAAAAAAGGAGAGCATTGCAGTTTTTGGAGAACCCAGACTTGGATTTTTGGTTTCAGCAGGAAATATGGATTCTATGGTTAACCATTATACTGTAGCAAAAAAACATCGCAAACAGGATGCTTATTCTCCGGGTGGACAAATGGGACTGCGTCCGGACAGAGCAGTAACTGTATACAGTAATTTAATTCGTCAGACGTATAAGCATACACCTATTATTTTGGGTGGAATAGAAGCTTCTCTTAGAAGATTGGCACATTATGATTACTGGTCTGATGGAATGAAACGCTCTGTTTTAATGGATTCAGGGGCAGATTTGATTTCTTATGGAATGGGAGAACGGAGTATTCTGGAAATTGCAGAAGCATTGGATAAAGGTTTTCCGGTAAGTTCCATTACTTTTATTCCGGGAACAGTATATAAGACAAAAGAAATGCCAAAGGGAGAAGTTTTACCTTCTTATGAGCAGCTCTGTGAAAATAAAAAAGCTTATGCAGATAGTTTTCGTATACAGTATGAAAATACAGATGCCTTTTCAGGGAAAGTTCTTATAGAAAGTTACGGAAACAGAGGGTTTGTAGTTCAAAACCCTCCATCTAAACCATTGAGTCAGAAAGAAATGGATGAGGTTTACGACTTGCCCTATGCAAGAACTTACCATCCTATGTATGAAAAGCAGGGAAAAATTCCTGCAATTGAAGAAATTAAATTTAGTATTACCAGTAATAGAGGCTGTTTTGGAGGATGTAATTTCTGTGCATTGGCTTTTCATCAGGGGCGAATTGTCCAGACCAGAAGTCATGCTTCTATTATAGAGGAAGCAAAATCTTATGTAACAGAAAAGGATTTTAAGGGATATATTCATGATGTAGGAGGCCCTACGGCAGACTTCCGTCATCCTTCCTGTAAGAAACAGGAGACAAAAGGGGTATGTACCAATAAGCAGTGTTTGTTTCCAAAACCTTGTAAAAATCTGGAAGTTGACCATAAAGATTATTTGGAGCTTCTTCGAAAATTGCGGAATGTGTCAGGGGTGAAAAAAGTTTTTATACGTTCGGGTATTCGTTTTGATTATGTGAATGCAGACGCATCTTCCGTATTTTTGGAAGAACTGGCAAAATATCATGTCAGCGGACAGCTTCGTGTAGCACCGGAGCATATATCCGATGAAGTGTTGTATTACATGGGAAAACCGGAACATGCAGTTTACCAGCAGTTCTTAAAAAAGTTTGAAAAGGCAAATGCAAAATCTGGAAAGAAACAATATGTAGTTCCTTATCTTATGTCTTCTCATCCGGGCTGTACCATAAAAGAGGCTGTAAAATTGGCAGAATATGTGAGGGACATGGGATTTACACCGGAGCAGGTACAGGATTTTTATCCTACACCATCTACGATGTCTACTTGTATGTATTACACAGGCATAGATCCAAGAACAGGAGAGAAGGTTTATGTACCGAAAACTACTAAGGAAAAATCCATGCAGAGAGCTTTGCTTCAATACAAAAATCCGGAAAATTATGAATTAGTAAAAGAAGCTTTACTGTTGGCGGGAAGAAAAGATTTGATTGGGTTTGATAAAAAATGTCTGATTCGTCCAAGGGGAATGGCGAAAAAAGAACAAAGTGGAAAAAAAACTGTGGTAAAGGCAAAGAAAAAGAAATCCATTCGAAACGTACATAAAAGGAAGGGATAATTTATGAGAATTGCAGTAATTACAGGTGCGTCTTCCGGTATGGGAAAGGTTTTTGCCAGACAGATTGCAAAAAAATATAAAGAGTTAGATGAGATATGGGTGATTGCCAGAAACACAGAGGCTTTAGAGAACCTGAAAAAGGAAATCCCCAAACTTTGTATTTTTCCTATGGATTTAACAGACAGGCAGGCTTTGGATGATTTTGGTAAGCTTTTGAAAAGAGAAAAACCATGCATCAAAATTTTGGTAGAAAGTGCAGGAATGGGAATTCAAAGAAAAGTAGAAGATACTGCTGTAGAGCAACTTTGTCAGATGACAGAATTAAACTGTACAGCACTGACGGCATTTATAGGTCTTTGTCTTCCTTATTGTAAAAAGGGCAGTCGTATTTTATGCCTTTCCAGTGGCGCTGCATTTGTGCCTCAGCCTGGGTTTGCAGTGTATGCTGCTTCTAAAACTTATGTGCTCTCCTTTGCAAGGGCATTGGGGGCTGAACAGAAGGGAAGAATTGTAGTTACAGCAGTATGTCCGGGACCTGTAGATACCCCCTTTTTAGAAAAAATGGGTGGAAAGGAAAATATGCCTTTTTATAAAAAGCCTTTTATCGCCGATGCAGAAGCTGTGGTAGAAAAGGCATTAAAAGACAGCGAAAAAGGGCGGGAGATTTCTGTGTATGGTTTTTCTATGAAAACTTTGCGGGTAATATGCAAGATAATACCCAGAAAGTTTATTATGCATTTTATGTAAAAAAGAAATCCCTAAGGAGCGAGAACAATGAAAGATACAAAAAAGAAAATACAAAAAGGAGAGTTTGGTTATATCAAAAATCAGCAGAAGAGGCGTGTGATTTATACCATTCTTGCTTTTGCACCGCCTTTGATTATGTTTTTGACCGGACTTGCCATATATGGAGAAAGAAAGAATGTATTTACTGTATTTGCAGCAGTGGCATGTTTGCCGGCATGTAAATTTGCAGTAGGCATGATTATGATGCTTATGCAAAAGCCTATGAAAGAAGAAGATTATCAGGAAATTGAAAAGCATAGACATGGATTAGTATGCGGCTATGAACTTGTAGTGTCTGCCTATGAAAAGCAGTCTTTTCTGGATTCTGTTGCAATCTGCGGAAATACGGTAGTAGGATATACCAGCAGAGAAAAAACAGATACTGCTTTTGCGGAAAAACATATACAGGACATTTTAAGACAGAACGGATTTTATGTCAGTGTGAAAATTTTCAGAAAGTTGGGAGATTATACCAAGCGTCTGGAAACTATGTGGGAACATCGGGAAGCACTGGAAAAGGATATTAAATTTAAACCGGATCCGGATGAACCTGAACTTACAAGAAATGAAAAAATAAAGAGGGTAATCAGTGCAATTTCCCTTTAGGAGAAACGATGAAACAGTTATTAGTGAAAGAATTAGAAAGTGGCCAAAGACTTGATAAATTTCTGGGAAAATATTTAAAAGAGGCACCTAAAAGTTTTATTTATAAAATGCTTCGAAAGAAAAATATTACATTGAATGGTAAAAAAGCTACAGGAAATGAAAAATTGCAGCCGAATGATGAAATTAAGTTGTTTTTATCAGATGATACATTGGAAAAATTCTGTGGTGAAGAAAAAACCGGCAGCCTGACGAAACTGGATATTGTATATGAAGACAGTCACGTGCTGTTTGTAAATAAACCGGCTGGAATGTTATCCCAGAAAGCTGAAAAAGATGATGTGTCTCTGGTAGAATATTTAACGGGCTATTTGTTAAAAAATAAATCTTTAACAAAGGATGATTTAAGAACTTTTCGACCGGGGATATGTAACCGTTTAGATAGAAATACCAGTGGTCTTGTGGCAGCAGGAAAGACAGTTCAGGGACTTCAGGAGATGTCTCAGTGGTTTAAGGAAAGAAATTTGCATAAATATTACTTGACATTGGTGAAAGGAAAAATAGAGAGACCTGCCCATATTAAAGGTTATCTTTGGAAAGATGAAAAGAATAATAAGGTAGTTGTATATCAGGAAAAGAGAGAGGAAAGTCTTCCTATTGAAACGAAATATGAGCCGTTGAGCATTTCAAAAAATGGAGATACACTTTTAAAAGTAGAGCTTTTAACAGGACGTTCTCATCAAATACGAAGTCATTTGGCCGGAATTGGTCATCCGGTCATTGGAGATTGGAAATATGGAGAAAAAGATAAAAATGAAAGTTTTTGCAAAAAATACGGAGTTGAATATCAATTACTTCATGCATGGAAACTAACCTTTCCGAAAACAGAAGGAATTTTGGAAGAACTGTCATTAAAAACAATCACAGCGGATGTACCTGAAAAATTCCAAAGAGTATTGAAAGGGGAAGGCCTTTTAGAATTTGCATCAGAAAAAAATAAGGGAGATGTTAAGAATCATGAATAAACCAGTTGTAAAAAATTCAATATGGAAGGAACTATGGGAATATATCAAAATGATTATCTTTGTAATAGTGGTGGTATTGATTGTTAATAATGTTTTGCTTATAAATGCCAGAGTCCCTTCAGAGTCCATGGAAAAAACAATTATGACAGGAGATCGCTTTTTTGGAAATCGTTTGGCATATCTTTTTAACGATCCGGAACGGTTTGATATTGTAGTCTTTAAGTATCCGGATGATGAGAGTCAACTGTTTGTAAAAAGAGTGATTGGTCTGCCGGGAGAAACTGTGGAAATCAAGGAAGGAAAGGTCTATATCAATGGTTCTGATACACCTTTGGATGACAGCTTTACACCGGAAACACCGATGGGGAATTATGGACCTTATGTTGTGCCGGAGGGTAGTTATTTTATGCTGGGAGATAATCGTAACCATTCCGGAGATTCCCGTTTCTGGAAACAGCCTTATGTAGAAAAGGATAAAATTGTAGGAAAAGCCATATTGCGCTATTTTCCGGGTATTAAAATACTGAAATAGGAGAAAAAATATGGCAACTTGGAATTCCAGAGGGCTTCGTGGCTCTACCTTGGAGGAATTTATTAATCGAACCTGTGAGCAATATCGGGAAAAGGGATTGGCGCTTATTCAAAAAGTGCCAACTCCCATTACACCTGTGCGTATTGACCAACAAAGCCGACATATTACTTTGGCATATTTTGACCAGAAAAGTACAGTGGACTATATAGGTGCTGTACAGGGAATTCCTGTATGTTTTGATGCAAAGGAGTGTAATAGTGATAAATTTCCCCTACAGAATATTCATGCGCATCAGGTAGAATTTATGAAGGACTTTGAAAAACAGCAGGGAATTGCATTTTTAATTTTGTATTTTTCTCATAGAGATGAGATATATTACATGCCTTTTGCTCAGGTCTTAAAATTTTGGGAAAGAGGCAGGAATGGCGGTTTAAAACACTTTAAATATACAGAGCTTGATCATCAGTGGTTCTTGAAAAAGACAGGAAATATTCTAGTGCCTTTTCTGGAAGGAATACAAAGAGATTTGCAACAAAGATAAAGAGTAGATGCATTAAATGTATAAATATTCATCATAGATACATTTGGTGCATTTGCTCTTTTTTGTTTTTTTGTTAATACAAAAGCGTTGACAGAAAATAAGGATTGTGGTAAAATTCAGTGGAAAAGTGAAATTTTTAACGAATTTCATTGCTGATTTAAAGTGATATTTCTATACTACGAAAAACAACAGGAGTGATACGTAAAATGAAGAACACACACAGAGATAAGATTGTAGTTATTGGTGCCGGAAATGTAGGGGAAGCTATTGCTTATACATTGATGGTAAGAAAACAGGCAAATGATATTGTCTTAATTGATGTAAATGAAGACAGAGCTAAAGGGGCTGCGATTGATATTGCACATGGTACCAGCTTCCATAAGCAGGTATGGGTAAGACAGGGCGGCTATGAAGAATGTAAGGATGCACAGATGATTATTATCACAGCAGGAATTGCAAGAAAACCGGGGCAGACTCGTCTGGAACTTGCAAAGACAAATGTATCCATTGTTCGCAGTATCACAGAAAATATTATGAAATATGCAGAAAATCCACTTCTTTTGGTTGTTTCTAATCCGGCAGATATTGTTACAAAGGCTGTTCAGGAAACATCAGGACTTCCGGCAAATCGTGTGATTGGAACAGGTACTTCCTTAGATACAGCAAGATTTCGTTATAATATAAGTACAAAACTTCATGTAAATGTAGAAGATATTCAGGCTTACATTGTAGGTGAGCATGGAGACAGTCAGGTTGCAGTGTGGAGTTCAGCCATGGTAGGCGGTTTCCCACTGGAAGATTATGCAAAACAGGTGGGAGTGACACTTGACAAAAAGGAAATTGCAGAACATACTAAGAATGGCGGCGCAGAAGTTATTGGATTAAAAGGCGCAACATTTTATGGAATTGCAATGTCTGTTTCCAATATTGTAGAAGCGATTATGAAAGATGACAGTGCAATCCTTCCGGCTGCATGTGTTTTGGATGAAAGCTTTGGTGAATGGGCTGGAGTTGCAGTTTCCTTACCATGTCGTCTTGGTTGGGAAGGTATTGAAACATGTCTGAGAATACCAATGAATGAAGAAGAACAGGCAGCTATGAATAAATCTGTAGCAATTTTAAAAGATTTCTGGGCACAGGTAAAAGAACAGTAGAAAAAGGAGATTATGACAATGGACAAAAAAGAATTTGCATTAAAACAGCATGAAGACTGGAAAGGAAAAATTGAGGTTATCAGCAGAGCGAAAATCCAGACACCGGAAGAATTAGCGGTTGCTTATACACCGGGAGTTGCTGAACCATGTCTGAAAATTTCAGAAGATGTAGATTTGTCTTATAAATATACACGCCGTGGAAACATGGTAGCTGTAGTAACAGATGGAACTGCTGTTCTTGGTCTTGGCGATATCGGACCGGAAGCAGGTATGCCGGTAATGGAAGGAAAATGTGCATTATTTAAAACATTTGCAGATGTAGATGCATTTCCATTATGTGTACGCTCTAAAGATGTAGATGATATTGTAAAAACAGTCAGTTTATTAGCAGGAAGTTTTGGTGGAGTTAACTTAGAAGATATTTCTGCTCCAAGATGCTTTGAAATCGAAAGAAAATTAAAAGAGTGCTGTGATATTCCAATTTTCCATGATGATCAGCACGGAACAGCAGTTGTAACAGCAGCAGCTTTAATCAATGCTTTAAAATTAGTAGGAAAAAATCTGGAAGATATCAAGGTAGTTACTTCCGGAGCAGGTGCAGCAGGTATTGCAATTATTAAACTTTTAGTAAGTCTGGGACTGAAAAATGTAGTAATGTGTGACCGTCAGGGTGCTATTTACAAAGGAAGAGAAAACTTAAATGCAGAAAAAATGGAAATGGCTGAAATCTGCAACCAGAACATGGAAAAAGGTACTTTAGAAGAAGTATTAAAAGGTGCAGACGTATTTATCGGTGTTTCAGCACCGGGCACTGTTACAGAAGAAATGGTAAAGAACATGGCTGAAAACCCAATTCTTTTCCCAATGGCAAATCCAACACCTGAAATTATGCCTGAATTGGCAAAGAATGCAGGAGCAGCTGTAGTAGGTACAGGAAGAAGTGATTTCCCAAATCAGATTAACAACGTTTTAGCATTCCCTGGAATTTTCCGTGGAGCTTTAGATGTTCGCGCAAAAGATATTAATGATGAAATGAAAGTAGCAGCAGCTTATGCGATTGCAAACTTAATTGAAGAAGATAAATTAAATCCGGACTACATTATTCCAAATCCATTTGATGAACGTGTAGCACCGGCAGTAGCAAAAGCAGTAGCAGAAGCAGCGAAAAAAACAGGTGTAGCTAGAATTTAATTTTTAACAGAACTGTAAACGAGAAAAGGAGTCTTTGTATGAACATGATTTGTTTCATATAGGGACTCCTGTTTTGTTTGAGTATTAGTTCTGTTTATGATAAAATATTCTCATAAATAGGCATAAGCCTGACTTGAGGAGGAAGAAAATGGAGAAACTGAATTATAAGAGAACCTTTTTTATTGGGCTTGCATTTTTATCTATTTGTGCCTTTTGGCAGATGTATGATAATATTATTCCGTTGATTTTGCAAAATACTTTTCATTTGAATGAAACATTTACAGGAGCGATTATGGCAGCAGATAATATTCTGGCGGTCTTTCTGCTTCCTTTTTTCGGAACATTGTCTGATAAGGCGAATACTCGGCTGGGTAAAAGAACACCTTTTATTATTATAGGAACCTCTGTTGCAGTTTTATTTTTAATGGTTTTACCTTTTGCAGATAAAAAACAGAATTTTATCGTGTTCGTGATATGTCTGGCTGTTTTATTGGTTGCAATGGGATTTTATCGATCTCCTGCAGTAGCATTGATGCCGGATTTGACACCAAAACCTTTGCGAAGTAAGGCGAATGCTGTGATTAATTTAATGGGTGCTATCGGAGGTGTATATACTCTTCTCCTTATTCGATTTTTGGTAAAAGGAGGAACAAGACCGGATTATACAGCAGTTTTTGCAGGGGTTGCTTTTCTTATGGTGGCTGCCGTGATTTTGTTGGTTATAACTGTAAAGGAAAAGAAAATTGCAGCTGAAATTGAAAAGGGGGAAATCGAAGAGGAAGAGATTGCAGGAGAAATGGTAACTGCAAATACGAAAGAATTGCCAAAACCCGTGAAGAAAAGTTTGTATATGATTTTACTTTCTATTTTCTTCTGGTTTGCAGCATATAATGCAGTTACTACGGCTTTTTCCAGATATGCTGTGAAAGTATGGAAATTGGAAGGCGGCGGATTTGCCGATTGTTTAATGGTTGCTACGGTGGCTGCAATCCTCAGCTATATTCCCATTGGAATTATCTCCGAAAAATTTGGAAGAAAGAAATGCATACAGGGCGGCTTGGTACTTTTACTTATCAGCTATCTGTCCGCTGCATTTTTCCCGGTATATCATCCTGCAATTAATATTGGATTTGTGTTGATTGGTATTGGATGGGCATCTATCAGTGTGAATTCTTTACCTATGGTAGTGGAAATCTGCTCTTTAGGAGATGTGGGAAAATACACAGGGGTGTACTATACTTTTTCTATGGCAGCACAGATTTTTACACCGATTTTTTCGGGATTTTTAATGCAGCATATTTCTTATCGTATATTATTTCCTTATGCCTGTGTCTTTACGATTTTAGCAATGATTACCATGCGTATGGTAAAACATGGAGACAGTAAGCCACAGGGAAAGAAAAAGGTATGGGAACATTTTGATGTGGAGGATTAAGGAATGAAAATGAAAACAGCAGCAGCAATTACCGGTGTTTCTTATTTAGGGCTTATAATGCCAAGGATGTTTCAAAAACCAAAACAGGTGAAAAAAGTTTATTATGCTCATAGAGGGCTGCATTATAATGCGGGAAATGCTCCTGAAAATACGATGGCAGCTTTTGAAAGGGCAGTAAAAGCAGGATATGGAATTGAACTGGATGTACAGCTTACAAAGGATGGACAGGTCGTAGTTACCCATGACTTTCATTTGCGGAGAAATTGTGGAATTAATAAAGAGGTGGATGAATGTACCTATGAGGAGCTTTGTCAGTATCCTGTATTTTTTTCAAAGGAAAAAATCCCTTTATTTTCTGATGTATTAAAACTGATAGATGGAAAAGTGCCATTGATTGTTGAATTGAAATATAAGGACGGAAGCAAAATTTGTGAAAAAGCGGATGAAATTTTACAGAATTATGAAGGTGATTATTGTATTGAGTCCTTTCATCCCCAGGTTTTATTGTGGTATAAGAAAAACAGACCTTGGATTTGCAGAGGACAGCTTTCTATGAACTATCAGAAAGAGGAGGGCTGGCATCATCCTCAATATTATATTATGCGACATTTATTGCTGAATTTTTTAACAAAACCGGATTTTATCGCTTATGATTGGAAAGGAAGAAAGGGGATTTCTTTATGGGTTTGCAGAAACCTTTTTCGATGTCCTGCCTATGCTTGGACTATTAAAAGCAAAGAACAGTTAAAAACAGCAGAAAAATATTTTGATTATTTTATTTTTGAAGGTTTTAGACCTTAAAAGGATTTGGAGAGTTTATGGCAAAAAAAGTATATGCGGTAAAAAAAGGAAAGAAAACAGGAATTTTTGCTACGTGGGAGGAATGTAAGACAAATGTTCATGGGTATCCCGGAGCACAGTTTAAAAGTTTTGCTACAAAAGCAGAAGCAGAGGCATATTTGGGAAAAAATTCTCAGGAAAACAATTTAGCAGAAACAGAAGAGGATGCTTGTATTGCCTATGTAGACGGAAGTTTTGATGCAGCACAAAAGGCATATTCCTATGGCTGTATTCTTCTTTATCAGGGGCAGAGAAGGGAAATGAGCAAAGCTTATTTTCATACAGAAGATGCCAGTATGAGAAATGTGGCAGGGGAACTGGAGGGCGCAATGGCCGCCATGGAATATTGTGAAAAAAAACACATTTCTAAACTGCATCTGTATTACGATTATCAGGGAATTGAGTCTTGGGCAACAGGAGAATGGAAGCGGAATAAGCCGGGAACCATTCGCTATAAAGCTTTTTATGACACTTTACAAAATGTACAAGTGGTTTTTCATAAAGTAAAAGGCCATAGCGGAGTAGAGCTAAACGAAGCAGTCGATCGTTTAGCAAAAGCTGCGCTGGGAATTGTATAATTCTTGTGATAATTTTTTTCCGATATTCATGCTGGGGAAAATATGACTTCCAAGTCTATTAACAGGCATAATGCCCAAAAGGGAGTTTGTGAGAAACATTTCATTAAACTCTCCAATATCTTCCGGCAGGATAATCTGTTCTCTTATTGAATATGTAGAATAAAGATATTCCCTTATGATACCTGGAAGCATTCCACAAGATAGAGGAGGCGCTGTTATCTGATTGTCTTTTATAAAAAAGACATTGGTAGTAGCGCCTTCTGCAATTTCCCCTTTTGTATTTAAGAAAATAGGCTCTTGAATGCCCATTTCTTTTGCACGACGTTTTTCTATAATACAATCTCCATAATTTAAAGTTTTATGATAGGTAAAAGGAGAAGTTTCATTTCTTTTAACATTGGAAATGGCAGTGGAAAACCCTTTTTCATAATCTTCTTTTTGATAGCTATTTAATCGTGTAGTTATTAGTATATTTTTTTCAGAAACAGTAATTTTTAATACTTTTCTTCCCTCGCGCATTTCTTTTTGAGCAAGGACTGTTTTTACTTTTTCTTCTATTTCAGAAAAATCAACGTTCAGCTTTAAAAATTTCAAAGCCAAACGCAACCGGTTGTAGTGCTGAGGTAAAAATTGAGGAGAACCATTTTCAACAGCAATTGTCTCAAAGGCACCTAACCCAAAATAATATCCTTCATCTGGTATAAACATTACTTTTCCTCCCATAAAGCTTCTAAAAGAGCTTTTGCTTTTTGTAGTGTTTCTTCATATTCAAATTCTAAATCTGATTCACATGTAATTCCTCCGCCGACACCGAGATAGTATTGATTATTTTGGTGAACGGCAGTACGGATAATAATATTAAAATCACAATTTCCATCAAAAGAAAAATAACCCATAGAACCAGTATACAGATTACGTCTGTCATGTTCTAATTCATCAATTATTTCCATTGCACGTATTTTAGGAGCACCTGTAATAGAACCACCCGGAAAAGCAGCCTTTATTAAATCGGAGGTATGAAGTTCCTGCTTTAATTTTCCTATGATGGTAGTAACTAAATGAAAAACAGTGGAATATGTTTCTACTGCAAAATGCTCTGTTACTTTTACACTTCCCGGTTCACAGACATGATTTAAATCATTTCTTTCTAAATCTACAATCATTAAAAGTTCGCTGCGGTCTTTTGAGGAGTTTTTAAGTTCTTCTTTTAATATTCTATCTTCTACAGGAGTTTCTCCACGCTTTCTGGTTCCTTTGATAGGACGTGTTTCAATACAGCCGTCGGTTACTTTTAAAAAGCGTTCTGGTGAAGCACATACAACCTGAAAAGTATCACCTTGGAAAAAACCGCCAAATGGTGAAGGATTATGGGTGCGCAGATAACGATACACCTCATAAGGAGATTTTTCGCTTTTTATGGTGAGCTGTTGTGTCATATTTGCAATGTAAATATCTCCTTCTATAATATAAGAAATCATTTTATCAATGGCTTTTTTATAATCTTCTTTGGTAAAATTTGGAATAAATTCAGCAAGAGAGGAATTCTTTTCTGGCTTTTTATAAGAAGAACATTCTTTGATTTCTTTTTCTAAATCGCTGATTGCCGTATCCTGATTTTTTGTTTCGCCTCGTGATGCAATATATATAGATTTCTCTGTTTTTTCCTCAATAATCAGAAGGTCATAGAACACAAATAATGCATCGGGGATAGAAAGTTTTTTTGGATGACGGCTGGAAATTTGTTCAAATTTTCGTCCGTAATCATAGGAAAAATATCCCAATGCACCAGCAATAAGAGGAAGTTTTGTGGGATTTTTTTCTTCATATTTTTTAAGATATTTCTGCATACCTTCTTCAAAGGTTATTTCCTGAGGAACATCATTTTCATAGAAAATGCCATTACATTCTTTTAAAATAAGATAGGGATTGAGGCCAATAATAGAGTATTGTCCCATAGCATTTTCTAAAGAAGAATCCAAAAAAATGCTCATATTTTCGTCTTTATATTTTTCAAATATATCTTCAGCTCTTTTATAGAAATTCAGTTTTTTAACTTTCGTAGCCATTGTTTTCTCTCCATTTCTTACATATTTTTGTAAAATTTTTTAGTAGTTCATGACCGTATTCGGTGAGGACTGCTTCAGGGTGAAATTGTACTCCATAGATGGGAAATGACTTGTGATGAAGTGCCATAATAACGCCATCTTCGGAAAGAGCATCTATTTTTAGACAACCCGGAAAGTTATAGTCAGAAACAATAAGAGAGTGATATCTGGTTACAGAATAAGATTTCGGAAGACCTTCAAAAAGCCCTGTTTGATTATTCCGAATCTGTGTAACTTTTCCATGCATGGGTTTTATTCCTTTTTTTATGTATGCACCAAAAACATCTCCTATAATCTGATGGCCCAGACAAACGCCTAAAACAGGAATTTTTCCTGCAGTTTTATCCAGAATTTCTTTACAGTTTCCACAGTCTTTGGGACTTTTGGGACCGGGAGATAAAATCAGTCCTTCCAGACGCCTGTCGGATAATAAGTTTTCTATTTCTGATATTGAAATTTTATCATTGCGTATTAGCATAACCTTTTCTCCACATTCTTCCAGATAGCATGCCAGATTGTAGACAAAAGAATCATAATTATCAATCATTAAATACATGGTTTCCTCCTGAGTATTGTGCAAAAAAAAGACTACCAAAAAGAGGCTCGTTTTCAGAACCTTTTTTGGCAGTCTTCCATAAATTGGGCACACCTAACATTTATATTTGTCTTATTGTAGCATGGTTTTTTCTGGTTGTCTATTTGTTTTCGTGATGAAAAGACTATAAAATTGAAAAAGATATTGAGATTACTGTGAAAGAGGTCTATAATGAGTCGTAAAAAAGAGAATATCTCAGATAGGAGCAGACATGAATTACGAAGAAGCAAGAGTATATTTGGATAAAACATCCAAATACGGAAGTGTACTTGGCTTGGAGAATATGAAAGCACTGTTAGACAGACTTGATAATCCCCAGAAAAGTTTGAAGTTTATTCACATTTCCGGAACAAATGGTAAGGGAACGGTGCTGGCGTATTTGTCTACGATTTTGTATAAAGCAGGATATCGGACGGGACGATATATTTCTCCTACACTGTTTTCTTATCGAGAGAGAATTCAGGTGAATGAAGAAATTATTGAAAAAGAAGCTTTGGCGCGACATATAACAGCTATTGCAGATGCTGTAGCTGATATGAAAGAAAAAAAAGCAGGAAATCCTACTGCTTTTGAAATTGAAACAGCCCTGGCTTTTTTATATTTTAAAGAAAAAAATTGTGATATTGTAGTTCTGGAAACAGGACTTGGAGGCGCTTTAGATGCTACAAATATTATTCAGACGACACAACTGGAAGTTATTGCGCCAATCAGTATGGATCATACAGATATGTTGGGAAAAACACTGGAAGAAATTGCTGTTCAGAAAGCCGGAATTATTAAACCTCATACCACAATGGTGACAGCTGTTCAGAAAGAAGAAGCAAGAGAGGTATTGCAAAAGGTTTGTAAAGAGAAGGAAAGTCAATTTTGTGAAGTCGAAAAAGATGAGATTAAAGATATACATTATGGGTATATTCGACAAAGCTTTTCTTACAAAAATTGGAAAAATATAGAGATTTCTCTGGCAGGAGAGTTTCAGATACAAAACGGAGCATTGGCTTTAGAAGCTGTTAATCAGCTTCGTAAAAAAGGTTTTTCTTTACCTGATGAGGCAGTATATGCAGGAATGAAAGAGGCAAAATGGATGGGAAGATTTACTGTGATGTCCCAAAATCCATTAATCATTTTAGATGGTGCTCATAACCCACAAGCGGCAGAAGCTTTGAAAAACTCTTTGGAATTATATTTTAAAGGTAAAAAGCTGTATTATGTTTTTGGCGTTTTTAGTGATAAAGATTATAAAAAAATTATTGAAATTACAGCACCTCTTGCAGAACATATTATTACGGTGGAAACTCCGGATAATCCTCGGGCTTTGCCTGCAGAGGATTTAAAAAAACAGGTAGAAAAGGTGAATGCTTCTGTTGAGACAAGTGAAAGTATAGAAGAAGCGATTAAAAAGAATTTAAGTTATATGGGAACCGAAGATGTGCTGGTTATTTTTGGTTCTTTATCTTTTCTTGGTATAGCAACCAAGGTAATACAGGATGGAGGAAGAAAAAATGGATAAGAAAAAAATTGAAGAAGGCGTAAGATTGATTTTGGAAGGAATCGGAGAAGATATTCATCGTGAAGGTCTTTTAGAAACACCGGACCGCATTGCCAGAATGTATGAGGAATTAGCAGCAGGTTATACGGATGATGCAGCAGAGCATTTGAAAAAGAGATTTCATGTAGACAATAATGATATGGTAATGGAAAAAGACATTTCTTTTTATTCTTTCTGTGAACATCACATGCTTCCTTTTTACGGAAAAGCAGCAATTGCTTATATTCCGAATGGGGAAGTAGTGGGGCTGAGTAAAATTGCCCGTACTTTAGAAGTATTTGCGAAACGTTTTCAGCTTCAAGAACGTTTGACAGCACAGATTGCGGATGTATTTATGGAAGAATTGAAGCCTTATGGAGTTATGGTCTTAATTGAAGCAGAGCACATGTGTATGACTATGCGCGGAATTAAAAAGCCGGGAGCAAAGACAGTAACGGTTGTTACGAGAGGTATTTTCAATGAAGATGAAAAACTCCAAAATCAATTCTACAGAATGTTGGAGTCAAGATAATATGGAACGTATCAATGAGATTTCAGAGCATCCTTTATGGAACTTACATATTGCACAGTTAAGAGAAGCGGAGAAGGATCGGATTTTCTGCAAACATGGAATTGAACATTTATTGGATGTAGCGAGAATTGCATACATAGAAAATCTGGAAGAAAACTGTGGCATTTCAAAGGAAATGATTTATGCGGCAGCATTGCTTCACGATATAGGAAGATTCTTGCAGTATTCGGAAGGAATATCCCATGAAGATGCGGGAGCAGATCTGGCTGAAAGAATATTAAAGGACTGTGGATTTAATCAAGAAGAAAAGAGGGAAATTGTTTCGGCTATTACATCTCACAGAAATGTAGAAACAAGACAGGAACGGAACCTTGCAGGATTAATTTACAGAGCAGATAAAAAGTCCAGAATATGTAAATTTTGTCCGGCTTATTCCGAGTGCAACTGGTCAAAGGAGAAGAAAAATAATAAGTTAAAAATATAAAAGACAAAGAGGTATAAAGAAATGATGAAAATCGGAAATCGTTTTTTTGATGTAGAAAATGACTGTAATATTATGGGAATTTTAAATGTAACTCCAGATTCTTTTTCAGACGGCGGAAGATGGAATAATATGGAAAAAGCAAAGCAGCATGTGGCTGATATGATTGAAGAAGGAGCCGGTATTATTGATGTGGGTGGGGAATCTACCCGTCCCGGACATGTGCAGATTACCATACAGGAAGAAATAGAACGTGTTGTTCCAGTTATTGAGATGATAAAGACAAATTTTGATATTCCTGTATCCATTGACAGTTACAAAAGTGAAGTCGTAGAAGCTGCGTTAAAAGCAGGAGCTGATATGGTAAATGATATTTGGGGACTAAAATATGATAAAAAGGTTGCCCAGTTAATTGCTCAGTATAAGGTTCCATGCTGTCTGATGCATAATCGAGATAATACAGATTATGGGGATTTTATGAAAGAAATGTGTGAGGACTTAAAAGAGTCGGTAGCAATTGCAAAGGCTGCCAATATTCCGGATGAACACATTATTTTAGATCCGGGTGTAGGATTTGGCAAAACTTATGAGCAGAATTTAATCGCTATTCATCAGTTGGAAACGCTGAAAGAAATCGGCTATCCTGTTTTACTTGCTACTTCAAGAAAGTCAGTAATTGGTTTGACTTTAGATCTTCCTTCTGATGAACGTGTAGAAGGAACTATGGTTACGACTGTTATGGGAGTTGAAAAGGGTGCAGCTTTTGTACGTGTACATGATGTAAAAGAAAATTTACGGGCAATTCGAATGACACAGGCAATTTTAAGGGAGTGTAAAGCATGATGACCTATGATGAAATTCATATAGAAGATTTGGAAATTTACGCCAGACATGGCGTGTTTCCCGAAGAAACGAAGCTGGGACAGCGTTTTATTGTATCTGTAATTTTATATACAAATACCAGAAAAGCAGGAACAACAGATGAACTGGAATGTTCTATTGATTATGGCTCAGTAAGTCATTTTATTACAAAATTTATGCAGGAAAATACATATAAATTGATTGAAGCAGCGGCGGAAAATCTGGTAGAAGCGCTGTTATTTCAGTATCCTTTACTTGCAGGCGTTACTCTGGAATTAAAAAAACCATGGGCGCCGATAGGTCTTCCATTAAAGTATGCGTCTGTAAAAATAAGCAGATTTTGGCATAAAGCGTATTTGGGTATGGGCTCTAATATGGGGGATAAAAAAGCGTATTTAGATGGAGCAATAGAAGCTTTAAATAAGGTAAAAGGATGTCAGGTAGAAAAAGTATCGAAATATTTGGTGACAGAGCCTTATGGAGGAGTAGAACAGGATGATTTTTTAAATGCTTGTGCGCAGATAAAAACTTTACTTTCTCCTGAAGAGCTTTTAGATGTACTTCATGAAATAGAAAGAGAAGCTCATAGAGAGAGAATTGTACGATGGGGACCTCGTACTTTAGATTTGGATATTTTATTATATGATAATATGGTAATGGAAACAGATGATTTGATTATTCCTCATATTGAAATGCATCTGCGCGACTTTGTCTTAAAACCTTTAAGTGAAATCGCACCAAATTTGCGTCATCCTGTATATAAAAAGACAGTACTGCAGATGTTAACCGAATTGTAGCAAAAAATAAAAAGGGAGGGGACAAGGATGTTATTAACGAATTATGTAAGTGCTATGGAGTACTGGGATGGGCGAGTAGACAGTACTACAGATTATGATGCATTTCGATGGCATCAATGGGTAAAACCCTTAGATTTAAATCAGCAGGAAGAAATACCGGAAAGTAAGCTGGCTTTTGCTTTTCTTGGTTTTTGCAGTGAACAGGGTGTAAAGAGGAATAAAGGGCGTGTAGGTACTGCTTTGGCACCGGATTTTATCAGAGGACAGATGTCAAATCTTCCATGCACTTTTTCACAGGAAGTAAAATTTTACGATGCAGGAAATATTCTCTGTGATGAGATTTCAATGGAAGAAGGGCAGAGACTTTTAGGATTGGCAGTGGAGAGGATTTTAGAACTGAAATTATTTCCTATTGTACTGGGTGGAGGTCATGAAACTACTTTCGGACATTTTCAGGGGCAGATGGCAGATCTGAAAAAAGAAGGTACTTCGCTGGATATGGGAATTATTAATTTTGATGCACATTTTGATTTAAGACCTTATGATAATGGGCCGTCTTCCGGTTCTATGTTTCGTCAGATTGCAGATATTTATAAAAAAGAAAATGCAGAATATCGATATTTACCTCTTGGTATTCAGGAACATAGTAATACAGTGAGTTTGTTTAAATATGCAAAGGCACTGGGGACAAATTATATTTTGGCAAAAGAAATACAAAATTCTAATTTTTCTACTGTATTGGAAAAAGTAGATACTTTTTTATATAAGTGTAATTCTGCCTATATTACTATTTGTACAGATGTATTTTCTTCTGCTTTTGCACCGGGTGTAAGTGCTACTCAGGCATTGGGACTGGATCCTGAAGTGGTTCTTCCTATTATCAAACATATTTTACGAACACGTAAAATTAGGGGATTCGATATATGCGAGATTTCTCCACGTTTCGATCAGGATAGCACTACTGCGAAATTAGGAGCGGTAATTATTTTTGCGGTAGTAAATACTTTATGTAAATTGAATGATTTGTCTTTAGAAATGCTAGATGAATAATCAGATATTGAAATATTTGGCAAAAAGGTATATGATAGAAAGCGTCATGATAAGACAGAGGAAAAAGGAGGATAACACTTATGAAAAGAACAAATACAAAAAGTGTGACAGAAGCAACAACAAAGACTACTCCAGCGAAGACAGAAAAAGCAACAGAAAAGGTGACAAAGACAACAAAGAAAGCAGCTACTAAAAAAAGTACAGTGAAAAAAGAAGTGAAAGAAACTGTATTTGTGCAGTATGCAGGTCAGGAATATGATATAAATGAAATCAGAGCAGCAGTGAAAAAAGCTTGGACAGAAGAAACAGGAAAAAAAGAAAGTGATATTACAGAAATTCAGATTTATGTAAAACCAGAAGAAGCTGCAGCATATTATGTAGTAAACGGAGAAGTTACAGAAGGCGGAAGCAAAATTTTACTGTAATTTTATCCTGATAAAAATAGACGGACTAAAAAGGGTAACAGATTGTATATTTGTTATCCTTTTTTCATTTCAAGGTTTTACATGATTATACTTGGCAAAGTGAAAGTGGGGAAATTATGCTATGTTTTTATACGAGGAAATACAAAAATATAATGAAACAGATATTGCTATTTATAAGTATATTGTGAAGAATAGTAATAAAATTCAATATATGAGTATTCGGGAGCTTGCTAAAGAAATACATGTATCTCCGTCAACAATTTTGCATTTTTGCAATAAAAATAATTTTGAGAGATATTCTGAGTTTAAAGAAGCTTTAAAAAAAGAAAGAACATTAGAAAATTCATATCCTCCAATGAAAGATTTACAGGAACTTTCCGAGTTTTTTGTCAAGGCAAATTCAAGCGCTTTTGAAGAGAAACTGTTATTTGCAGTAAAACAGATTCAAAAAGCAGAAAAAATTGTCTTTATCGGTATGGGTTCATCTGGTACTTTGGCGAAATACGGAGCAAGATATTTCTCTAATATGGGGCACTTTGCAGTGGGGTTAGAAGCTCCTTTCTATCCAATCATCAATTTTCAGTGGGACAATACAGTTGTTATTGCACTGTCAGAAAGTGGTGAAACAGAACGTTTGCTGGAAGCTATCCATCAGTTTAAACAAAGGAAATGTTGTGT